>JAJYJB010000042.1 GCA_021789735.1 Nitrospirota bacterium
GGGCTCGGGGTCTCGAACAGGAGGAAGAGCTTGGCCTGGACCTCTCCCAGCATGACGAGACGGGCTACAACCTTTTTTAGTTTTTCTGGTTTTTTGTTTTTTTGTCTGTCCTTAGGAGAAGAAGAGCAGAAGAAAAGGGCCGCTTTTTTTTTAAAAAAGCGGCCCTTTTCTCTAGAGGCTTTCCACCGCCCGTTTAAGCTTGCCCTGCACCTCGAAGGCCAGTGGCATAAGGGAGGGGTTTTCAACCGCCTGCATGGAGGCAACCGGGTCTATGGCCGCGACCTCCACGTCCCCAGCGCCATGCTCCTGCACTATGATGCTGCAGGGAAGCATCGTGCCTATCTTGTCCTCGGCCTGCAGGGCCTTGTATGCGTAATGCGGGTTGCACGCGCCAAGTATCCTGTACTTCCTGAACTCCACACCTATCTTTTCCTTAAGCGCCTTCTGGACGTCTATCTCCGTCAGGACGCCAAAACCCTCCTTCTTGAGCGCCGCGGTCGCCTTCTCCACCGCTTCGTCAAAGGTCGTGTTCAGATGCTTGCTGAAATAATAGCTCATCGCTGCTTCCTCCCTCTGTCTGAAATTTTGCTACCTCTTAATTTATTTCCAAAAAGAAAAAGTGTCAAACAAAGAAGGCCGGCCGTCTCACCCCGGAGACTTTTAATTTTTAAAATCCAGGATCCGCCTTATCCTCCGGAGCACGGGCGGATGGGAATGATAAAGCGCCACGTAAAGCGGGTGAGGCGGATGCGGGTTCGAGAGGTTCTCCCTGGAGAGCTTCACAAGGGCGCGGGCCATCGCCTTTGGCTCCGCCGTTATGCCGCAGGCAAAGGCGTCCGCCTCGTCCTCGTTGCGCCTTGAAAGCAGGTTCATGAAAGCCCTGAGCGGCATGGAGACGATGCCCGCGATGAAGCCAAGAAGAAGCAGCTCCGCAAACGCAGTGTCCCTGCCTATGCCAAACACCGGGCCAAGCACCCCGCCCCTCACAATATGCCAGGCAGCCCAGAGGGCGGCAAATGTAAAGGCCTCAAACAGGGCCATCATCTTGAGAATATGTCTTTTCTTCCAGTGGCCGATCTCGTGGGCTATAACGGCAAGTGTCTCGTCCTGCTCCATGCCCTTAAGGAGGGTGTCAAAAAGCACTATCCTCTTTGTCTTCCCAAGGCCCGTGAAATAGGCGTTGCTGTGGGTGCTGCGCTTTGAGGCGTCCACCTTCAGGATGCGGCCCGCCTTTATCCCGGCACGCTCCGCAAGCCCTACCACCTTTTCCCTGAGCGCCTCGTCATCAAGCGGGACAAACTTGTTGAAAAGCGGCTCTATGAGCCTTGGCGATATGTACATCATGAAAATGCCAAAAACAAACAAAAACCCCCAAACCCAGAACCACCAGTGCGCCGGGCTCCAGCGGATGAGCCCAAAGGCCGCAAAGGCCAGGGCGGACAGCGTGACCGTGGATATGATGAGGGACTTCAGGAAATCAGATATCCAGAGCTTAGGGGTCGTCGTATTAAAACCGTACCTGTTTTCGATCCTGAAGGTGCGGTACAGGCTGAAGGGCGCGCCCAGAAATTCGCCTGCGTAGAAAAGAAGTATGAAAAAAAGCCAGCCTGAGACGGCAAACGGCAGCCCGAGGGAGGTGATCCAGGAGTTGTAGGCGTTCAGGAGCCCGCCAAAGATGAAGACGAGCACCCCAATGTTGCCCGCTATCCCGGATATGAAGCCAAAGCGGATCTTTTCCGCCTCGTACTCCATGGACTTCACCATGGCGGCCTCATCCATATGGCCGATGAACTCCGGCGGGACTTTGCGCCCCGCCTTGCCCATGTGCCTGAGGTTCAGGTATTGGACAAGATACTCAAAACCCTCCGTAAGCAGGTAGAGGGCCAGGAAGACCGCGGCGTATGCGCTCACCAGGAAATATTTTTTCTCCATTTGCGTCAGGCCCCCGATGTTTTTCTCTTGTAGATTAAACCATAGCAGGTTTTTTGCTTTTTTAAGCGCGGCGGGCCGCGCTTTTTTCTGTCCCCTTTTTCACGGAAAAAGAAAATAGATGTTCGGCCCGCGAGGAATGCACATGCCTTTCACGGCCACCGCGGGACCTCGGGCAGCCCCTGAAGGCCATTACGGCGGCCACTATAAAGATCACTGCGGCAAGGAGCAGCTTTTTGGTCAGCCCCATGACCGCAGACTTGCGCCTGGCCGGCCTGCGCCCCGGTTTTGTCTTCCCTGCCGGTCTTTTTCTTCTTTTCCCCATGGCATCCTTTTAACAAAAAAGCCGAAATATTAATTGGCCCCGTGGGGCCGTCCCAAAAAATAAAATTAAAAAATCATGCGCCGCCTGCCAGGGCGCGGCCAAGCTCAAAGGCCTTCTGGCAGTCCACGGGAAATTCGGTCTGCCGCCTTGCCGCCTTATGGGCGGGGTCCGCATATTCCATCACCACTTTTGAATAGTCGGGGAACTGGTATGTGTCATAGCAGCACAGCGTCCGGGCCTCTCCGAATATCATCCGGAGCGACCCCTCCGTCATGCCGAACATCGGCCCGTAGCCGCGCTCCTGGCCCATCTGTTCCGTGACGTTCATCGTGTAGATCACGCCTGTCCTTATCCTGCGGGGGAAGATGGACCTTGGCGGCTTTGAATACTCGAGGGGGGCAAAAAGAAGGCGCTCCAGAAAGGAGCGCATCTCGCCCGTCATCGCCCCGAAATATATCGGGGAGCCAAGGACGAGCGCCCCGGCCTCTTCCTCTATTTTCCTTAGAAGCGGCGACAGGCCGTCGTTCATCGCGCATCTTCCCCGCATCTTCCCGTCTATCAGCTTGCAGGAAAAACAGCTTGTGCACCCCTTGTAATCGAGGTCGTAGAGATGCACCAGCTCCGTATCGGCCCCTTGCGCGGCCGCGCCTTCGAGCGTTTTCTTCAGCAGGGTTGCGGTGTTCCAGCTTTTCCTTGGGCTTCCGTTTATCGCTATGACCTTCACGCTTTTTTTCTCCTTTTTATCAAGTGCCGGCCGCGGCCGGGCACATAATTTTAGCTTTTATTGCCGGGAAAGAAAATCTTGACAGACCGTAAACTGCGCAAAAAACCGCCTTTCTCACCGCGGCGCCTGACCCTTGCGGCCCCTTTTGTGCTTTCCTGTTCAGACTTTAAATTCCAACCCCCCGCCTTTAAAGGATTTTTTGGTCCGGGATGTTCAAATGCACCGGCATTTGGCGTCAGGTTTAAGCTTCATTGCCCGCCATAATGACGGACCCGGCTGTTTTCAAGCTGGCAATTCCCATTAACTCGTCTCCCATGAGGGGCACCTGAAGAACGGGCAACCTGAACAGACCGGCAATCTTTTTCAGATACTTCATCTGCATTCGCCTTCTTTCCGCGAAGAAATCATTAGTGCATGAGGCCTCCGGCAGGAGCATGTTGGCCACGATGAACTGGATTTCTATTCCGGCCTGCTTCAGATCGAGCATCGCCCGGTAGGACTCCAGTATCGGAGTGGACTCCGGGTAGAGGACAAGACTGAAGACAGCCCGCTTCCTGTCCCTGATCGTTTCGATGATCTCCCGGAACCTGTTTCGCTCCGCTTCCTTCGCCTCATCCGCCCCTATCATCATCTCCACCTGCTTAGCGTAATCAAAGGGAAGGTCGAGAAGCCGCAACGTATGCCCGGTTGGAGCCGTGTCAAAAACCACTACATCATAATCATTGTTTTCTATGAACCGGACGAACTTGTCGAAGGCCGCCATCTCTTCCGTGCAGGGGGAATTCAGTTCTTCTTCCATCGCGGCCAGCATGTCATCGGAATATTTGCCGGCGGCTTCATTCAAAACCCTTTCCTTGTATTCCTTAAAGGCCGCCTCCTGGTCGACCATGACCGCTTTGAGGTTTTCAGCGACCGGGACCGGCTCGCTTCCCACATGCACGCCGAGGACCTCTCCGATGTGGGCCGCGGGGTCCGTGGTTACAAGGAGCGTTTTAAGGCCCTTAGCAGAGGCGCGGAGAGCGGCCATGCAAGAAATAGTCGTCTTGCCCACGCCTCCCTTTCCCGTGAAAAAAAAGGCCTTTGTCCCCTTGCCGGGCAACATGAGAGCGTCCATGTCCGGTTTTTCACTTTCACTTTCATTTTCACTTGTGAAGCTCTCTTCCGGCGATCTGTCCCGGCCGGGCTTCGGTCTTTTCCCGGCAAACAGTTCTTCCGCCACATCTCTCAGGGCATCGGTCCCTTTTACTTCGTTGTCCCTCAGGAGCATGAAATGCCTCGGCCATCCAATGGCCTTCTCCGTTTCCCTGATGACATCCTGCTGGCGCTCCCATTTTTTCCTGAAGAACCCGGCTTCACAAACATCTTCAGGCAGGATGCCGTTTATGATAAGCCCGCCTGATTCGATCCCGATGGTCTTCAGCTCCTTTGACGCCCTCAGCGTCTCATAAAGGGAAAGCTCTTCAGGCCTCATCACAAAGACAAAAGCAGTCCTGTCCCTGTCACGAAGAAGAGCGGCGGCCCTGTCGTACTTTTCCTTCGAGTCCTGTATGGTTTCGACCGGCCCGAGACAGGTCTGGCCGCTTCCCCTGGCGGATTCCTCAATATGTTTGGACCAGTCCACCGGCAGTTCAAGAAGCCTTATTGTATGCCCCGTCGGGGCGGTATCAAAGACGATGACGTCATATTCATCGGACTCCATGAAGTCAATAAACCTGTCGAAGGAGGCCATCTCCGTCGTGCACGGCCCGCTCAGGTTTTCCTCAAGGGAGGCGATGACATCATCAGGCATGATCTCCCTGTAGGGGCCTATTATGCGCTCCTTGTATTCCTTTGCCGCCTCGTCGGGGTCGATCTCCATGGCGGAGAGGCCCGGCACACCTTTTACCGGTACTACCTTGTGCCCTATCTCCTGTTCGAACACATCGGCAAGGTTGGACGCCGGATCGGTAGTCACAATCAACGTTTTTTTGCCCTCGATGGCATGATGGACCGCCGTGGCGGAGGCCATGGTCGTCTTGCCCACCCCTCCTTTGCCTGAGAAAAAAATGTGCCTGGTCATTTCTTATTTCCCCATCCGGAGTCCAAAATTGAGCGCCGAAGGTTTTATGCCCAGCGCTCCGCACATCTCTTCGTATGTGGGATACTCGCCGGTCCGGAATACCTCCCCGTTCACTAAGGTGACCGGCAGTATCTTCTTTCCATTTTTGTGGAGCAGTCCGGCCACTATTTTATTTGCCATGAACTCTCCTGGCTGCTGGGCCAGGTTATACCTGTCCACCTGGGCGCCCTGTTTTTTAAGCGCCATTAAGGCCTCGTTCACTTTAACGAGCACGGGATCCAGTTTCGGGCCGCAAAGCCCCGAAGAGCAGCACATCGGCGGATCGTAAATCTCGATTTTCATTTTATCTCTGTCCCCTTTTCATAAAGGTCCCACGGTTTTTATTGCACAGGCGGTAAAATATTTTTTCTTGAAATGACTCGCTACGTTGACCAGCCCTATCATGACAGGCACCTCCACCAGCGGTCCTATGACCGCGGCAAATGCGGCGCCGGAGTTGAGCCCGAATACCGCAACGGCAACAGCTATCGCAAGCTCAAAATTATTGCTTGCCGCGGTAAAGGACAAGGTGGTTGTCTTTTCGTAATCGGCCCCGATCTTCCTCCCAAGATAGAATGAGACCAGGAACATCACCACAAAATAGATAAGAAGCGGTATTGCCACTCTGACCACGTCAAGTGGAAGTCTCACTATGTAACTGCCCTTGAGTGAAAACATGACTACTATCGTAAAGAGCAGGAATATAAGGGTGATGGGGCTTATCCGGGGTATGAATTCCTCACGGTACCACGCCGGACTCTTGGTCCTTATCAGGCTGAACCTCGTTATCATGCCGGCCAGAAACGGGATGCCAAGGTAGATCAAAACGCTCTTTGCTATCTGGCCGATCGTTACGTTTACGACCACGCCCTTCAGCCCAAGCCATGCAGGGAACACCGTGATGAATACATAAGCGTACACCGAAAAGAAAATGACCTGAAACACGGCATTAAAGGCAACAAGGCCCGCGGCATATTCCGGGTCTCCGCAGGCAAGGTCGTTCCAGACTATCACCATTGCTATGCAGCGCGCAAGGCCTATCATTATAAGCCCCACCATGTATTCCGGATAGCCGCGCAGAAAAATTACCGCAAGGAGGAACATGAGAACGGGCCCGATGACCCAGTTTTGCACAAGAGAGAGGCCAAGTACTTTCCTGTTTTTAAAGACATCGCCCAGTTCCTCGTACTTGACCTTGGCAAGAGGCGGGTACATCATGAGAATAAGCCCGATGGCTATAGGGATGTTCGTCGTGCCCACCTGGAATTTGTCTATGAGCATAGGCATCGACGGAAAGAAATACCCGGCCCCAACCCCAATCGCCATGGCAAGGAATATCCACAGGGTAAGAAACCTGTCGAGAAAAGACAACTTTTTGGAGACATCCGCCATTAGTCAAGCTCCTCTACGAGTTTTACGATCCTCGTCCTTATTTCATCCCTTGCCTTCCTGAATTCATCAATTGCCTCTTCCCCTGTCCCCGGTGCCTTTACCGGGTCTTCTATGGGCCAGTGTTCCTTTTTTATCCGGGGCGGGGTCGCCGGGCAGGTCGCCTCTGCATTGCCACACAGCGTTATAACCATGTCCATCTTCATAAGAAGGTCATGATCAATGACCTTTGATTCCTGATTGGAAATATCGATGCCAGCCTCTTTCATGACGGATATAGCCTTCGGGTGTACATGGCCAGCCGGGTTTACGCCCGCGCTGTGCACCTCCATGGATCCTTTACCAAGCTCCCTTGCGAACCCCTCAGCCATCTGGCTCCGGCATGTGTTGCCGGTACACAAAAACATTATTCTTTTCACTTTACCTCCCGCAGCACCGCGCTTTATTTATAGTTTTTCCAGTCTTGATCCCGGTCTTTTGCCCAAGGAATTTTTCCAGACGGGCCCTGTCCTGGGCAATCGGGCCCGATGGTATCCTTTCAATGGCGGAATAAAGGAGAACGCGCCTGAACATGTCCGATTCATTCAGACGGTAGTGGGTCCATTTGCCTTCCTTCCTGTCCTTTACCAGGTCTGCCTCGCGAAGTATGGCAAGATGAAACGAGATTTTCGGCTGCACCAGATCGAGGGCCGCCACCAATTCGCAGACGCAAAGTTCCCCGTGCTCCAGCAGCTTAAGGATCCTCAGTCTTGTCTCATCAGAAAAGGCCTTGAATATATTCAGCAACTCTTCCATTTTTAGCAGCCGGCTTTATTGCCGCACCCTTTTTAAGATATTAAAAGGCAACAGCGTTAAATATAAATTTGTTAATATGAACAATCCATTTTCGTTAACTATACTCATAAATGACTCAACACTTCTTTAAAGCAAATATATAAAAGTTTATATGTGTAAGTCAAGTGGGGGAAAATGCGATAACTTCGCTTCCATAAAGGACAGCCGTGCATGTACGGGAGTTGACAGCAGACTGGCCCCCCTGGTTTTCATTATGAATGCGGCGGGCTGGATTTTCTAAAAAAAGTGTCACCGGTTTTTTTAGTCTTTGGTATCATTATTCTTGCAGCCAGACAGTATGGGCCCGAAAGGATGTTTGGCGCACCCGGAAAAGGAAGACAGCCGATTTAGGCCTTAACAGAAAAGCAGGGGCGGAATGACTATAGAATCAGTGAAAAAAGCTGGTGGAAAGGTACTGCCGGCATGGGTCGTCATGACTTCATACGCGATGCTGATCGCTCTGGGGTTTGTATGGTCGGCCACTCATCAGAATTGGCGGTTCTACTGGGAATATTTCGCCGGGATCGTCTCGTTTATTGCCTGTGGGTCCTTTTTTTACTTTCGGAGCATTGCAAAAAGAAATCGAAAATACAAAGAGTATCTTTCAACGCTTCAGCTTGAAAACCTTGTAACGTTTGTAGGCACCCGGGAGTGGAGACAGCTGGACGATGCATCGAGAGGGGTTGTGGCCGATTTTCTGGAAGAACACGGAAGATGGGAAGAGATAATGCGCAGGAGACATAGGACAAGATTCAGCAGAAGAAGAAACAAGGCCAAAAACCAATATGGCCAGAGCATCCATACTGAAAAAAGCTGAGTGGCAATTTAGCGGCAGGGCCTGTTTGAAACGGCGAAGACGTACCCCGGATTTTTTAAAAAATGCCGGACACTGTCAGGACATCGCCGCCTCCGGTCCTTCAGGCAACATACGGGCCTGAAGGCGGTACGGATGCAACAAAGCGTCGTTTCCGGGAGGGTTATTTGATCAGCCCCTTCTCCCTGAGGTACTCATCAGAGGGTATCTCCACCGAAGTGGCGCCGACGGTATCGGAATACATAAGCCGGCCCGCGTCTATCATATCCCGCATGGAGCTTTTCACATGTTCCGGAATTACGCCGGTCTGCGCGGAGACACCTTTTATTATGTCCTTGCCCTTAAGCTTCCTCCTGCCTTTGGCCTCCCGCACAAACTCATAAATCTTCTCTTGAAGTTTTGCCTCTTCCATTTCTTGCGCCTCCGGTTTTACGTCTTTAAAAAATGGTCCTTCCGGGGACCACAATGGGCCTGGCCGAGGGAGACGGCGGCCCAACGCAGCGAATGCTGCCCGCCCCCACACATAACCCTGAAAAGCTAAAAATGCCGTTACGGAACCATGCGGCCAAATCCTTGTTCCATGTTATAAAAAGTTTTCGCGGGGGCGGTATGATTCATATCATGCAGGGCGGGCTTTTTTGATTTTGGCCCTGGCAAAATGATCTGCACGCAAAAAAGCAAAAAAAACAAAAAAAACACTGAAAGGGTAAAATACAACATGCGTCTGGATGCGGAAGCACTGAGGAACATCTACCTGGTAAACCTTGGCGTTACGCCGGGCGACAGGGTGCTTGTCTTTACCGACAGGCCTTCCGGAAAGGAGCAGGCCCCCAGGGGCGGAGAGCTGAAACGCAGGCAGCAGCTGGGGGAGATTGCGCGCGCCACGTCCAGCCTGGGCCGCGGGCTTGCCGGAAAGATAATTTTCAGGGAATACCCGGCAACCGGGGCTCCCGCCGTGGAGCCGCCCGGGGCGCTGTGGAGCGCCGCTTTCGGCAGAAAATGCGTTTCGGAGCTTCTGGCCAGAGGGCTCATGCGGGACATCCTTAAAAAGGAAAAAAGCCCGCGCGCGGAAGAAGCGATGGAGGCGGCCGGAGAGATAGTGAAAAGCCACTCGCGGGAAGCTGCGGATGCCGTCATAGCCCTTGCCAACTATTCCACAACGCACACCACGTTCCGCAAGCTCCTTACCGGCTACGCGGGCGCCCGTTACGCCAGCATGCCCCTTTTTGACCTGCCGATGCTCAAGGGGCCGATGAGCGTAAACTACCCGGAGCTGAAGAAATTCACAAGCAAGGTCGCGGCCGCCATCAGGGGGGCAGACCGTCTGGAGGTGACATCTCCAAACGGCACGAGACTTGTTTTCAAAAAAGGGAAAAGAAGAGTGCATGAGGACAACGGCGATTACAGGAAGCCTGGAGCGGCAGGCAACCTGCCAGCTGGCGAGGTTTACCTGGCCCCTCTTGAGGGCACCGCAAACGGCAGACTCGTCCTGGAGTGGGCCCCCACCAGGAAGCTTAAAACCCCTGTCACGCTTTTGGTCAGGAACGGGTCCGTCACCGGTGTTGAAGGCCCGGAACCGTTTGCCGGATACCTGAAGGACAGGATCGCCGCCTGCGCAGCGTGCGGAAACATCGCGGAGCTTGGCATAGGCACAAACCCTCTTGCCGCCCGGCCGGACAACATACTGGAATCCGAAAAGATACTGGGCACCGTCCATATCGCCCTGGGGGACAACCATACGTTTGGCGGCAAGGTGAAGGCCCCGTTCCACCAGGATTTCGTGTTCTTTTCCCCTACCGTGAAGATCTTTCTTTCTTCAGGGGGAAGCAGGGTGGTCATAAAAAACGGGCGCCACCTTTCCGTTTCTTAAAAAAATCATCTCATGGAACATATTGTCGTATTCATAACGGCGCCGGACCAGGAGACGGCGGCCGGCATAGCCCGGGCGCTTGTAGGCGAGTCGCTTGCCGGATGCGTGAACATATTGCCCGGCGTGAGGTCCATCTATTCCTGGAAGGGGAAAACGGAGGACGAAGCGGAGGTCCTCATGATGGCAAAGACGAAGAAGCCGCTTTTTGACAGGTTAAGCGTGCGGGTAAAGGAGCTCCACCCTTACGAGACGCCGGAGATAATCGCCCTCCCTTTGACCGCGGGCTCCAGGGAGTATTTAGACTGGCTCAATGACGTCACGGGCTGAAGACATTCTTTCCCTTTTCCTGAAGAACTGCGAGTGGAAGGGAAGGCTGACGGCCGCGAGGGCCAGGGAGCTGCAGCGCGCCATGCGGGACCGGGTGCGGGTCGTGCCCCTTGGGAAGAAAAAAGCGAAAATCCGTTTTGTGGCGGGCGCGGACGCCGCCTTCCCGGATGGCAAGGTGCTCGCTGTGGCCTGCCTGTTCACTTATCCGGAGCTTGAGCTTGTAGACACGCAGACCGCGCTGATGGAGTCTTCGTTCCCGTATGTGCCGGGGCTCCTCAGCTTCAGGGAAGGGCCCGCGGTGATAAGCGCCGTCCGGAAACTCCGGGAAAGGCCGGATGTCCTCATACTGGACGGACAAGGCATAGCGCACCCTCAGATGATAGGCATCGCCTCCCACGTGGGGGTGCTCCTCGACATGCCCACCATAGGCTGCGCCAAGTCCAGGCTGGTAGGGGAGTACCGGGAGCCGGGCTGGAAGCGCGGCAGCTCTTCACCCCTTGTTTTTGAAGGCCGCAGGGTGGGGACGGTGCTTCGGAGCAAGGATGGCGTGAGGCCCCTGTTTGTGTCTCCCGGCCACCTGGTGGACTTCCGGGATGCAGAGGAGCTGGTGCTTTCCTGCTCAAAGGGGTACAGGCTGCCTGAACCCACCAGGGCCGCCGACATCGAGACAAAAAGACTGAAAAAGAGCCAAAAGGACTGAAAAGAAAAAAGAGAAGGGGGGGGAAAAGAAAAAGGAAAAAATCTAAAAGGCTAAAAGCAGGACGAAAAGTCGTCCGCTATCTGGATATTTCCTTCCGGGAGGGCCTCTTTTACTTTCTTCAATATATCGATCGAGGTGAAAGGCTTCATTATGACTCCGGTGGCGCCGTGCCTCTCAATCAGGCGCTTTGCATCATTTACATGCGTGAGGAGCACAAAGCTCTTTGTCTCCGGGTGCCTCTTCGCTATCTCTTCAAGCAGCTCCGCGGCCCCCATGTCCGGCAGGTAATCGTTTATAAAGACAAGATCAAATGGGCGGAAAAAACCGCCCGCCACGTCCGGCGGCCCGTCCAGCGCTTCGACCGCCTCCTTCCCGGAGGCCGCCAGCCGGATGAAATTTCCCGTCTTTCTTTCAAAGATATGGAAAAAATAATGCCTGACAAAAAGACTCTCAGACGCAACCAGTATCGCCAGCCCCTCTTTTCCGTCCGCCGCCATCCGGCCCCCCTCCCGGCGTTTTTTGCAACTTATGATATACATTAGCGGTAAAAAATTGCAATCGAAAATTGCATAAAAACCCTGGCGCGGTCTCCAAAAAAAGCTGGTAAGATTTAATCAGGACTGGCCCCGCCGCGCTTTTTAAAGGCCCTGCTCCCGGAAAAATCACTGGGAAAAGGAGAAAAAAACAAAAAGCATGAAAAAGGCGATCGCCATTGCAGTGTTTCTCCTCTTCACGCTCCTTGCCTTTGTCCGGCTGGCCGCCGCGGCCGGACATGTAAACGGGACGGACATGCTGGTGCTCAGGATAGCCGACAGGCAGGTGATAAGCTTTGCCCGGATGATAAGGGAGATAAGCGGTCCGGACGTCATCCTGATAGGGGAAAGCCATGGCAGCGTGACGGACCACAGGATGGAGCTTGACATCATCAGGGCGCTCCATGCCTCCGTGGCCCCTCTTGCCCTGGGGATGGAGATGTTCCGCGCGGACAGCCAGAGGGAGTTGGACGGCTGGGTGACGGGAGACATCCCCCTTGAGAGCTTCCGCAAGGTCTATCATGACAACTGGGAGATGCCCTGGAGCCTGTACAGCGGCATCCTCCTTTACGCAAGACAGGTCCGGATGCCGGTGTTCGGGCTGAATGTGCCGACCGAGATAAGCGACAAGGTCTTTGAGCACGGGTTTGACTCGCTTTCGCCAGCCGAAAAAAAGGGCCTCCCGGCAGGCATCACCTGCACAGTCGATGAGGAATACATGCGCTACATCAGGGAGATGTACAGGTTTCACGCGGGGATGGGCGGCCAGTCCTTTTATGACTTCTGCCAGGCCCAGATGCTCTGGGACTCGGTGATGGCGCGCAATATCGTTGAGACCCTGAAAAGGATGCCCGGGATGAAGATGGTGGTGATCGCGGGCGTGGGGCATGCCTGGAAAAGGGGGATACCGGCCCAGATCGGGAAAATCTCGGATTACCGGTGTGTGGTCGTGCTGCCGGCGATGCCTAACGGCAAGTCGGTACGGGAGATAACTACATCCGACGCGGATTACATATTATTGGGCCGCGAATGATCAACGCGGGGCACAAAAAATTGCCCGCTTTCCGTCTTTAAAAGAAAGGGGGAAGTAAAAAAAAACTTTTACTCCCCCCTTTTTCCCGTTCAGAGGTCCCGGCGTGTGCGGGTTTATTCCTGTCCTATAAGCCCCAGGGCCTTGCCCACTTTTTCAAAGGCCTCAAGCACAACGTCCAGGTGCTCGTCCGTGTGCGTGGCCATATAGCTTGTCCTTATCAGCGCTTTGCCGTTTGGCACGGCCGGCGGGACCGCCACATTTACGAACACGCCCTCGTCCTGGAGCATGAAGGCCATCTTGAAGGCGGCCTCGGCGTCCTCCAGGATGACGGGGACGATGGGGGTCTCCGTCGGGCCCGTCTCAAACCCCATTGCCTTGAACCCGTCTATCATCTTGTGCGTGTTCTTCCAGAGCTGCTCCAGCCTCTCGGGCTCATTTTCTATGATATCAAGCGCGGCGCTCACCGCCGCCACCGAGGCGGGAGGCGGGCTTGCGCTGAATATCAGCGAGCGCGCGAAATGCTTAATGTAATGGACCACTTCCTCGGAGCCCGCTATGAAGCCGCCGATTGAGGCCAGGGACTTGGAATATGTGCCCATGACGAGGTCCACCTCTTTTTCAAGCCCGAAGTGCTCCGCGGTGCCGCGGCCCGTCTTGCCCAGGACCCCTATGCCGTGGGCGTCGTCAACCATCACCCTGGCACCGTAACTGTGGGCGATCCTCAGTATCTGGGGCAGTTTCGCGATATCGCCTTCCATGCTGAAGACCCCGTCCACGACCACAAGCGCGCCGCCCCCGTCCAGCGAGCCCAGCACGCGCTCCAGGTCGTCCATCTCGTTATGGCGGAATTTTTTGACCTCGGAGTAGGAAAGCCTGCAGCCGTCTATTATGCTCGCGTGGTCCATCTTGTCTATGACCACGAAATCATCTTTTCCGCAGAGGGCCGAAATGACGCCAAGGTTCACCTGGAAGCCGGTCGAAAAAACAAGGGCGGCCTCCTTGCGCATGAAGCGGGCCAGTTTCTCCTCAAGCGCCACGTGTATGTCCAGGGTGCCGTTCAGGAAGCGGGAACCCGCGCAGCCGGAGCCGTATTTCCTTATGGCCTCGATGGCGGCCTCTTTTACCTTCGGGTGGTTCGTAAGCCCAAGGTAGTTGTTTGAGCCGACCATGATCATCCGCTTGCCGTCCAGGTACACAACCGGGTCCTGGGCGCTCTCTATCGTCCTGAAGTACGGATAGAGCCCGGCCTGCATGAGCTCCCTGGCTTTCGTGAATTTCCTGCATTTTTCAAACAAGTCCTGACGCTTTATAGCCATTGATGAATCCTGTACCAGTCTGCTGTCCACTTTACCCCTTCCTTTAAGGTGATTTTGGGCTCGAAACCTAATTCCCGTCTCGCCCTGTCCGCGTCACAGCACCAGTCCTTGAACCCCATCTCCCTTATCTTGTCCCTGTTTATTATACCTGAATCCCGCCGCCCTATACCGGAAAATACCGCCGCCATGGGCAGAAGAAACCGCGGCAGCGGGACCTTGAGCGGCTTCTCCCTTTTGGCCCAAGGCATGGCGCGGGCTATGGCGGCGGCTATCTCCGTGTTCGTATAGATGTTTCCATCGGACAGGAAATATATCCCCGCGTTCCTGCTGCCTTTCGCTCCGGGCCGGCCCGCCGCCTCCATTATGGCCCTCACAAGATCCTCAACATAGATAAGCGAATACCGGCCCTCCCCCCAGTAAAAAAAAAGCCCTTTCTCTATCGTCTTAAAGAAAAGGTAAAAGTCCCGGTCCCCGGGGCCGTAGACCGCCGTGGGCCGCAGTATGGTGACCGGAACCTGCCCGGCTATCTCCAAAACCGCCTCTTCTCCCATGAGCTTGCTTTTGCCGTAATGGGAGACGGGATGGGGAGGTATGTCTTCGGTGAGCGGCGGCATCCCCTCAAGCACGGGACCGGCCGCCGAAAGGCTGCTCAGATATATGAACTTCTTAAGCTCCGGGTTCTCCCTGGCGGCCGCCTGGGCCAGGTTCCTTGTGCCCCTGGCGTTCACCTCATAGAACTCGCTCTCTATGTGTGTCTTGGTGAGCCCCGCCAGGTGGAAAACACAATCTGCGCCCCGGACCGCTTTTGCCAGGGAAGCGGGGTCTGAGAGGTCCCCCGTGCACACTTCCACCGGCAGGCCGCTCAGCTTCTGCCGGGCCGGTCCGCTGCGCGCGAGGCAGCGCACCTTGTGTCCGTTTTCAAGGAGCTTGGGCAGCAAATGGCTCCCGATGAAACCGGTAGCTCCTGTGACCAGGGCGATCATAGGTAAGCTATTTTGATGTATTAAGGCAAAAGTGTCAACCTAGCGCATGCCCTCGAGCCTCTGTATCCGCTCCTCGATGGGCGGATGCGTGCTGAAGAGCCTTAACAGGCTTTTGCCGCTGAGAGGGTTCACGATGAACATGTGCGCGGTGGCAGGGTTTGCCCTTGTCATGGGAACCGCTTTGGAAGCGTAATCCAGCTTCCTGAGCGCGCTTGACAGGAACCTGGGGTTGCCTGCAAGCCGGGCACCGCTGTCGTCGGCGGAATACTCCCTGGAGCGGGAAATGGCCATCTGGATTATCAGGGCGACTATGGGCGCAAGGAAAAGCATGAGCAAGGCGCCCAGCGGGTTCTCGTCACGCTCCCGCCTGCCGCCGCCCCCGAAGATGAGCGCCCACTGCCCCATCTGGGCCAGGTAGCTTATGGCCGCCGCGACCGTCGCGGCAACCGAGCTGATGAGGATGTCCCTGTGCTTCACATGCGAGAGCTCATGCCCTATGACGCCGGAGAGCTCTTCCGGGGAAAGGAGCCTCAATATGCCCTCAGTGGCCGCAACCGCCGCATGCTTGGGGTTTCTGCCCGTGGCAAACGCGTTAGGCTGGTCCTGGGGTATTATGTATACCTTGGGCATTGGCAGCCCCGCCTTGGTTGAAAGCCTTTTGACGATGCTGTAGAGCTCCGGCGCGGCCGATTCGTCAACCTGCTGTGCCCTGTACATCTTCAGGACCAGTTTATCTGAAAACCAGTAGGCGAAAGCATTCATCGCTACGGCAAAGAAAAGGGCGATGGTCATGCCCTGCCGCCCGCCGATCATGCCCCCCACCCAGAGGAAAAAAAGCGAAAGAGCGACCAGAAGGACCGCGGTCTTAAATCCGTTCATTTTTTCTGGGAAACCTCCTTTGAAAAAAAAACGGCAGCAAACGGTTTTTGTCCGCTTGCCCCGCCTTTAAAAACAATCCTTAATTTTTAAAGACCCGGAACCGGAAAATGAAAGAACAAAAACCTATTTTCCCGCTCTAATTATAGAATACTTAAGAATGGGGGTTGTTTTCAACACCTTCGGCAAGGATGTCTTCCAGTTCTTCGAGCTTGAAGGGTTTTCTGAGGACCTTTATCCCGCCGTTTTGATAGTTTTCCACCATTTCGGAGGTTATGTAAGCGGAGCAGACTATGATCCGGGGAGACTTCCTGTTTTTCCCGTTGGTTATTTCACTCACCCTCTCTATCAGGGTTGAGCCATTTTCCTCAGGCATCCTGAGGTCGGTGAACATCAGGTCAAAGTCCGAGGAGCTCAGGGCCTCGATGGCCTCCGCGCCGTTGGAAACAGACACGATGTCGTGCCCACGGCGGGCCAGCGCCCTCTCTAAAAACCAGCGGACAAGCTGTTCGTCATCTACTATAAGTATCTTCATAGCGCTTTCCAAAGACCATATCTTGCAAAAAACATGCTATATTTACGCCGCCTGGATCCTGTCTGGGAATAAACTGAACAAAAAAACCGAATTAAATCAAAAAAAACAAAAACCCCTGGCCAGCTGAAGGGACTGTTTTAAGATAAAAACAAAGAACGCTCACTCCTTGTCGGGCAGAAAACCGAACTTCTGCATCCTGTAGCGCAGGGCGTCCCTGGTAAGGTTCAGAAGCTTCGCTGCCTTGGTCTGGTTGCCCCTGGTAGTGTCCAGGGCCTGCCTTATCAGCTCCTTTTCGACCTTTTCAATATCTATGCCCCCCGAAGGGAGCTTCACATCAGCGTCGATCTTGTCGTTGTGGCCGCCGTTTTCGCTGCATACCTCTATGGGGAGGTGCTCGGGCAGGATAAACTCCTCGTTTTCCAGTATCATTGCCCGCTCTATCACGTTTTTGAGCTCCCTGATGTTGCCCGGCCAATGGTATTTGAGGAAAAGACCCTCGGTCTCCCTGGAGAGACCTTTGACATTCTTTCTGAACTCGCCGTTGAAGGCGGCTATGAAATGTTTAGCCAGCAGCAGGATGTCCTCCGCGCGCTCCCTGAGCGGCGGCAGGTGGATAGGGACCACTTTCAGCCTGTAATAGAGGTCCTCCCGGAAGTTGCCCTTCTTGACCTCCTCGCCCAGCGTCTTGTTGGTGGCCGCTATGATGCGCAGGTCCACGTCTACGTCCTTGATGCCGCCCACGCGCTTGAAGGACTTGTTCTCAAGCACCTTGAGGAGCTTGGCCTGCGTGCTCAGCTTCATGTCCGCTATCTCGTCCAGGTAGATGGTCCCGCTGTCGGCAAGCTCGAAAAGGCCTTTCTTCATGGCCCTGGCGTCAGTGAAGGCGCCCTTCTCATATCCGAAAAGCTCGCTTTCTATCAGGTTTTCAGGAAGGGCGGTGCAGTTTATCTCTATGAAGGGCTTTTCCATCCGGGAGCTCTGGTAATGTATGACCTTGGCCGCCAGGTCCTTGCCCGAGCCGCTTTCCCCCTGCATGAGCACGGTTGTCGCGTCGCTCCTGGAGACCTTCTCTATGAGGGAGAAAACCTTTTTTATGGCCGGCGACTGCCCGATGATGCTGTCATATCCGTAGCGCGAGGAAAGCTGGGAGCGGAACTTGGACACTTCCTTCCGCAAAAAGCACGTCTCAAGAGACTTGTTTATTGTTATCTTGAGCTTGTCCATGTTGAAGGGCTTCTCGATGAAATCGTGGGCCCCCAGCTTTATGGTCTTTACCGCGGTCTGCACGTCTCCGAAGGCGGTTATCATGATGACGATGGCGTCTTTATTTACTTCCTTGATCCCTTCGAGCACGGTTATTCCCGATATGTCCGGCAGGTGGATGTCCAGGAGGGTTATATCAGGGGATTCCTCCCTGAAAGCCGTGAGGCCGTCCATGCCCCGTTCCGCCACGACCACCTGGAAGCCGTCTTTGGAAAGGTTTTGCTCCAGGGACCATCTAAGGAGCTTTTCGTCATCTATGACAAGGATTTTGGTTTTAGCCATCTTTTTGAGTACTTGTCCGACTTTGGATTATAACATGAAAGGTGCTGCCCAGGCCCGGCCTGCTTTCCACCTCGATGAGGCCGCCATGCTGCTCCACTATGTTTTTGCTTATGGCAAGCCCCAGCCCGGAGCCTGAATGCTTGGTGGTAAAAAAGGGCCTGAACATGTTTTTAAGGTCCTCCGAAGGTATCCCCATGCCGGTATCGGAGATCGTGACCCTTACGGGGGCCTCGCCGCCGGCCCCGTCCCTCTTCACGCTGACCCCGATCGTCCCGCCGCTTGGCATAAGTCTGAGCGAGTTTTGCATGATGCTGAAAAAGACCTGCTGCATCTGCTCCGGGTCCGCCTCTGTGATGACCTCCTCGCCCGGCTCCGGCATCCTTATCTGCACGCCTTGCGCCTCCGCCTGCCTGGCAAGAAGGCCCCTTGCCCTTTCCACCACGGAGATCATGTCCACTTTGACGGGCCGCAGCACAGGCGGCCTGGCATACGCGAGCAGGCCCCTTACGGACTGGTCCAGACGGTCTATCTCCCTCAGGATATCCTGCATTATCTCTTTCCTGGGGTCGCCAGCCGGAATGTCTTCGGCGAAGACCTGTATGGCCCCGCTTATGCCAGCCAGGGGGTTTTTTATCTCATGGGCCACGGCGGCCGCCAGTTCGCCCAGCGAAGCCATCTTCTCCATCTTCGACATGGCCTCCAGATGGCGCCCCTCGAGGGCGGCCTTCATCTTCCTGACCTGTCCGAACGCCTGGTCCAGGTCCGAGCAGGCCCGGCCCAGCTCGTCGTCTCTTTCCGCCCTGAAGGTGATCTCGAAATTGCCCCTGGCGGCCTTTTTCGCGCTCTCCCTGAGGCCCCTGACCGGGCCCTCCACAAGGCGCGAATACAGGAAAACCAGGGGCACAAAGGCAAGCATGAAGGCGGCGCCGAAGGAAAGGAGCGTCTCTTTCCGGAGCTCGGCCATCTTCCGCTTCGGGCCGCGGTTTAAAAGCTCGACATTGAGGACGGCAAGGGTGTCCTGGGCCGTCCCGTGGCAACTCTGGCAAGGCTTGTCGTTGTAGATGGGGATGTACATGTCAACCGGCATTCCGTCTCCGTTACGGACGACCTTTGTTTCCAGCGGAAGGCCTTTGACGATGAAATTTTTTTTATTTTCGGAGGCCGTCGTGGAACATATGACCTTCCCGGCCGGGGATATGAGGCGCATGGCCTTCAGGTCCCGGGTAATGCCGCCGGTTATGAACCGGCCAAGCTGCTTTTCCTGGCCGCCCAGCATCAGGCTTACGATGCTGTCCCTGGCCATCTCGGTAATGATGGAGAGCCTGGCTGAGGTTTCCCTTGCTATGCTTTTCCTGCGGGACCTGTAATAGGCGATATGCAACAGGCCCAGCACGGCCGCCAGGAGGGCGGCCGACGCCAGCAGGAAATACCTGGCCCTCAGCCTGTGGTGTACGGGCAGGGCGCGGGAGGCAGGGCTGCCTGCCCTACCGGCTCCCATAGGAGTGGAGCCCGCTTAAAAGCAGGTTGACCCCCAGGTATGTAAATATGACCGCTACAAATCCCACCGTGGCCACCATGGCGATCTTGCGCCCCTTCCAGCCCCTCAGGAAGCGCGCGTGCAGGTAAAAGGCATAGATGAACCAGGTTATCAGGGACCATGTCTCCTTAGGGTCCCAGCTCCAGTAAACGCCCCATGCCTGGTTGGCCCAGATGGCGCCGAATATGAGGCCCCCGAGAGTGAATATGGGAAAGCCCACCGCAACGCTCTTGTAAGTTATCTCATCGAGGGTGGCGGCCTGCATGTTGAACCCCGTTATTACCTTCTTCAGGATATAGCCGAACCTCCATACAATGAAAACGAGCGCGGCCGTCGCCGCGTAGCTTAGCACCTGGACGGCCGGAGAACTGCTCTCATAAGTGCTTTTGAAAAGGAAGTCCCGCACGAAGGTCTCGGACTTCATTGCCGAACTGAACCTTATATAGTCCAGGCCCATGGCAAGAAGCACCGACGCAAAGATCCCAAGCATCACCGTCCAGAATATGTAGGCCCCCTCCCTACGGTCCTCGGTGGTCACGATGAGGTACATGAGGCCCGTGCTGAAGGAAAGGGCAAAGGCCGAATAGGAGATGAAGCTCAGCGTCACGTGCGCCAGGAGCCAGTTGCTCTGGAGCGCCGGGACAAGGGGCTCTATCTGCGTGGACATGCCGGACAGGTTTATGAAAAGCAGCGCCACCGCTGCCACCGGCGTCACGAATGCGCCAAACGACCGGTTCTTGTAACGGAACTCCATTATCAGGTACCCGAGCATCAGGCACCATACGAAAAATATAATCGATTCAAACAGGTTCGTAATGGGGATGGAGCGCAGTATGCCCATCCCGGAGAGAAGGTAAAATTCCCTCCACCTGAGGATTATGGCCAGGGTCTGGGAGGCAAAGCCGAAGACCGCGAGCCCCGTGGCCGTTACTCCTACGGCTTTTTTCCTCCAGGCGAAGTGGACGACATAGACCACCATCGCCAATATGTATGCCATTTCGGAAAGGCCGAAAAAACGCGAGCTTTCCATGAAAACTAATTACCTCCTTTTAAATGCGTGACCAGTTTTTCAATCTCTCTTTCGAAGGCATGCCTGTTTTTGGGGCAGGTCGCCGCAACGGTGAACAGCGTGCCTTTCTTGTCCGGGGCCAGCCGGACCCATATCTTCTTGTGGCTCATAAAGAAGGCCACGTAAAGGCCAAGGGCAAGCAGGATGCAGCCCACGTAAACGACCCATACGCCCGGGTCTTTCCTTACCTGAAGGCCGGTGGCCTGCACGCCCCAGAAATCGGTCAGGCCTATGCTGCTGCCGTCCGGCAGGCTCCAGGTCTCCGGGTATCTCTGGACGATCCACTTTGAGCCCTGCGCCCCGTCCGGCCCGGAAATGTCAACCTTGACGGCGGGATTGGTCATCAACTGCGAATACGTCTCGGCATGCCCCTGATCGTCAAAGGCCAGGGCCGGGTTGAACTTGACCAGCTTTACCGTTTCCTTCGTGCCAGGTATGCCGAAGCTCTGCCCCACCTTCTTTTTCAGCGTCTCGGTCTGCCCGTCCGGCGCCCTCACACCCAGTATCGCGACCCCGTTTGAAAGGTCGTGCCTGAGCCTGAAGCTGGACTGGTAGAACATTATCCCCTTGTATTTGAGCGGGTGGTTGAGCTCTATCCATTTGGTTACGACCGGCCTGCCGTCGTCCAAAACGGTAATCAGGCTCCTGTACGCCTTTGGCATATCGGTCTGCCCGTAAAATTTAACCTGGAACTGCTGGCAAAGCACCTGAAAGGGAAGGGGGATGATGCCCACGGACCTCAGGTCCTTTTCATAATCGGGGAGGCTTTCATTGAGCGCCTGGGCGGCCTTCTGAAGGTCGCCGTTCTCGGAATAAAGAGCCCCCATCAGGCCCGCCCTTTTGGCGACCTGGCCCGGGTCCGACATATCCATGTTGTTTGAGTAGACGATGTTCGCGGTGTAGCCCTCGGGCAGGTCCACATATCCCCTGAACCCGAAGAAGACGCCAAGCAGGGCGCCAAGAAGTATCACGAGAATGCTTATATGGGCCACATAGACGCCGGAACGGCTCCAGGCATGCTTCTGCGCAAACAGCTGCACCGGCCCGTCGGCCTCCTTTTCCGATTTCGCGGCAAAACCGATGGACTTCATCGCCGCGGCGGCCTTCTCCAGCCATGAATCGGGGTTGCCCGGCGAAACGAACTCATCCTTAATGGGCATCCGCTTCATCTGGTCATGGGCTAGCGGCTTTACGGGGGCACGCATGATGCGCCAGATGGCCGGGAACCGGTCTATGGAGCAGACAAGCAGATTGACCGCAAAGAGCGACAGCAGGGTCAAAAACCACCAGGAGCGGTACATGTTCATGAACCCGAGCGCGTACAGCACCTTGTACGCCGACGGCGCCAGCCCCTGCCCCACCAGGCTTGAAAGCACCTTTATGTTATCCGAGTAGGATGCCTGCTGCTCTATTACTGTGCCTACTATGGATGTGAGAGCTACCAGCGCGAATATTACGATGGCGAGTTTTATGGAGGAAAGAAAAGACCAGACTTTGTCCAAAAAGCTCCTCATTTTGTCAGACAAAAACTCCTTTCAAGGGAAGGTCCCCCCTAAACAGGAGGCATAATACTCTTCTTTTTTCTTTGCAGAGCATACATTTACGTCCATTCATGATAATATTTTTAACTCCGAAATAGCAATCAATCCCTTCTTCCCTTTTTTCCTTATCAGGGGCACCGGCCTGTCGCGCTCCGCGTCCACTATGCAGAGAAAACCGAAGGGCTCCCCGTAAGGGTTGGACAGGCGGTGGGGCTCCATCGCCCCTATGTAGACCACGTCCAGATATTCAAGCGCGCGCGTGCGCCCGCCAAGCTTCACCCTTCCGCGCCCTTTCACGACCACCACCACATGCTCATGCCGGTGCATCTCAAGGCTCGTATACCCTCCGGGTGAAACCTCAAAGTACCTTAAATGGAATTTCGTCTGCTCGCCCGAAAGGCCCGCCACCAGGGGATGCCTTGCCACCTGGGCCCAGCCGCCCTCTCCGGCGTCCTCCTTGTAAACCGTGGGTTTTATCCCCTTCCACGAGCAATCGCCCCTGTGCTTGTAGACCCTGCTTTTTGCCTTTGTCTCCATTAAAAAGCTCTCCTTTTAAAAGACGACCACGACCTTCAGGGAGTCCGCCGCCCTCGCCGCCAGCCGGTATGCCTCCAGGGTTTCCCCGATGGGAAAGCGGTGGGTGACTACCATGTCCGCCCTGACATGCCCGCCTTCTATCATCCGCAGCGCGGCGCGTGTGTCTTCAGGGCCGGTGGAATAGCTCGGGACCAGGCTTACCTCCCTGAAATATATGTCGTTCGGGTCCAGGTCCAGGACCTCGCCCGGCCTGGCCGGGGTAAAGAGCACGACCTTTCCGCCCGGGCCTGCCGCCTCCACCGCGGTATGCATGGCCCTGACACTGTTTGGCCCCGCTATGACAAGGTCCGCCATCCGGCCGTCCGTG
>JAJYJB010000117.1 GCA_021789735.1 Nitrospirota bacterium
AAGTTGAGGTTTTTGAAAGGAGTGTCATCGATGGAACCAGTAAAGGGCAAACAGAAGAAGGGCTCAAGAAAGCAGGTTCCGGAGCGGAGCAGGCGTTATCCAGCCGAGTTCAAGCTTCAAATAGTTGAGAAGTACCTTCAGTTTTTGTTGGTTATATAAACTGTTTGCATGGACAGCATCATGGCCCGGCGGATTATGATGCTGGTGGCAGGGTTTTTTATTTCAACATATGTTCATGGCCGTTTGAACAGCCTTGCTAAAAAAATCATTTAAAAACGGGAGATTAAGATTTTCAGTTTGAACAAGAAAATACAAAAAAGAGGCAGGCCCTTTTTTCCCTTTATCTCACTGTCCGGGGCCGTCCATATTTTTTAATCCGCAACGGAAATTCTGTTTTATAATGGAATTGCTGGAATCCTCTGCCGCTGAAGGAAAATTAAAAACCTGAAGGAGAGGAAAGATGGAGAAGCCGGAAAAAGGAAGTAAAAGCGGACCCCCTCCTTGTAAAGATTCTCAGCCCGGGCAGGTCGAGGGGTTTGATTCCCTGGCCCAGCTTGCCCTGGACATGCGCTGGTCCTTTAACCATTCCGATTACGAGGTATGGCGGAAGCTCGACCCCGTGCTTTGGGACCTTACAGGCAATCCATGGGTTGTACTGCAGACAGCATCGAGGGACAGGCTGCAAAGCGTGCTCTCAGACCCGGCCTTCCGCAGGAAGATAGGTACTCGTCTAAAGGCAAGGCGAAAGGCGCTTGAATCGGAAAAGACGTGGTTCGAGCGGGAGCACCCGCGCTCTCCGCTTGCCTCCGCCGCTTACTTCAGCATGGAATTCATGTTGAGCGAGGCCCTGCCCATATACTCGGGCGGGCTTGGCAACGTGGCTGGAGACCAGCTAAAGGCGGCAAGCGATCTGGGGGTGCCGGTGGTGGGTGTCGGGCTCCTTTACCAGCAGGGATATTTCCGGCAGGTCATCGATAAAAACGGGGCACAACAGGCCTTCTTCCCGTACAATGACCCAAGCCAGCTGCCCATCACGCCGCTGCGCGAGAAAAACGGTGAATGGCTCAGGCTGAAGATAGCCTTCCCCGGATGCCTGGTCTGGCTGCGCACCTGGCAGGTGCAGGTGGGCAGGGTAAGGCTATACCTGCTCGACAGCAACGATCCAGCGAACTTTCCGCCCCACAGGGGCATAACAGGCGAGCTTTACGCGGGCGGGCCGGAGCAGCGCCTGATGCAGGAGATGGTGCTGGGTATTGCGGGCTGGCGGCTTTTGGGCGCCCTTGGCATCAAGCCCCAGGTCTGCCATTTGAACGAGGGGCATCCGGCCTTTGCGGTGCTGGAGAGGGCCCGGAGTTTTATGAAAGAGACCGGCCTTCCTTTTGATGCCGCACTGGCCTGCACCCGGGCCGGCAACATATTCACTACACATACGCCCGTGGCCGCCGGTTTTGACCGGTTTGACCCCGTCCTGATCGAGCAATACCTGTCCGGCTACGCCACGAACAGGCTTGGCATCACGTTACGGGACCTGCTGGCCCTTGGCCGCGAGGACCCGGACAACCCGGAGGAATTTTTCAATATGGCATATCTGGCAGTGCGCGGCAGCCGGGCCGTGGGCGGGGTAAGCAGGTTGCACGGGGAGGTAAGCAGGCACATTTTCCAGCCGCTTTTCCCTCGCTGGCCTGAAAACGAGGCGCCAATAGGGCATGTCACAAACGGGGTCCACATGCCCACCTGGGATTCGGCGGAAGCCGACGCCCTCTGGACCAAAACCTGCGGCAAGAAACGCTGGGAGGGCGAGGCAAGCGCACTCGAACAGAAGATGCGCAATCTCCCGGATTCCAAACTATGGCAGTTCCGGAACGCCTCGCGCGCGTCTTTGGTCAAATACCTGCGGCAGAGACTTTTACAGCAGCTTGCCGTTTCCGGCGCGCCGCCCGGAGAGATCGAAGGCGCCAAGCGCTTTTTTGACCCGGACATATTGACACTGGGCTTCGCCCGGCGCTTTGCAGCCTATAAGCGGCCTACCCTTCTTCTGCATGACCAGGAAAGGCTCCTTCGAATACTTTCGGATACGAACCGGCCCGTGCAGCTGATAATCGCAGGAAAGGCGCACCCGGCGGATGAGCAGGGCCGGGCCATGATCGCGCAGTGGACGCAGTTTGCAAGGAGGCCGGAGGTCATTGGCCGCGCAGTCTTTCTGGGCGACTACGACATGATGTTGACCGGGCGTATGGTGCAGGGTGTCGATGTCTGGGTCAATACGCCAAGGCGGCCATGGGAAGCCTGCGGCACGAGCGGGATGAAAGTGCTCGTCAACGGCGGGCTCAACCTCTCCGAACTGGACGGCTGGTGGGCGGAGGCCTATACGCCCGAAGCCGGGTGGGCCCTGGGCGACGGCATGGAACACGATGACGATCCGGCCTGGGACGCGGCGGAGGCCAATGCCCTCTACGAGTTGCTCGAACAGAAGGTGGTCCCCCGGTTTTACAACCGGGACGAAAAAGGCATCCCGGTGGAATGGGTTTCCATGATGCGGGAGAGCATGGCCAGGCTTACGCCCCGCTTTTCCGCGGACCGCGCGGTCTCCGGGTATACAAATGAATATTACGTTCCCGCCGCCGCGGCATACCGCCAGCGGGCGGCCCGGAAGGGGGCTCTTGGAGCAGAGGTGGCAAAAAGGCTGCGGGGCCTGAAAGACGGATGGCAGAAAATCAGCTTTGGCCCGGCAAAGGTGAGCACTGCGGGCGAAGAGCACACTTTTTTCTTTGAGATACAGGTTTTCCACAACGGGCTCGACCCCGAAGCATTCAATGTCGAGCTTTATGCCGAAGGGGTAAATGGCTGCGGCCCGGTGCGGCAGGTAATGATGCGGGGGCCGGCAGTTTCCGGCACGGACAGCGGCCATACATATAGCGCCCACGTGCCTTCCTCCCGTCCCGCCACGGACTATACGGCGCGGACCGTCCCAAAAAGCCTTATGGGGATCGCGGTCCCCCTCGAGGCCCCTCAAATCCTGTGGCAAAAATAAAAAATTGATTCGGCGAAACGGAGGCCATTGCAATGAAGCTGGAGGAAAAAAAACAAAATCAGAAAACCCTGTCAGGTGAAGAGCTCAGGCTCATGGACTCATATTGGCGCGCCGCCAATTACCTCTCAGTGGGCCAGATATACCTGTACGACAACCCGCTTTTGAAAGAGCCCCTGTCATTAAAGCACGTCAAGCCGAGGCTCCTCGGCCATTGGGGGACCACACCCGGCCTCAATTTCATCTACGTCCATCTGAACCGGGAGATAAAGGCCCGCGACCTGAATATCCTCTATATTGCCGGGCCGGGGCACGGCGCGCCGGGGCTCATTGCAAACACATACCTTGAAGGCACATATAGCGAGGTATACACGGAGATCACGCCGGATGAGGCCGGGATGAAGAAACTCTTCAAGCAGTTTTCGTTTCCGGGGGGCATACCAAGCCACGCCGCCCCGGAGACCCCCGGCTCCATCCACGAAGGCGGGGAGCTGGGATACTCCATCTCGCATGCCTGCGGCGCGGTATTGGACAACCCCGGGCTCATAGCGGCCTGCGTCGTAGGCGACGGCGAGGCGGAGACCGGCCCGCTTGCCACGGCCTGGCATTTTAACAAATTCTTAAACCCCGCAAGCGACGGCGCGGTGCTGCCCATCCTTCATTTAAACGGGTACAAGATAGCCAACCCCACCGTCCTGGCCAGGATAAGCCATGAGGAGCTGGAGAATCTTTTAACTGGTTATGGCTTCAAGCCGTATTTTGTTGAAGGCTCCGATCCGTTTGCCATGCACGAGCTCATGGCGGAGACTCTGGATACGGTTTTCGACGAGATAAGAGATATTCAGGTAGAGGCTAGAGGCGGGCAGGAAGAAGCGCGAAGCGGGCAAGAGGAGGCCCGGAGAGGCGGGGGCCGCGCGCAAAAACAAAAATACCCGCGCTGGCCCATGATAGTCCTCCGGTCACCCAAGGGCTGGACCGGCCCCAAGGAGGTGGACGGCCTCAAGACGGAGGGTTTCTGGCGGTCCCACCAGGTCCCCTTTGGCGATCTGCAGAAGCCGGGTCATTTGAAGCTCCTGGAGGAATGGATGAGGAGCTACAAACCCGGGGAGCTTTTCGATGAGAACGGGAAGCTGGTACCGGAGTTATTGGAGCTTGCCCCCAGGGGCAACAGGCGCATGGGGGCCAACCCGCACGCAAACGGCGGACTTTTACTTAAGGCTTTGAAGATGCCGGATTTCAGGGATTACGCCGTAAGCGTGCCGGGACCGGGCCAGACCGTGGCCGAGGCTACCAGGGTCATGGGCCGCTTTTTGCGGGACATAATGCGCATGAACAGGGAGGAGCGCAACTTCAGGGTGATGGGGCCCGACGAGACCGCCTCCAACAGGCTGGACGCGCTGTTTGAGGCCACGGACCGGGCCTGGATGGCCGATATGATCCCTGAAGACGTGCACCTGTCCCCCGATGGCCGGGTGATGGAAATGCTTAGCGAGCATACGTGCCAGGGTTGGCTTGAGGGCTATCTGCTTACGGGCCGCCACGGGTTA
>JAJYJB010000043.1 GCA_021789735.1 Nitrospirota bacterium
AGCGTGCCCGAGGAGATCAGGCTTCCGGCCAAAAGCGCGCTTGACAGGATGCTGGCCGTCTAGCAGCCTTTTCCCCGTTTTTTCAGCCATTCTTTTTTGCTTCAGCCAGGGGGGCCTGGCAGCTCTCCGGCGCTTTCCCCAGACTGCTTTTCCGCTTGGACGCCGGCCCGCCCGCCGTTTCCCTTTTTGAACCAGGAGGCCGCGTTCCTTACTTCCGTGGTGATGCCCACAAGCACATCTGCTTCTCTGGCCACGGTATCTGACATCTCTTCCATCTTGCTGGTTATGGCGGAGGCCTTTTCTATGTTCTTCGCGATCTCCTCAGAGGCGCTGGACTGCTCCTCCACTGCGGCGGCGATATGGGTGATCTCGTCCCTGGCCCTTTGGGCGACCTTTTCTATGGACAGAAAAGCGTCGCCCACCTTTTTTATGAACTTGCCCGCGTCTGTTACCTGTTCTGCGGCCTCGGACATGGATTTGGAGGTCAGCCCGGATTCCGCCTGAACGGCGTTTATCTTTTCGGATATCTCGGCTGTGGCCTTTATGGTCCTTTCGGCCAGCTTCCTCACCTCATTAGCCACGACAGCAAAGCCCTTGCCCTGTTCCCCGGCCCTGGCGGCTTCTATGGCCGCATTGAGAGCAAGCAGGTTGGTCTGGTCGGCTATCTCCTTTATGACCGTGACGATGCCGCCAATCTCGGCGGCCCTGCTATTGAGCTTGCCCACCTTAGCGGCAAGCTCCAAGGTGGAATTGTGGACCTTTTCCATCATCTGGATTGCATTGCTGGCTATCTCCTGGCCCGCCTCAGACACGTCGGTGACGTTCGACGACGTGTCTTGGGCCTCCGAGGCGTTCTTTGCTATATCCGTTATGGTCTGACTCATCTCCTCGGCGGCGGTGGCGATTTGCGAGGCCTGGTTGAACTGGCTCTTCGCTCCGGAGGCCGCCTCCTCCGCCGAGCTTCTGAGCATCCCAGCCGCCTCTATAAGCTTGTCCAGAAGGGATAGCACTTTTTGTATCATCCCATCAACGGACCTTAGCATAAGGTTGGCGCTGCCGTAAATGGCGTCTATCTCATCACCGCCCGAATCCGCCGTGATCGCGCTAAGGTTGCCCTCCGAGGCTCTTTCCAGCTTTTCCTTCAGCCTGTCGATGGGACCGAGGACCTTTCTGTGCGTCTGTATCCACAGCACCGCAAGAACCACAAGGGTAAGGAGCATCTGCAAGAGCGGGAGATGGCCGCCTCCTGCCATGAAAAAATCCCCTGCCGAAATCACGACCAGCGCAAGGACCGTCAGATTCAAACCGGTGCGTATCTTCATTATCCACTCCTTTGAAAAAATATGCTTAGAGGGCCAATGTTCCACATAACACCTTTGCCAACAGATAAATGGTGTAAATATCCAAAAAAAATATCAACCTGAAATCAGAAATTGAGGACATGGCCGGAGAGGCAGAAAAGGAAGGCAAAGGAAAACAAAACAAAAAGGGTTATAATCAGCCATGTGGCCTAAATCCATAACAAGCGCTCAAAACCCGGTAATAAAGACGCTCCTTGACATAAAGCGCCATCCGGGGAGGGAGGCTTTTCTGGCTGAAGGCCCGCACCTGGTGGAAGCGGCGCTTTCCGGCGGGGGAAGACTGGACACAGTCATCGTGACAAATGAATTTCTGGCCAGACTGGAAGATAATCCCCGCTTTTTTAACGCTCTCAAGCAGTCGGCCAGGGTCTTTTGCCAGGTGCCAAACCGGCTATTCGAGAGGATCGCCGAGGCAAGGACTCCGCAGGGCATATTGGCCCAATGCTGGTATGAAGGGCTGACGCTTGGCAGGCTCGCCTTAAAGGGGCCTGCCCTTATAGCGGTAAGCGCGGGCATCCGGGAGCCCGGGAACCTTGGGAGCCTTGTGCGCACGGCGGACGCCGCGGGCGCGGATGCATGCATTATCCTGCCCGGCACGGCAAATATTTTTTCTGCCAGGGCGGTGAGGGCGACCGCGGGGAGCCTTTTCCATCTGTCCGTCATCGAGGCAGGGCTGGAAGAGGCCTTGTGCTACCTGAAAGAAAAAAAGATCGTCCTGGCGGGCGCCGATGCCCACGCGGGCAGGCCGGTTTACGACTGGGACCTTAAGGCTCCGGTTGCCATTGCGTTTGGAGAAGAGTCGCATGGGCTGCCTCCGGAGCTGAAGGCCCGTGCGGACGTGCTTCTTGGCATTCCCATAAAAGGTGGGGCCGAGAGCCTGAATGTGACGGCCGCTGCGGCGGTCTTCCTGTTTGAGGCAGCCAGGCAGAGGACACGGGTTTTTACGCCGGTTTTGCCGCGCCGGTGAATCCGCCTAACTTTTTGAGTTTCCTGTAGCGTTCCTCCACGAGCTTTCCGGCGGGCTTTTGGCTAAGCTCATCAAGGGCGGAAAGCACGGTCTCCTGGAGGTTTTTTGCGGCGGCCTCCGGGTCTCTGTTTGCGCCCCCCAGGGGCTCTGGTATTATCCCGTCTATCACCCTGGCCTTGAGCATGTCCTCGGCGGTTATCTTCAATGCCTGGGCCGCCTGTGCATACTCGTTCACCCCGATTTCGCCCCCTTTTTTCCATAATATGGCCGCACAGCCCTCGGGGGAGATGACCGAGTAGACAGAGTGCTCAAGCATATAGAGCCTGTCGGCCACGCTTATGGCAAGCGCGCCGCCGCTGCCGCCCTCGCCTATCAGCACGGAGACGACCGGCACCTTGAGGGCGGACATCTCCATCAGGTTCACAGCAATGGCCTCCGCCTGGCCCCGCTCCTCGGCCCCCAGCCCAGGGAAGGCCCCGGGTGTGTCTATGAAGGTAACGACGGGTTTTCTGAACTTTTCCGCAAGCTTCATCAGCCGGAGGGCCTTTCTGTAGCCTTCAGGATTCGGCTGGCCGAAGTTGCGTGATATCCTCTCCTTTACGCCCCTTCCTTTCTGGTGCCCCAGGACCATTACCGGAAAGCGGCCCATCCGCGCAAAGCCTCCAACTATAGCGGGGTCGTCCCCGAAATGCCTGTCGCCGTGCAGCTCCACGAAGTCGGTGGTTATCATGCCTATGTAATCAAGCGTGTAGGGGCGCTCCGGATGCCTTGCCAGCAGCGTCTTCTGCCACGCCGTAAGGTTGCAGAAGATGTTGGAGTGCAGCTCCTTTGCCTTTTTTTCCAGGTTCTTTATCTCCGTGTTTATCTTTAAATTATTGCCGTCCGAGAGCCTTTTGAGCTCGTCTATCTTGCACTCAAGCTCCTGGAGCGGTTTTTCAAATTCCAGGTAATATCTCATCTGTCAAAAAAACCTAGCCTTTCCATCTCCGCCATGTATCTTCCTGAGGCCGTTCAAAAAAACGTCATCCGGGGATATCTTGTATGCGGTCTCGATAAAAACATCCAGGCCGCCTTCAAGCACCTTAAGGTGCAGGGGGACCGTTCCGGGGTGCGCGTCCACAAGCGCTTTGATGGTCTTGAGGTCGTCCATCTTCTGAAGGGTTATCTCAAGCCGTTTGTCCCCCTTAGTGGAAAGCCCGGACGCGGCATCGTCCAGGTGCATTATATGCCTTGCCAGCACCTTTACGCCCTTGTCCGTGATGTCCATGTTCCCGCGCACCAGAACAGGGGTGTCTTTCAATAGAAGGCCGCTGTTTTCCTGGTACAGGTCCGGGAATACCACAGCCTCCAGGGTGCCCTCGCCGTCATCCAGCGTGAGGGCCGCCATAAGCCCCTTGCTCTTGGTCTTCAGCTTACGGACAGCCGCTATGATCCCAGCCACCGCAACCTCGGACTTGTCAGGCAGGGAAGACAGCCTGGAGGCGGGCACGACCTCTCGCATGAGCGGCCCTTTCAGGTATGCCTTAAGCGGATGACCCGAGATGTAGAACCCGAGGGCCTCTTTTTCATAAGCAAGGAGCTCCTTTTCGCTCCATTCCGGCGTATCCTGTGCGGCGCTGACCGGGTCCTGCCCGCCCATCATGTCCCCAAAACCCATGTCCCCGAAAATGGACTGCTGTTTGGAAGGGCCGCGGTCTTTCGAATCGAGCTTTTCCATGCAGCCGCACCTTGTGTGGCCCAGGGAGTCAAAGGCCCCGGCCTTAATGAGCGCCTCCATGACCTTGCGGTTGACCTTCTTTTCCCTCATCCGGCCAAGAAAGTCCTCGAAGGAGCCGAAATGCCCGCCGCGAGCCCGCTCCTGGAGGACCTCGTCGATGGCCTGCTGGCCCGCCCCCTTAAGCGCCACCATCCCGAACCTTATGGAGCCCCCAACGACCTTGAACTCCCCGTCCGAGACGTTTATGTCCGGGGGCAGCACCTCGATGGACATGCTCTGGCACTCCTGAAGGAAGTGCATTATCTTGTCAGTGTTGTCCAAATCTGCGCTCATCGTGGCGGCCATGAACTCCACCGGATAGTGCGTCTTAAGATATGCCGTCTGGTAGGCTATGTACGCATAAGCCGCCGAATGGGACTTGTTGAATCCGTATTCCGCGAACTTTGCCATCAGGTCAAACAGCCTGCGGGCCTTGACCTCTGGTATGCCGTTAGACACCATGCCCTTGACGAAGGTGTCTTTCTGTTTTTCCATCTCCTCAGGCTTTTTCTTGCCCATGGCTTTCCTGAGTATGTCAGCCTGCCCCAGGCTGAAGCCCGCGAGCTTGTGGGCAATCTGCATGACCTGTTCCTGATAGAGGATTACGCCGTAGGTCTCATCCAGTATATCCTTGAGCTGTGGAAGCTCGTACTTCACCGGCACAACCCCTTTTTTCCGCTTGAGGAAATCGTCTATCATGCCGCTACCGATGGGCCCCGGCCTGTACAGGGCGACCAGGGCGATGAGGTCCTCAAAGCGTTCCGGGCCCATTTTTATCAGAATGTCACGCATGCCCGCGCTTTCAAGCTGGAACACGCCGGTGGTCTGCCCGGAGCCAAGCAGCTCGAAGGTTTTTTTATCGTCCACCGGCACCTCGGCGGGCCTGAAGTTGGCCCCGCCCTCGGTAATGAACCTTGTAGCCTTGTCTATGATGGTCAGGGTCTTAAGCCCCAAAAGGTCGAACTTCACGAGCCCCATCTCATCTATGGAGCTCATATCGAACTGGGTGGTGATGGAGCCGTCCGTAGGGTTTTTGTAAAGCGGCACAAGAGATGACAGGGGCGAAGGAGAAATGACGATGCCAGCGGCATGGGTTGATGCATGCCTTGAAAGCCCCTCCAGCCTGCGCGCTATATCAATGAGCTCCTTTACTGTCTTGTCCTCCTTGTAGAGCGCGCCTAAGGCGGGCTCTACATCGAGGGCCTCCTTGAGTGAGACGTTTGGCCCTTCGGGCACCAGCTTCGCAATGCGGTCTACCTCCTGGTACTGTATGTCCAGGGCACGACCCACATCCCTTATGGCCGCCTTGGCCCCAAGCGTCCCAAATGTTATGATCTGGGCCACGTGCCCGCGCCCGTACCTTTCGGAGACGTAATTTATTATCTCCTGCCTCCGGTCGCGGCAAAAATCCGTATCCACGTCAGGCATGCTTATGCGCTCCGGATTGAGGAACCGCTCGAAGAGGAGCCCGTAACGCATGGGGTCTATCTCCGTGATGCCAAGGACGTAGGAAACGATGCTGCCGGCCGCCGAGCCCCTTCCGGGTCCCACGGGTATGCCCTTTTTCCTCGCGTAGTTCACAAAGTCCCAGACTATCAGGAAATAGGACTCATATCCCATCTTCTTAATGACCGAAAGCTCATGGGCCAGCCTTTTCTGGTGCTCCGGCGGCTGATTTTCACCGTATTTTTCCCTCATGCCCTGCATTACCAACTGCTCAAGAAATTCGCCTGGCGGGGTGCCGTCTTCCGTCTTGAAAAGCGGCAGGAGGTTCTTGCCGAGCTGGAATTGCACATCGCAGCGCTCAGCTATCTCCACAGTGTTTCTAAGCGCCTCGGGCAGCTCTCCGAAGGCCGCCTTCATTTCCTCCGGACTTTTGAAGTAAAGCCCATCCCCCATGAACCTCATCCTTGTGGGGTCGTTCACGGTCTTTCCGGTCCCGACGCAAAGGAGAATGTCGTGCGCCCTCCTGTCCTCCTTCCTCAGGTAATGGCAGTCGTTGGTCGCCGCCACTTTTATGTCCATTGCGCGGGCAAGCTCAAGGAGCGTCTTGTTGAGCTCAAGCTGTTCAGGCATCCCGTTTTCCTGGAGTTCGATGAAATAGTTATCCGGGCCGAGGACATCCCTGTAATAGGAGGCCGTCTCACGGGCCTTGTCCGCCATGCCATGGGAGAGATAGTAGGGCACCTCGCCCTTCATGCAGGCGCTAAGGATGACAAGCCCCTCGCTATGGGCCTCGAAAATCTCCCTGTCTATCCTCGGCCTGTAATAAAACCCCTCCGTATACGCCGCAGAGACAAGCTCCACCAGGTTTGAGTATCCCTTGTTGTCCTTGGCTAGGGCTATCAAGTGGAAAGGCCCGTCTTCTTTCTGCCTTGAGTGCCTGCTTGAGGGGGCCACGTACAGCTCGCATCCCATGATGGGCTTTATGCCCGTTTTGGTCATTTTTTTATAAAACTCCACCGCTCCGAAGAGGTTCCCGTGGTCCGTTATGGCCACGGCGGGAAGCCCCCACCCATGCGCGGTCTCGGCAAGCTCCGCTATCTTGATTGCGCCATCCAGCAGGCTGTACTCGGAATGGAGATGAAGCGGGACGTAATCGGCCTGTTTTTTCATTTAAGAAATATTAACCGCTTGAAATAATCTTAGTCAAACGGTTTGGATTATCATAAATTATATGGCAAATAATTTTTTCCGGAAGGGGTAAAGGTTTTTTGGACAAGGCCATAATTCTGTTTGGGCCGACATCTTCGGGCAAGACGGAGGCATCCATTCTCCTTGCAAAAGAGCTTGGCACTGAGATCATAAGCGCCGATTCCATGCAGCTCTATAGGCTTATGGACATAGGAACCGGAAAGCCAACTCCCTCCCAGCTATCCGAAGTCCGCCACCACCTGATAAATGCCATCTGGCCGCACGAGACATGGAGCGCGGGGCGGTTTGCAGGCGAGGCTTCCCGCATCATGGGGCGGTTGAGCGGGGAAGGCCGGGTCCCTGTCATCGTGGGCGGCACAGGCCTTTACATGAAAACGCTCACGCGCGGCCTTATGGAGGCCCCCCAGCCGGATGATTCCCTCAGGGCGGAGCTTTTGGAAAGTGAGAAGGACCTTTTCGGGCTCCTTGAGGAAATGGATCCCGAAACTGCCCGCATCCTGGCCCCGTCGGACACCAGGAGGATACTCAGGGCCCTGGAGGTTCAGATAAAGACGAGGCGGGCCGTCTCGGAGTTGAAAAGGGAACTTACCGCGCCGCTTCCCTATGACTTCATAAAGGTGGGGCTCACCAGGGACAGGGCGGAGCTTTACACCCTCATAGAGGAAAGGGTGGACCGCATGCTCGCAGAGGGGCTCGTGCGGGAGGTCAGTAATGTGCTGGGCCAGAAAAGGGCCCCGTCCAGAACTGCAATGCAGGCGATAGGGTACAAGGAAGTGGAAGGGTTCCTTGAGGGGCGGTACCCTTATGAGGAGGCGGTTAGGCTTATAAAAAGGAATACCAGGAGGTACGCAAAGAGACAGCTTACCTGGTTTAAGAAGGAGGAAGGAACTATCTGGGTTGATGTTACCGGGCTCAGGACGGCGGAAGGGATATATAGGAGGCTGAAGGGGGCGCTGATTAAAGCGAGGCGGGACCTCTACCAGCCCTGATACCGGCGGGCATCTTCCGCCACGGATAGTGATTCTTATTCCTGTCTTTATGGCCGGTTTTGGGATATACTTATTTATGTTTTGTTTTTGTTTTGCGCAGCGGATATTTGCTTTTTCCTGTTTTTTGCCGCCGGGGGATTTTTAACGGTTTTTACCGGCCCGTTTTTTTGCATCAGGCTTGTTTTTAGCATGGCAGCGACCGGGTTTTTTGTTTTGGCCGGGTCCTTTATCTAACGGGAAAGAGGGGCCTTTTTGTCATGATCGAAAAACTCAGAGAGAACTTTGACAAGGGAGTCGAAAAGCTAAAATGGTTAGCTCAACTGCTGGACGAGCGTATGAAGGTCGAGATCGCCTATTTCAAATTCGCCAGCAAAGTGGAAAAGCTCAAGAGGGAAAAAGAGGAACTGGCCAGGGCGGTGGGCGAAAAGGTATTCGATGAGAGGCAGCAGCTTACGCTTATGGCAAGGGATGAGGACCTTAAGGGAATGCTTAAGGAGATGGAGCTTATAAATGAAGAGCTCAGCGCGCTTATTGAGCAGACATCAAGGATCGGCAGGCAGTAAGGCAAGAGCCGAAGGCAACAACGAGTCAAGGGGGGCTTTTTGCTTCTTTCCATGAGGCCCCTGCTTGAAGGGACCCCGCTTTATGTGCTCTCCGTTTTATTTGGCCTCATCGTTGGCTCTTTCGCAAATGTCTGCATCTACAGGCTTCCGAAGAACGAATCGGTCGTGTCTCCCGGCTCGCACTGCCCCTCCTGCGGCAGGCCGGTAAGGTTTTGGGACAATGTCCCGGTAATAAGCTATCTTGTCCTCAGGGGCAGATGCCGGGCATGCGGTGAGCCCATCTCACTCAGATATCCGGCGGTTGAAGGGCTAAACGGCCTTTTATACTTCCTTGCGGCCCTGAGGTTTGGCGGTACGCCCGCCACATTCTTCTACTTCATCTTCATAACCGCGATGGTCGTGATAACCTTTATAGATTACGATTTCCAGATCATCCCTGACGAGATAACCCTTCCGGGAATCCCCATAGGGCTTCTGGCAGGCTGGCTCATCCTGCCTGACCCGTTTTACAGGCTTGCGGGCCTCGGGCTGACGGGTTCTCTGATAGGGGCCGCCACCGGTTTTATGCTTTACTACTCGATAGCTTTTTTAAGCCGTGGGGGAATGGGCGGCGGGGACATAAAAATGATGACAATGGTCGGCGCTGTTCTGGGATGGAAAGGCGTTCTGCTTACCACTTTTCTGGCCAGCTTTACGGGTTCCGTGGCCGGGCTTTACCTCATGGCATTCAGGGGCAAGGGGAGGAAATCCAGGGTCCCGTTCGGCCCGTTCCTTGCCGCCGGGGCCCTTATAAGCCTGCTTGAGGGACAAGATGTGATCTTCTGGTACATCCGCCATGGACTGCGCTGAGTGAAAATGGAATGAAGTGAAATGCAAAAAAATCCTTTTTTCTCCCTTGTATCATTTCCGCTTTTTCTGCTCCCCCTGGTCATGGCGGCCGCTGTTGTTCTGACCTACTTGCTGGCCAGGAAATTTTTCCTGGCGGGGGGCAAGGGCCGGCAGGAAAATAAAGGGAAATCGGAAGTGGGGTTCGTGGTGGACACCTTCCAGGGGCTTGTAGCGAAACTGAAGGAAAAAGAGAGAGAGCTCCAGGAACTCCGGGCAAAGGCGGAAAAAAGGGCGGACATCTCTGAAAACCTTGGCAAAAATATCCTTGAAAGCGTTCCAAGCGGGGTCATAAGCTTTAATGAGGCTCTGGAGATAACAATGGTGAACTCCGCAGCTGAAAGGATAATGGGCTTTAGAAGAGAAGAGGCGATCGGCAGAAAGCACAATGAGGTGCTAAGGGAGGAGATATCCGGGCTGATCGAAAAGAACGAGACGGTAAGCAGGCAGAAGCTTGCCTTTTATTCCGGCATGCAGGGCGGGGCAAAGGGCCGCAGGCTCTGGGTGGGTTTTTCGGTTACCCCGCTGCTTGATGCGGCCGGCGCGAGGATAGGGCTGATTCTGGTTTTTACTGACCTCACAGAGCTCAGGGCGCTGGAGCGGCAGGCCGAGCTTCGCCGCAGGCTCTCCAGCCTGGGCGAGATGGCGGCAGGCCTTGCCCACGAGCTTAGAAACCCCATGGCTGTGATTTCCGGCTATTCCAAGATGCTCTCAAGGGCCTCTTTGTCCGCCTGCGAAGCGGGGCCCGTCCTGGAGACGGAAAAGACGGTCGCCTCCGGTATTCAGCGCCAGGCCGCCCAGGCCATCGAAAAAGAGGTGGCCGCCATGAACTCGATAATCAACGGGTTTCTTTCTTTTGCCAATCTTGGCACACCTGCTTTTGAGACGGTGGACAGGCAGAGGCTTTCCGCTGTTTTAAAAACATGCCTTGACGCCGCACTGGCCGGAGTTTTTCCTTCCGTAAGCGCCTCCCTTTCGGTCTGCCGGGAGGAGTTCGTCATAAGGGCCGACGAGATACTGCTAAAGCAGGCGTTTATGAACCTCATTCAAAACGCGGTTCAGGCTATGACGCCCGAGGGCGGAAGGCTGGACCTTCAGGTGTGCAAGAAAGAAAACGAGGTCCTCATCTCGGTGGCGGACACCGGCCCCGGCATACCGGAGCAGATGAGGCAGAAGGTTTTTTTGCCCTTTTATACGAGCAAAGAGGGCGGCACCGGCCTGGGCCTGGCCATAGTGCACAGCATTATCCAAAGCCATTTTGGGAGCATCGGGGTCGAAAGCACGGACATGGGTACGATGTTTCTTGTCAAGTTGCCGTCAAGCGAATAAAAAGGCCTGTCTTCATGCATTGAGCAGGGAAACCACCCACAGGGCCACAAAGGCAAGAAAGCACAGCGCCCCGTAAAGGGCGGGCCTTCCCTTTATTTTCCCGGTTTTGCCGAACCCCATGAAAGCTGTGGCAAGGGCCGTCCCCACCCAGCCGATAAAGCCTGCCTCTGCCAGCAGGGACCAGAAAACGGATGGAGCCCTGTTGTCCCTGAATATGGCCAGGTATTTTGCCCGCTGCTTTGCGGCCTGCCCAGGCTTTATTCCGCCTTCCCTGATGAGCATCGAGGTTTCCAGGGCCGCCATCCTGCTGTCGCATCTTTTGATCCAGCCTTCGCCTGGTGTATAGAAACTCCTGGTCCCGTAAAAGCCGCTCCTTATGCTGGAGTAAGCTATAAGTGCCCATCCGGGCCTCCCCTGGGCCTCGAACATCCGGCCTATCTGCCAGAGCCTTTGGGCAGACCTGTCCGCAACGGGTGAAAAAGGCACATGGAAGTGGATGGCCGTATCGTATTCCCTGATGGCCAGCTTCCAGTTGTGGGCGGCGAAATATGCCTCGGCCTGCTGGAAATGGACCTGCTGGCGGTAAGCGGTCATCGCGGCGGTAAGCGCAAGCGCCGCCAAGGCCAGCAGAAGGATGATTTTCCCTTTCTTTTTAAGCATGCGTCCCTCCTATCATAACAGAACAGGCCCCACAGGTTTTTTCCTGCAGGATACTTTAGGCCGCCGGCTCATGTATAATAGGCTTTTCGCACGGCGGTGAAACGGCTGGTTTTGAATCGCAACTAGCTGTTTTTAATATAAAAATTGACAAGTATCCCCGTTCTAGTTTAATCTTATAGAGGAGGCACATAAAATAAAATGCTCAAGACGATAGAGGAAGTAAGCAGCACAAAGAAGAGGCTGAAGATCGAGATCCCTCCCCAGGCGATCGAAAAGGAAATAAGTCTTTCTCTTGAGAAGTTAAGGCAGAGGACGAGGATAGCAGGGTTCAGGGTTGGCAAGGCCCCCCTGAGCCTCATTGAGAAGAAGTTCGGCAAAGAGGTGGAGGGCGAGGTCCTTCAAAAACTGATCCCCAAGGTATATTCCGAGACGATAAAAGAGGCGAACCTGAGGCCAGTGGACAATCCGGTCTTCGAGGAGATGGGGGACTTCAAGAGGCAGGAGCCTTTCAATATGACGCTGCTGGTGGAGGTGATGCCCGGGATCGGGGAGCTCAACTACGCGGGCGTTAAGGTCCATGAGGTGGAAACGGAGGTAAGCGACGCGGATGTCGAGGACGTCCTTGCCCGGCTGCGCGAGGACAAGGCCGTTTTTGAGCCCTCGGAGGAGCCTCTTTCCGAAGGGGACATAGCCATACTGGACTACACGGTGGATGGCGAGGAGAAAAAGTACGAGGCCCACGTTTTCAAGGTCGGCGGCCCCACGATGCCGGCCGATTTTTCCCGCGGGCTGACAGGCAAAAAGAAGGGCGAAAGCTTCGATATAACAGTGAACTTCCCGGAGGACTATCCGGTCAAGGAAACGGCGGGCCGTGAGGTCCTTTTTCATGTGACACTCAAGGACACGAAAAAGGTCAGGCTGCCGGAGCTCGATGACGAGCTGGCCAAGGACATGGGGCATACCACCCTGGAAGAGCTGAAGACGCATATAAGGGGAGAGATCCAGAAATCCAAGAAGCTGGCCGCCCGGAAGATGCAAAAGGCCGAGATAATGAAAAAGCTCATAGAATCCCATAACTTTGACGCCCCGGAAGGGCTGGTGGAAAAAGAGCTGACGGGCCTCGTGGAGGAGGCGGCAACCCAGAAAAGGGGCGGCAGCCCGGATGGAGAGGCTGAAGCGCCAAAAGAGGAAGATTTGCAGGGCTTGAGGAGCGGGCTAAGGGAAAATGCTGTCAGGAACGTAAAGGCCAGCCTTCTTCTGGAGATGATTGGCGAACGGGAAAAGGTGGAAGTCTCCGAAGAGGACATGAAAGAGAGAATAAGCCAGATAGCCCAGAGGCTTTCGATTGCCCCTGAAAACGTTATCAAGTATTATGTTTCCAGGCACGGCTCGCTTGACGGCCTGAGGCATGCCGTGTTCGAGGAAAAGGTTCTGGACCTCCTTTTGGAAAAAGCGCAGTTTGAAAAGGTGGAGAAATAAAATGAGCGTTGTACCCATAGTAATCGAGCAGACCGGAAGGACGGAAAGGGCTTATGACATCTACTCCAGGCTACTGAAGGACAGGATCATATTCCTGGGGACGCCGGTGGACGATTATGTGGCAAACACCATCATAGCGGAACTCCTGTTCTTGCAGAGCGAGGACTCGGAAAAGGACATACACCTTTACATAAACTCGCCGGGCGGGGTTGTGACCGCCGGGCTTGCCATTTATGACACCATGCAGTTCGTAAAGCCGGACATAGCTACCTACTGCATAGGCCAGGCGGCAAGCATGGGCGCGCTTCTGCTTTGTGCGGGGGCCAAGGGCAAGAGGTTTTCCCTGCCCAATTCCAGGGTGATGATCCATCAGCCCACGGCGGGTTTTACCGGGCAGGCCTCTGATGTGGAGATACACGCCAAGGAGGTCCTCAAGATGAAGGACCAGCTCAACCGGATCATGGCGCACCATACGGGGCAACCGATAGAAAAGATACATGCTGACACGGACAGGGACTTTTTCATGTCCGGTGAAGAGGCCAAGGCGTATGGCCTTGTTGATGAGGTCTTGCAGGGCTTAAGGGCCAAGCCCTCGGAGTAAACGGAGGTAACGGAAAAATGGCAAAAAAAGACAATCCGGAATATAAGTGCTCTTTCTGCGGGAGGGGGCAGGACGAGGTACGGAAGCTCATAGCGGGGCCGACCGTCTTCATATGCGACGAATGCGTCGGGCTTTGCAACGAGATCATAGCCGATGAGCTCTTTATCGAGGAAAAGGGGCAGACCGGTCTTCCCAAGCTCCCCACGCCAAGGGAGATAAGCCGTTTCCTGGACGACTACGTGATCGGGCAGGAGAGGGCGAAAAAGACCCTTGCGGTAGCGGTTTACAACCATTACAAGAGGATATACAGCCCGATGGAAGGGGACATCGAGCTGCAAAAAAGCAACATCCTCATAATTGGGCCCACGGGCACCGGCAAGACACTCCTGGCCCAGACCCTCGCGCGGCTGCTGGATGTCCCTTTCACCATAACCGATGCGACGACCCTGACCGAGGCGGGCTATGTCGGCGAGGACGTGGAAAACGTGATCCTGAAGCTCCTGCAAGCTGCCGACTACGACGTGGAGAAGGCGCAGAGGGGCATTGTCTACATAGACGAGATAGACAAGATAAGCCGTAAGTCAGACAGCCCATCCATAACGAGGGACGTCTCGGGCGAGGGCGTGCAGCAGGCCCTACTTAAGATAATAGAGGGCACCACTGCCAACATACCCCCCCATGGCGGACGGAAGCACCCGCAGCAGGAATACATACAGGTTGATACGACCAACATACTTTTCATATGCGGCGGAGCGTTCGTGGGGATGGACGGCATCATAAAGCAGAGGACGGGAAAGCAGACCATGGGATTTGATTTCGATGCCTCCCGGTCCTCCAGCGTGAACTATCAGAAGCTGGGGGATGTCCTATCTCTTACCGAGCCCGAGGACCTCATAAAATACGGAATGATCCCCGAGTTTGTGGGGAGGGTGCCCGTGGTGGCCACGCTTGACGAGCTTGATGAGACCGCCCTCGTACGTATACTCACCGAGCCCAAGAACTCGCTCATAAGGCAATATCAGAAGCTGCTTTCCCTCGATAACGTGAGGCTTCGCTTTACGGACCCCGCTTTGCGGCAGGTGGCAAAGAAGGCCATCAGGAAAAAGACCGGTGCCAGGGGCTTAAGGAGCATACTTGAAGGTGTGATGCTTGATGTGATGTTCGAGGTGCCATCCGAAAAGACGATAAAGGAGTGCCTGATAAACGAGGACGTCATCGAGAAGAAGGAAAAGCCAGTCCTGATATACGAAAGGCAGTCCGCATAGCAGGCGGCAAGGGGAAAGCGGGCGGTTTTTTTTGTTTAAATTCCCCGTTGCCCCTTGCATTTTGAAGAGGTGTCTTACCTGTCCATGGCTTGCCGCAGGGACCGCGGATCGGTTATCCTTTAACTTGTTGCTTGCCTCTTGCTACTTGCCGCTTGAACGGAGGGGTGGCCGAGCGGTTTAAGGCGACGGTCTTGAAAATCGTTGCAGGGTTACACCCTGCCGGGAGTTCGAATCTCTCCCCCTCCGCCATTCCTTTCATTTTTCCAGCGCTTCCCGCCTTTTGTCAGGTGATTTAAAAATGCCTCCGATTCCCGCGGAGCCCTGTCTTGCTACCTTCTTTGTAAAAAAACGATCGGAATGTTAATCTAAATAAAATCGATATCTGGCTTTGCTTCCGGCATTTTTGCGTTCTGCCTTGACAGACAAGAACGATGCATGGTATTAAATAAGGGTTTTTTTTGGAAAACGTATAAAAGACTCTTCTGCCAGGAGCAAACAGAACTAAAAGGAGGTAGCGGTTTGCCTATGTTTGCTGGCGGGGTGCACCCGCCGGATAAGAAAGAACTTTCCAGCTCAAAGCCGATAACGCCCCTGAAGCCTCCGGCCAGGGCGGTGGTGCTGCTGAGGCAGCATATCGGGGCCCCCGCGAAGGCCGTTGTTTCAATAGGTGACGAGGTAAAGATAGGCACGGTGGTGGGACGCCCTGAAGGGTTTGTTTCAGCGCCTGTCCATGCCACGGTCTCGGGAAAGGTCATAGCCGTGGGTGAGTTTGAAACGGCGATGGGCCGTCCGGGCGAGGCGGTAGTGATAGAAAATGACGGCAAGGAAGAATGGGTGGAGCTGATTGATGCCCCCTCGTTCATGGAGCTATCCCCTGAAGAAATAAAGGAAAAGATAAAGGCTGCCGGCATTGTCGGAATGGGCGGGGCTACTTTTCCCACGGCGGTAAAACTGGCACCGCCCAAGGAAAAGCCGGTGGACGTGGTCATTGTGAACGGCGCCGAATGCGAGCCTTATCTGACCGCAGACCACAGGCTCATGGTGGAAAAGCCGGAAGAGGTCGTAGCCGGCCTCAGGCTGATCATGCGCGCCCTCGAGGTGAAGAAAGGCTTTGTCGGCATAGAGGATAACAAGCCGGACGCCATCGAGAAGATGCGGCAGGCAGCGCGCCCGTATCCGGAGGTGGAAGTCATTTCCATGGAGGTGAAATATCCCCAGGGGGCGGAAAAGATGCTCATAAAGGCGGTCACCGGAAGGGAAGTGCCGCCGAGAGCGCTTCCGATGGATGTCGGCGTCGTGGTGCAGAACGTGGGCACGACCTTTGCCGTTTACGAGGCGGTGCGCTATGGGAAGCCCTTGGTGGAGAGAGTGGTCACGCTGACCGGCGAAGGCATCCGTGAGCCTAAAAACCTGATGGTCCGGATAGGGACGCTCGTCACGGACCTTGTGAACGCGGGCGGAGGTTTTTCTACGGAGGCCGCGAAGGTCATATCCGGCGGTCCGATGATGGGGTTTGCGCTGGGCAGTCTGAATGTGCCCGTGACCAAGGGAACCTCCGGGATACTCGTCCTGCCTGAGGAGGGGCTTTTCCATGCCAGTGATTTCAAGCCATGCATACGGTGCAGCCGTTGCGTGGATGCCTGCCCCATGGGGCTCAACCCCGGGTATTTAAGCGTGCTGGCCGAAAAAGGACATTTTGAGGGCGCCAGGGAGCATAACCTGTTTGATTGCTTCGAATGCGGTTCCTGTGCCTTTGTCTGCCCTTCGAAAAGGCCCATAGTGCAGCTCGTGCGGCTCGCAAAATCGATGGTCAAACCGTAAAGAGAGGAAGGGTAAAATGGCCGCTGCCACAGAAAAAAGCAGCCGTGAACGCGAATTAATCGTTTCTGTTAGCCCCCATATACGGAGCGATGTCACCGTGTCCAAGATCATGTGGACGGTGAGCATAAGTCTCATGCCCGCCCTGTTCATGGGGTTTTACTTTTTTGGGCCGAGGGCTATCGGGGTAGTCGCTCTCTGCATAGCGTCTTGTGTGTTTTTTGAGCATGTCATGGGCAGGGCCATGGGAAAGCCCGGCACGGTGTCTGACGGCAGCGCTTTTCTGACCGGCCTGCTGCTTGGCATGAACCTGCCCGCGTCCCTGTGGTCCGTACACCCCTTTTTGCTGCATGTGCCCATACTGGGGTCTTTGTTTGCAATAGTGATAACGAAGCTCCTTTTCGGGGGGCTTGGGTATAACATCTTCAACCCGGCGCTCATGGGCAGGGCGTTCCTGCTTGTATCCTGGCCCCGTGCCATGACCACATGGCTGGCCCCGACGGCCGCCTTTGTGGGCCTCGATGCAAAGACCACCGCCACCCCGCTTGGCATACTAAAGGAAGATGGCATGGGCAAGCTGATGCAGGTGTTCGGTACCAAACAGAGCCTTTATCTGCACCTGCTCATAGGGGAAAGGGCGGGCTCCATAGGTGAGGTCTCGGCGCTGGCCCTGATAATAGGCGGTCTGTACCTGCTGTACAAAAAATACATTACCTGGCACATTCCGGTGACTTATCTGGCCACCGTGGGCATCCTGACCTGGATATTCGGGGGAAAGAACGCTTCTGGCGGCCTGGCCCTGTTTACGGGCGACCCTGTATTGCACCTGTTGAGCGGCGGCCTGCTGCTTGGGGCGTTTTTCATGGCTACTGACTATGTGACCAGCCCTCAACTAAGGCAGGCCCAGGTTGTATTTGGTCTGGGTTGCGGCCTCATGACGGTCATCATAAGGCTCATAGGCGGCTTCCCCGAGGGGGTCATGTTTTCCATACTTCTGATGAACTGTTTCTCGCCCATGCTTGACAGGGCCGTAAAGTCAAAGCCGTTTGGCTTAAGAGAGGTGGCCAAGGCATGAAAGACATGGTGAAGATAGCACTGAACCTCGTGATAATATTCGTTATCGCAGGTGCCATAATGGCGACGGTCTACGGCAAGACGGAGCCCAGGATAAAGCAGATCATAAAAGAGCAGACCCAGAAGGCGTTGAAATCCCTGATCCCGGAGGCGGCCTTCATAAATTCCGCGGGCACGTACCAGCCGCTGCCCGGCAGGAGCGCGAAATACTATGAGGCGCGCGATAAAAACGGAAAGCCTCTGGGCTATATCGCGGTCTCGTACAGCAAGGGGTACAAGAGCATCCTCAAGATGATGGTCGCGGCGGACACGACCATGCGCCTCAAGGGGATAAAAATACTGGAAGAAAATGAAACGCCGGGGCTTGGAGACGACATAAAGAAGCCCTGGTTCCAGAAGCAGTTCGAAGGCAAGACCATGGACCAACTGGTCGTGGTGAAGGTGCCCGACCCCACGAAGATACTGGCCATTACCGGGGCGACCATCTCCAGCAGGGACTGCACCAGGGGCGTAAAGACGGGCCTGAAGCAGCTTATGAAGACTTATCTGCCCGGCCCCAATAACCAGGCCCAAAAACAGAAACCAGCAGGAGGTCAGAAATGAGCACCGCAGCCAATACAAGTTATGCCGGGCTTTTGAAAAACGGCATCTTCGGTGAAAACCCCATTTTCAGGCTGGCCATCAGTCTTTGCCCGTCGCTGGCGGTCACCAGCTCTCTTAAAAACGGGCTTCTGATGGGCGTGGCGGTGTTTTGCGTGCAGGTGCTTTCGAACGTGTCGATTTCCCTTGTGCGCAACGTCATACACCCCAGGATAAGGCTCCCAGCGTACATATTCATCATCGCCACATGGGTCACGGTCATTAACCTGGTGCTGGAGGCCTATTCGTATATGGTGTACAAGCAGATAGCCCTGTACCTGGAGCTGATAGTCGCCTTCGCCATCATACTGGCCCGGGCGGAGCTGTTCGCGAGCAAGAACAAGGTCATCCCGTCGCTTGTGGATGGCATAGGCATGGGGCTTGGTTTTTTGCTGGCCTTGATAGTAATCAGCTTCTTCCGTGAGCTCATTGGCAACGGCACCTTGCTTGGGTATCATATCGTGAACACGAAGCCGGTCCTTTTGTTGGTGCTGCCGGCGGGAGGGTTCTTCGTGGTGGGGCTTCTCATGGGATTTTTCAACTGGATAGACATGAAATTCTTCGGGGGCCATGGGGCCTCTGGCGCGGCCCACTGACCGGGAAGGAGAGATTTGAATGGAAAAAATGTTTGAGCTTCTGATTGCTGCTTCCCTGGTCAACAATTTCGTATTTACCCAGTACCTGGGGCTTTGCATCTTTTTTGGCGTTTCCAAGAAGATGGACACGGCCGTAGGCATGAGCATCACCTTTACCTCCGTCATGGTGATAAGCGCGGCCATCAGTTGGGTGGCGCTGCACTTCGTCATGATGCCGTATCATCTTCAGTTCCTGGAGATAGTGGTTTTCATCGGCATTGTGGCCAGCTTCGTCCAGGCGGCGGACACGATCATGAGGAAGATTACGCCCGGTCTGTATTACAAGCTTGGCGTCTATCTGGCCCTTATCGTTACGAACTGCATTATCCTGGCTGTGCCGCTTAGTGTTGCCAACCAGAATTACTCTTTCCTGGATGCCCTTGTCTTCGCCCTTGGCTCCGGCCTTGGTTTCGCGCTTGCACTGATAATCATGGCAAGCATCAGGGAGAAACTGGAAGTCGCCGATATCCCCAAACCCTTCCAAGGTTTGCCGATATCCTTTATAATTACAGGGCTTATAGCTCTGGCCTTTATAGGGTTTTCCGGTTTGATAACTCTTTAGCCCTGATGATAGAATACATAAAGGAAAATGTTTACAAATTATAAAGGGGTGAGATGATGGTCTTTCACGGGATTTTGAGCATCCTTGGTTTGATAGGCGGAGCAATACGAGCGGTCAGCTCTCATGATATAGTCCCTATGCTTCAGGCAGGGGGAGGGAAGGCGGCTGCCTCGGCCGCTGCCGCTTCATTTGACCCGATTGCCATCGTCAAGTTTACCGTGATCTTCCTTGGCGGCATGGGGGTGCTGTTCGGGTTCGGTCTGGCATTTGCCGCCCAGAAATTCTCGGTAAAAGTAGACCCCAAGGTTACCCAGGTGCGCAATGCCCTGCCGGGTGCAAACTGCGGCGCCTGCGGGTTTGCAGGTTGCCAGAGCTATGCCGAGGCCGTCGTGGCAAGGGAGGATGTGCCCGCCAATCTGTGTGCGCCTGGAAAGGCGACCGTTGCCCAGCAGGTGGCGGAGATTACCGGCAAGGTGGCGGAGACCAAGGAGCCGGAATTTGCGAGGGTTATGTGCCAGGGCGGACATTCCAGGACAAAAGAGAGATACAAGTATGAAGGCGTTCTGGACTGCCGGGCTGCAATACTGGCGGGCGGAGGGGACAAGGCCTGCAGGTATGGATGCCTTGGCTACGGCACTTGTGCGAAGGTGTGCCCTTTTGGAGCGATAACCATGACAGAAGACGGGCTGCCTTTTGTGGACATTACCAAGTGCACGGGGTGCCACAAATGCGAGGCCGCCTGCCCCGTCAAGGTCATAGAGGTGCTCCCCGCTTCCAGGGAGGTCCTCGTGGCCTGCCATTCGAAGGGCAAAGGGGTGGACACCCGGAAAAACTGCCAGGTGGGTTGCATTGCCTGCGGAATGTGCGAGAAGGTCTGCCCGTTTGATGCTGTGCATGTTTCCGGCAACCTGGCAAAGATAGATATAAGCAAGTGCAAGGTCTGCGGGCTTTGCGCCTCAAAATGTCCCACGGGCGCTATAAAGGATTATATTCCGCACAGGTCAAAGGCCCAGGTGATGGACAACTGCATCGGCTGCAACATCTGCCAGAAGGTATGCCCAGTGGATGCCGCATCGGGCGTCCTAAAGCAGAAGCACTCCATCGACCAGCCAAAGTGCATAGGGTGCGGCATCTGCACTGAGAAGTGCCCGGTGCAAGCCATAAGCGGCACTTTTAATGCCTCAGCGGTCATGGAGGCGGCTGCGGCGAAGAAGCAAAAAAGCGGCAAGACTGAAAACTCCACTGCGGCAGCCTAATCGCGGGGGGTCTTGCGCCTCTCAAGCATGGGTTCATTTCGATAAAGGGTGGAGATCAGTTCCTCTATGCTGTCTATCCTGTAGTCGGCCTTGAGCAGGTCCGTCTTTCTGCCATAGCCATAGGTGACCGCTACCGTGCATCTGACACCGGCGTTCCTGCCTGCGCTTATATCGAACCTGCTGTCGCCGACCATGACAGCGTCGCAGGCGGGCGTTGCCAGCCTGTCGAGCACATGCAGCACCGGCGCGGCAGACGGCTTTTGCTCCCTTGCTGCCTCTGGACCGGCCACGAGGTCAAAATGCCCGGCAAGTCCAAGCCCTTCGAGGATTTTTCTTGTGAGCGGGGACATCTTGTTGGATATGACCGCCTTCTTAAACCCGTGCATGCCCCTCAGGACTTCTGGGACGCCAGGATATGCATCCGAATGGTCAAGCAGATGCCTGCTGTAATGCGAAATGAATTTTTTCTTAATCTGACCGGCTAGTTCCGGGTTTGCCAGCGGGTCCTGTCCGGCAACCGCCTTTTCTATCAGCCTGTCCACCCCTTCGCCTATGAGCCCTTTCACGCGCTCCCGGGACAGGGCGGCCAGCCCCGCCCAGGTGAGGGCGCGGTTCAGGGACTCCGTTATGTCGGCAAGGGTATCCACGAGCGTGCCGTCCAGATCGAATATGAACAATGATACCGGCATCGGCAATTATAGCATGGCGGAAAAATGAAGGCCCTTCTTTTATTACCCGGAATACACCTCGATGAGCCTTTTGTTCAAGTCCATTGCCGCGATGGCGCCCTCGCCGGCCGCCACAATCGCCTGGTCGCTTCCCGCAAGAGGGCCGATAATATAAAGCCCCTGAACGCTGGATTCGAAATGCCGGTTCGTTTCGTACTTCTGCCCGCTTGAGTCCATTCTGAGCCGACCCGCCGCCTTCAGCTTTTCAAGGAAGGTGTCATTCAGCCTGTAGCCATAGCTTGAAAGCACCGCCTCGCAGAAAACCCGCCTGCCGCTTTTTAACTCCATGGAGCGCAATGCGTCATCGCCAAGAAGGCTGGCGGGCGCATCGTATAATATTTCTATCCCCGATTGCTTTATTTCGTCAGCATAACCAGGCGGAGGGACATAGCTGTCCAGGATGACCGTTACATCCTCTGTATACATCTGTTTTACAGCCAGGGCCAAGCGCAGAGTCCCTTCAGAGTTTCCGAGTACGGCTGTTTTCTTGCCCCTGGTCCTGTAGCCGTCGCAGTCAACGCAGGTAAAAAAACTCAAGGCGAAATATTTGTGCAGGTTCCCTATCCTTGGAAGCGCATCCTGCGCCCCGCTTGAGACTATGACTGTCC
>JAJYJB010000044.1 GCA_021789735.1 Nitrospirota bacterium
ATTGCGGGGGCCCTCGCGGTGGCCCTTGTGACAGGTTTGGCCCCCGTGCACGTCATGTTCAGTTCTTTGCCGCGGTTGCCTGAAACAAGGCATGATATTGGAGATTTTTACTGGTTGTATGCGTTACAGTTATATATTTTCGTTCTCTCGGGGGCAGCCATTCTGGCTCTGGCGGTTTCTGACCTTTTGAGATCAAGGGATGCCGAATCGCTTCTGCTCTTTCTTTGGGTCACGGGCACCTTTATATTTGCCGCGTTTGTGAACTGGACGATAAGCGGCCGCTCCGTTCTTCCGATGTTTCCGGTTATGGGGATTTTGCTCATGCGGCGCATCAGGTATGGAGGGGTAGTAAAGGAGGCTGACAGGCGATGGATGGTGCTTGTGCCGCTCATCCCTTCGTTATTGATTGCGCTTTCAGCGGCTTGGGCAGATTACGCCTGGGCCAATACTGAACGGGGGGAGGCGGTCAAATTGGGACAGCTATACAGTGGGAATAAAAATTTCGTGTGGTTTGCGGGCCATTGGGGTTTCCAGTACTATATGCAAGATTTCGGTTTTAAGCCCCTTGATCTGAAGCAGATAAGGCTTTCTGTGGGAGATATCGTGATAATACCAGTGAATAATGATGATAATGGCTTGTTCAATATGAAACTAAGGGATGAATTGGCTAGATCATCTCAAATTTCCGAGCTGAGGATCCCATCTTCCGTTTGGCTTGCGACCATGTCCCGCTATATCGGGGCCGGTTTCTATGATGCCGGTTTCCCTGCGGACCAGCTTCCTTTTGCGCTGGGTCCCGTCCCTAGAGAAAGATATTTCATATTGAGATTGCTCCGGCCGTTGCGCGCCGGCTGAGAATTCCTTTTTCCCGTTTCGTTTGGCAGCCGGTTCCGGTCCCGGGGTTGACTGACACTTCCAAAACATTTCAGATTGGAGTAAAATAGTTTTTTCTCATTTTATGCCCTCCGGGCATCGAATGTGGATTTTTCAGGTTTATTTGGATTAGCTCGCTGACCCTTCGGGGTACGCTCGCTGTTCATTTTGCCATTTTTTTTAGCCGGAAGGAGGTGGGGCTATGGGTTATGTGAAGGCCCTCAGGTGCCGTGAGTGCTCGCGGGAATATCCCGTGGAGCCCATTTATGTATGTGAGTTCTGTTTCGGACCGCTCGAGGTGGTTTATGATTATAGCGGCATCAGCAAGGTGCTTGACAGAAAAACCATCGAGGGGCGGGACAAAAACCTGTGGCGTTACAGGGAACTGCTCCCAATAGACGGAGAGCCGAAGGTAGGACTGAGCTCCGGCTTCACACCGCTTTTAAAGGCGGACAACCTGGCCAAAGCGCTCGGCGTGAAAGAGCTCTTTATAAAGGACGATACGGTGATGCACCCCACGCTCTCCTTCAAGGACAGGGTGGTGTCGGTGGCGCTTACGAAGGCCATGGAGTTCGGGTTCGACACGGTGGCATGCGCTTCGACGGGCAACCTGGCACATTCGGTCTCCGCGCTCGGGGCTCGCTCCGGGCTCAACCGGTTCGTGTTCATACCGGCCACCCTTGAGCAAAGCAAGATAACCGCCTCCATCGTGTATTCTCCAAACCTTATAGCGGTTGACGGCAACTACGATGACGTCAACCGGCTTTGCAGCGAGATAGCCAACAAGTACAAATGGGCGTTCGTGAACATCAACATAAGGCCATACTATGCGGAGGGCTCCAAAACGCTGGGGTTCGAGGTGCTGGAACAGCTTGGCTGGGAGGCGCCGGACAATGTCGTCATCCCGTGCGCCAGCGGATCTCTGCTTACCAAGATATGGAAGAGCTTCAAGGAGGCAAAGATGATCGGTCTTCTGGACCGGCTGGAAACGAAGGTGTTTGCCGCGCAGGCCAGCGGGTGCTCGCCGATAGTGACCGCCATAAAGCAGGGGGTTGAGGTAATACGGCCGGTGAAGCCGGACACGCTGGCAAAATCCCTTGCCATAGGCAACCCTGCTGACGGCTACTACGCCGGGGCCGTAGTCAGGGAGACAGGTGGGGCTGGCGAGGATGTTTCCGACCTGGAGCTGATAGAGGCGATCAAACTCCTGGCCGCCACCGAGGGGGTGTTTGCCGAGACCGCAGGGGGCGTAACGCTTGCCGCGGCCAAAAAGCTCATAGCCTCCGGCAAGATAGACAGAGATTCGCGCACGGTTGTCTGCATTACCGGCAACGGCCTCAAGACACAGGAAGCGCTTGCCGGGCATACCGCCAGCGTGCATCGCATAAAACCCAATCTGGCATCCTTCGAGGATGTCCTTAACGCAATAGGGAGGTGATCGGGACATGTCAGTAAAAGTGAGGATACCTACTCCGCTTCAGCGGATTACCGGCGGGAAAGAGGAAGTGAGCACGGAGCCCGGCAAGGTCATAGACGTTGTCGCGGAGCTGGAGAGGCAGTTCCCAGGCATAGCCGAAAGGATCTCCGAGGGCGGCAAGATAAGAAGGTTCGTCAACGTTTACGTTAACGAAGAGGACATCCGGTTCCTGCAGGGCGAAAACACGGTTGTGAAGGACGGTGACGAGGTGTCCATAGTGCCCGCCATAGCGGGCGGGAGGCTATAAGAAGATGAAACAACGTGTAAAGCTTACGTTTCCGCAGCAGCTCATAAAAGAGCCTGTGATCTTCAGGATGGCCAAACAGTTCAGCGTCATGCCCAATATCAGGAGGGCCAGGGTGACCGAGACCATCGGCGAGATGGTCCTCGAGCTTGAGGGCGCACCAGAAGACCTCACGCGAGGCATAGAGTACCTGAAAAGCCAAGGCGTTGTGGTAGAGCTTGTCGAAGGTGACATAGTAGAATAAAAATGATCAGCGGGCGGCAAGCGAGCGGATGCAAAGAATCAGGAAAATCTTACGTTCGAGACCCGAGGGGTTCTAAAATGGTCAGCGACCGGCTGGCAGTCAAAAAACTATGACAAATCAGAAAAAAGTCCTTACATCGGAGACCCAGGGAGTTTTTTAAAAATGGCCTGGAAAGGGATAGTTGACCAATACAGAGAATTTTTGCCCGTAACAGGCAGCACCCCTTCAGTGACCCTGCTTGAAGGCGGAACCCCGCTGGTCAGGGCCGTGAACCTTACCGCTACAAAGGTCCTTGACATAGAGCTTTATTTCAAATTCGAGGGCGCGAACCCCACCGGCTCTTTCAAGGACAGGGGGATGGCGATGGCGATCCCAAAGGCCCTTGAAGAGGGCGGCAGGGCGGTCATTTGCGCCTCCACTGGCAACACCTCTGCTTCCGCTGCCGCCTACGCCGCGCGCGCAGGGATGAAGGCCGTAGTGCTCATTCCGGAGGGTAAGATAGCCTTTGGCAAGCTGGCCCAGGCCATCATCCACGGGGCCTACGTCATCCAGATAAACGGTAACTTTGACAGCGCCCTTGACCTTGTGAAGAGGATAGTCGGGGAGTACCCTATAAAGCTGGTCAATTCCATAAACCCCTTCAGGCTGGAAGGTCAGAAGACGGCGGCCTTTGAGATAGTGGATGCCATGGGCGGCGCCCCCATGTTCCATGCGCTGCCTGTGGGCAATGCAGGCAATATCACCGCCTACTGGAAGGGATACAAAGAGTACAGGCAGAGGGGCAAGGCCCGTTCCCTTCCGCGGATGCTTGGTTTTCAGGCGGCTGGCGCGGCCCCTATAGTGCTTGGCAATCCGGTCTCCCATCCGGAAACGGTAGCCACCGCCATCCGTATCGGAAATCCTGCAAGCTGGGCCGGAGCGCTTAACGCAGTCAAAGAGTCAAATGGCAGGATTGAGGCTGTAACGGACGATGAGATACTGGACGCGTACCGCCTTGTTGCCGCCACCGAAGGGGTTTTCTGCGAGCCCGCAAGCGCGGCGTCCGTTGCGGGAGTGCTGAAGCTCGGAAAGGAAGGATTTTTCAGCTCCGGCGACCTGGTGGTCTGCACCCTTACCGGGCACGGACTTAAAGACCCGGATGCCGTCTTCAAGAGCATGCCCGCTTCCCCGCTTAAGGTGGAAAATGACTTTGCGGCCATAAAGGACGCAATAGAGAAGATACTTTGAAATATATAATCCTGATAGGCGATGGTATGGCGGACCGGCCTCTTGAACAGCTAGGGGGGAAAACGCCGCTCCAGGCGGCCTTCACCCCCAATATGGACAAGATGGCAAGGGAGGGCCTTGCAGGCGTTGCAAGGACCCTGCCCGAAGGGCTGCCAAGCGGCTCCGACGTCGCCAACCTGAGCATACTGGGCTACGATCCTGAGAAATACTACACCGGCAGGGCCCCGCTGGAGGCTGCAAGCATGGGGATACCTCTTAAAAGAGGGGATGTGGCCTTCAGGTGCAATTTTGTGACCCTCAGGTATAACAGGGACAGGACAAAGATATATATGGAGGACCACAGCGCGGGGCAAATCAGCGCTGAAGAAGGACGCCTCCTCATAAAAGACTTAAACAGGGAGCTTGGCAGCGATGCCATCAGGTTCTACCCGGGCGTGAGCTACAGGAACCTGATGCTGTGGTCGGGAGGGGAAGCGGCTATTGACTGCACTCCTCCCCATGACATTTTGGGCAAGGAGATCGCCCATTATCTTCCACAAGGCGCGAAGGAAGATTTTATAAGGCGGCTGATGCTGGCGTCGGTAGACATACTGGAACGCCACCCGGTGAACAAGAAGCGCGTCGCCGAAGGCAAAAGGCCCGCAAACAGCATCTGGCTCTGGGGCCAGGGCGGAAAGCCGGAGCTGCTCCCCTTCAGGCAGCTCTATGGTCTGAATGGCGCGATGGTCTCCGCAGTGGACCTGGCGAAAGGGCTTGCCATCTCGGCAGGCCTCAAGGTAATAGACGTCCCCGGAGCAACTGGCTGGCTGGATACGAACTATGCGGGCAAGGCGGAATACGCGCTACGGGCGTTGGAAGAGTCCGACCTGGTTTACATCCATGTCGAGGCACCTGACGAGGCCAGCCACGAGGGCAATATCGAGCACAAGATAAAGGCCATTGAGGATTTTGACGCCCTGGTGGTCGGCACAGTCATGAGGGGTCTGCCCGAATGGGGAAGCTTCAGGGTGCTCCTGATGCCGGACCATGCCACGCCCATAGAGATAAGGACCCATGCCAAAGACCCTGTGCCTTTCGTGATCTATGACAGCGAGGGCAGTCATGGATGGGGAGAGCTTCCGGCAACTGCGGCCGGCTATGACGAGTCCATTACCAGATTGGAAGGGGCGATCAGGATAGACGCCCACAGGATAATGGGGCACTTTGTGGAAGGCAGGTTCGATTAGATAAAAATGCTTATAGTCCAAAAATACGGGGGCACCTCCGTAGGCAGTTTGGAGCGCATCAAGGCAGTAGCCCGGAGGGTGGCCGAGTCCGTGAAGTCCGGTGCAAAGGTGGCCGTTGTAGTGTCCGCCATGTCAGGGGAGACGGACAGGCTGATAAGTATGGCGGGAAGCCTCTGCCAAAGGCCGGACGAGAGGGAGATGGACCTCCTTATGTCATCCGGGGAGAGGGTGAGCGCCGCGCTCACCGCGCTTGCCCTGCAGGAACTTGGCGTAAAGGCCATGTCCTTTACCGGCAGGCAGACCGGCATCATGACCGACAAGGCCCACACGAGGGCCAAGATAGAAAAGATAACCGCCACGCGCGTGAGGAAGGCCCTCGACGGCGGCTCCGTTGCCGTCATAGCGGGATTTCAGGGTGTCACGGAGGATGAGGACGTGACCACGCTTGGCAGGGGCGGGTCTGATCTGACTGCGGTCGCGCTGGCCGCGGCCCTTGAGGCGGACTTATGCGAGATATATACCGATGTGGAGGGCGTGTACACGACCGACCCCAATATAGTGCCCGAAGCCAGAAAGATGGAAAAGATATCCTATGACGAGATGCTGGAGCTTGCCAGCCTCGGGGCCAAGGTGCTCCAGACGCGTTCAGTGGAGTTTGCAAAAAAATACAGCGTGCCCCTCGTTGTGAAGTCCAGCTTCAATAATGCTCCGGGGACTTACATTGTCAAGGAGGACAAGGACATGGAAAAGGTGGTGGTCTCTGGCGTTACTTACGATAAAAATCAGTCAAAGCTCACGATCCTGGGCGTGCCGGACAAACCAGGCATCGCCGGCAGGCTCTTTTCGGAGATAGCCGGCGCGGGACTGGTCGTGGACATGATAGTGCAGAACATTTCCCCGGATGGCAGGTCTACAGACATCTCCTTCACCACCCCCAGGACCGACAGCCCGAAGGGGCTGGATATAACAAAAAAATTCGCTTCGGAGCATGGCGCCCGGGGTGTGGACCTGAAGGACGACATATCGAAGGTGTCCATCGTGGGGGTTGGCATGAGGACCCATTCAGGCGTGGCCTCCAAGATGTTCGAAACCCTGGCGGCCCATAATATAAACATAATGATGATTAGCACCTCTGAGATAAAGGTCTCCTGCGTCATAGATTCCAAGTACACGGAGCTTGCCGTCAGGGTTCTACACGAGGCCTTCGGCCTGGAGAAGGCCGCCTGAAAAGGCGCTTTTAAAACAAAGTCAAAAAAACCGGACTGATAAAAAAAATATGCTGATAGGCATAATGTCGGATACCCATGACGATATGGAGTCCATAAACAGGGCCGTAGCCTTTTTTAACTCCAGAAAAGTGGATATGGTGCTCCATGCGGGCGACCTCGTGTCTCCGTTTACGTTTGAGGCGCTTGGGAAACTGGAGGCGGCCTTCACAGGCGTTTTTGGCAACAACGACGGAGACAGACTCATGCTGGCAAGGAAGTCGGGTGACAGGCTCTTCGATGCTCCATACATAATTGAGGCCGGAGGCAAGAGGTTCGTCCTGATGCACGAGCCAAAGGTGGTGGAAGAGCTTGCCGAAAGCAGGAAGTTCGACGCCGTCATATACGGGCACCTCCATAAGCCGGATATAAGGAAAAAAGACGGCATCCTGATCGTTAGCCCGGGCAAAGTGGCAAAGCTCCACAAAGGGGAATCCACGGTTGCCATCATGGACACGGAAAACATGGAGGCCTCGATCATCAGGCTTTAAAAAGGCAGTGCCGTCAGGTTTTTGCTTCCTATTTTTTTACTTATTTTCTTTCTTTTTCTTTTCCGGCTTTTGCACCCTGTGCTCCTCAAGAAACGAGGAGCTTGCAGGCACTGCGAGGACTGTTTTTGTGCGGATGCCGGCCTTCGCTGTTACGGGCACCCTTGGCAGGTGCCTGTTATCCGAATACCTGGCGCATATCGAGGCCGCAGCCATCGCTTCTTCCGTATCAGCGGGGTCAATATCCAGTTCTTTTTTATCACCCGCCGTGGAGAGCGGGCCGCCATGCCCGTCAAATAACGCAAGCACTACGGGGCTGCCGCACCCCTCAGCCTTTAAAAGCAGGTCTTCCTGCCCGGCTAGCGCCTCTATGCGGTTGTTGTCGGCCTCGTTCCTGCCCGCGATTATCTTGGTCCGGCCTACCCTGAAGTGCCTGCCAACCCTGAGAAGGTTCAGGTCCCTGATGGATGGGTCGGGGTCTGACCTCAGGAGTTCCCTGAGCCTCCAGGCATAATTAGGCTCCGTGAGCAGGCATCCGCCAGCCGGGTTCGGATACTCCGTGAGGCCGAGCTCTTCAGCAAGCTTCATCTGGGGTTTTCTGCTTCTGCCGTAAAAATCAAAAAGTTTGTCCCTGTCTATCAGACCGTTTTTTTGTGCATCGGTCTCCGGCAGGACCTTTGCGGAAAGCGGCCTTAAGACCTTCCCCACAAGGCCGGCCTCCCTGTCTATAAGCGGGAAGGTCTCGCGCCTCTGGCTCATGGGCCGCTGTCCAAGCACCTCGCCCGTGACCACGAAATCCGCCCCGGTAAGGCGCATCAGCTCTCCGGCCTCCCGCAGCATGAGTATCCGGCAGTCTATGCAGGGGTTCATGTTCTTGCCATGGCCGAACTTCGGGTTTTTGACTATTTCTATGAACCTGTCCGCCAGGTGGCAGAGTTTAACCTTGAAGCCGAATTTTTCGGCTGCCGGGAACGGGTTTTTGGAGCAGGACGACGTGTCGGAGATGTCGCATCCGAAATGGGTGAGAAAGGTGACCGCGGTGACGTCTACCCCAAGGTTCTTAACAACCAGCACCGCCAGGGTGCTGTCCAGTCCTCCGGACAAAAGTGCTATGGCTTTAGGCATTTTAACTTTTTTTAATAAAACCCTTTAAAGCCCGTTGTCCCTGAGCGTTTTTTTAAGCATTTCCGGGGTTACGGAGGCCGTCCCCAGCTGAGCGACAACTATTCCGGCTGCATGGTTGGCGATCACCGCGGCCTCCTCCATCGAGGCCCCTGCGGCGTGGGCCAGGCTGAAGGCCGCTATCACGGTGTCGCCGGCCCCGGTCACGTCAAACACTTTCATTGCGGCGGTGGGAATGTGTTTCACCCCGGCGGAGGAAAAAAGGCTCATGCCGTCTTCTCCCCTGGTTATCAAAACGGAGCCGGCGCGCAGTTTTGCAAGCAGGGTGCGCCCGGCCTTAAGAAGCGTGGCCTCGTCCTTAATGGGCACGGATGCGCCTTCGGAGGCCTCCAGCAGGTTGGGCGTAACAAGCGATACGCCTTTGTAGAGATGAAAATGGCCGACCTTGGGGTCAACGGCAACAAACCTGCCCCTTGCAACCTTAAGAAGGCGCCTCATCACCTGCGCGGATACAACGCCCTTTTTATAGTCGGAAACTATGACGGCGTCGCATGCGCGTACCTGCTCATCAAGGGCCGATAGCATAAATTCAAGCTCCTTGCCCGTGAGGTGGTCCCTGCTTTCCATGTCAAACCTTACGACCTGCTGGTTGTGGGCGATGACCCTGGTCTTTACGGAGGTGGGGCGGGGGTCTTCTATCAGGACCGTTTCGATGCCAGCCCTGGTCAGAAGGTCCCTCAGTACCTGGCCGGCCCCGTCCGTCCCCGCGATGCCCATTACGGTTGCCTTCCCACCAAGTGAGACGATATTGTTCGCCACGTTGGCGGCGCCGCCAAGCATGAAGTTGTCGTCAAGCACGTCCACCACAGGCACGGGCGCCTCAGGGGATATCCTGGTTACCTTGCCCCAGATGTACCTGTCCAGTATCAGATCCCCGATCACCAGGATCTTTTCCTTTTTAAACCCGTCTATAAGCTCTGAGAGTTTCTTGTCTTTGCTGTTTTTTCTGTTTTTTCCGGCCATAAAAGTAAAATACCAAAAAAGGAGTTTTAGTATTTTATCATTTTTCTTGTATTTTGATTTTTGGGGCATCTTTCCTATCCGCCGATTTTTGAATATGGCTCATCAAAAAAATTCCTGTGCCGGCAAAAGAGCAGCATTTGTTTTTCCCCCGCCCGCTCTGATAAAATCATTGGCCATGGAAAACAACTGGGAGAAGCTGAGGCAGCTCATAAAAGGGAAGTGCTTTTTAAAGAGCGACAAGCCCATCTTCAGGCTAACGTCGGGCCAGATGAGCAACTTCTATTTTGACCTGAGGCGGGCCACCCTCTCGCCAGAAGGGCAGTACCTGATAGGCAACATCATACTGGAGAAAATAACGGAGCTGGGCCTTTCGCCTGCCGCCGTGGGAGGTCTCACCATGGGGGCGGACCCGATAGCAACGGCCGTTGCTTACTCCTCATACCTTAAGCAGGAGCCCATCGAGGCCTTCGTAATAAGGAAAGAGCCCAAGGCGCACGGGACGATGAAGCAGGTGGAGGGAAACGTTTCCGAGGGGGACCATGTGATCATACTCGATGACGTCCTTACAACCGGGAAATCCACCATAAAGGCCATAGAGGCTGCCAGGGCCGCCGGGCTTAAGACCATAGCCGCGATAGTCCTTCTGGACAGGGCCGAGCATGAAGGCAGAAACAACGTCGAGACCCTGGGCCTTCCGCTCTACAGCATCTTCCGGAAGGAAGATTTTTAATTCCTTAAAAAAATTCAAGGTCGAATTCCCGGGTTTTTCTGTTTGTTATTCCTTGTCCTTGCCGGTCTCGTACCGCTCGGTATCCCACAGGCGGGGATCAAGCGCGTCCCTGAGTCCTTCCCCCACAAGGTTATAGCTGAGCACCGTAATCAGTATGGCAAGACCAGGATACAGCGAAAGCCACCATGCGGTCTCTATGTTGTTCTTGCCTGAGGAAAGGATGTTACCCCAGCTTGGGTGGGGCGGCTGAACGCCCAGCCCAAGGAAGGAAAGAGAGGACTCGGTGAGGATAGCACCGGCTATTCCGAAGGTCGCGGCCACGAAGACGGGCGAGAGGGCGTTTGGCAGTATCTCCTTGAAGATGAGCCTCATGCTGCCCGCGCCTGCCGCCTTGGAGGCAAGCACGAAATCCCGCTGTTTTAGCGTAAGGAACTCCGCCCTGACGAGCCTTGCCACATCCATCCATCCCGTTATCCCTATGACCGCCATTATGATAAAGATGCTTGGGGGCACTATAGCTATAACGGCCAGAATAAGGACGAATGAAGGGAAGGCCAGCATCACGTCCACAAACCTCATGAGCACGGCATCCACCTTCCCCCCGTAAAACCCCGCAAGCGATCCCACGGCCGTCCCTATGATCACGGCAATCCCCATGGCTATGAAACCCACGCTAAGCGAAACCCTGCTGCCCCAAAGCATCCTTGACAGCACGTCCCTTCCAAGCTCGTCTGTCCCTAAGGGATGGCTCCAACTCGGAGGAGACAGCACGCGATTTACGTCAATGCCCGTGGGCGAGTACGGGGCCAGTTGTGGAGCGAATATGGCGCAAAGGGCAAGCGTGATTATCACCGCCAGTCCGGCCACGGCCAGGCGGTTTTTTTTGAACCTCCTCCATATTATCGTCCTTATCCTCATCGGCCTGAAAGTCTTATCCTTGGGTCGACCAGCCCGTAGGCGATGTCCGCCACCAGATTGCCAAGAAGCGTAAGCACTGCAAATATCACCATCAGCCCCATAATGGTGGGATAGTCTCTGGACATCACGGACTGGTAATAGAGTTGGCCCATTCCGGGTATGGCGAATATGGTCTCGAATATGACCCCTCCGCCTATGAGCCCGGGGACGGAGAGTCCCATTATCGTCACTATAGGCAGCATGGCATTTCTGAGCGCGTGCTTCCTTATGACGTCTCTTTCAGAAAGCCCCTTGGCCCTGGCAGTCCTGATATAGTCCTGCCTGATAACCTCAAGCATGCTGGAGCGGCTGTAGCGCGAGAGTCCGGCGATGCTTCCGAATGCCGAGACGAACACCGGAAGGATCAGGTGCCTGCCCCAGTCGGCAAGCCTGCCGGCCGCGCTCATGCCCGACACGTCTATGCTCTGTATGCCGGATATCGGCAGCACTCCCAGATGCACTCCGAAAAATATCATCAGCAGGAGGGCAAGCCAGAACGTGGGGGTCGAAAATCCCAGGAAAACCAGTATGGTGCTTATCTTGTCAAAGAATGAGTACCGCCTGGTGGCCGAGATGACCCCTACCGGGACGGCCACAATGAATATGAGCAGCATGGAGAGCAAGTTTATCGAGAGGGTGATGGGTATGCGCTCTTTTATCTTTTCAAGCACGTCCCTTCCGTCAACGAAGGACTTGCCGAAGTCGAGCCTTACAAACCGGGATAGCCATTCCGCGTACTGGACCGGAAGCGGCTTGTTCAGCCCGTACAGTTTTTTCAGCTTTTGCATGGCCTGTGCGGATGTCTTCAGGGACATCTGCACGTCTACGGGGCTGCCGGGGGCCAGGTGGATCACAGCAAAGCTTATTATGGTTATCCCCAGGAGCAGCGGGACCATCTGGATAAGGCGCTTCCCTATGTATCCGAACATGCCTGTCTATTTTATCACTAAGCTGTTCAAGATTTCATTTACTGCGGCAGAAGCAAAAAAAAACAAAAACCTCAGGAAATGAAATGTCCGGTTTTTTTTAAGCCCCGGACATATCGATTACCTGTGGAATGTGCGTGAAGACGAGGAAGGCCTTTGCCGGAAGGCCAAAGATGCCCTCTGCCGCCTCCCTGTAAAGCTCCATCTGAAACCTGTATTTGTCCGCAAGCTCCATCAGCTCCTGCGGCCGGGCCGGGAAACTCTTGTAATCGTAGACGTGGACAGCCCTTTCCCCGACTATGAGCCTGTCTATGCGTCCCTTGTATAGCGTCTTGCCCTTTTCGTGCACGAACGGCAGCTCCGTGAAGGACCTTTCTTTGCGTGGGAGCACTACGTCTTCCAATATCCCTGCCGACCGGAGCCTTTCGATGTCTCCAAGTATCGTGTCCATGAAAATTCTTTCCCTCTGCGGCCCGAAGACGTAAACACCCTTTAGGAGCGCCGTGACGCGCCCCCCCACCTCATCCGGCGCCAGCCTGCCCTCCGACATCTCCTCAAGTACCTGATGCATCAGCCTGCCAAGCAGCACCCAGTCTCTACCATGGCGCGTCTTTACCAGGATGTCCTCTGTCACATCCTTCGTGCTTGCCGGGGGCTCGTATTCGAAAGGCTCGGCGTAGACGGGCTCATCCAGGAAATGCCTCTCCTGGACAAACTCCATGCCCACGGATTTTGCATACCCGTTTTCCACATCCTCCGCCGTTATGACATTAAAGGGGAGAGGGCGGTCATCCTTCTGAAGCGGCAACGTTTTTTCGCCACTGCCGTCCGCGCCGGATTTCTCTTTGCCGTTCATTAAACCGGGCCCGTCCATAAAACCCGGGCCAAAGGCGTCCACAAGGTATCGGAGCCTTCCCTTGGGCTTTTCAGGCCTGATGCCGCTCAGAAGCAGATAGTCCATGGCCCTTGTGGCGGCCACGTAAAAAAGCCTTTTTTCCTCTTCGAGTTCCTTTATCCTGCCCCGCTCGAACTCTGGAATTTTCTTTCTGGCCTCGGAGTCTGGCTCGTATCGGAAGCTGAAGGCCCCGGCTGGTTTTTCCTCTATGGCCACCGCCCCGCTCTTTGCGCCTATGTCCTCGTCCAGGCTGGGAAGAAAAAGCATCGGGAACTGAAGCCCTTTGGCAGCGTGCACGGTCATCAGCTTGACAACGTCCATCCCTTCGGCGTTCACGTTGGCCTTGGACACATCCGCGCCCGCTCTGCCGGCAAGCAGTTTGTCCCTTATGTCTATCAAGTTATGGCCCTCGGATTCATGGGACTCGACCATCTGGATGAACTTTTTTACATTGGCGTGCCTGGGCTTCTCCCAGAAGTGCCTCCATCCCCCGGTCTTTACAAGCATTAGCTCAATGAGTCTTGAAAGGGGGAGCGTCTTGCCGGCCTCGATAAAGCCGTCCAGCATGGCCGCGGCTTCAACATGTTTTTTAATATGCGAGGCCCTCAGACGCTCCATCAGGTTTTTTGGGTTCCGGTTTTTTGCTCCGGGCGTGGTTTTTGTTTTTTTGTCTCCCGGGCACAGGCCCGCGAGGGCTTTGTAGCCAAGCCCGAAAAGCGGGGAGCGGAGGATGCAAAAAAGGCTGTAGTCGTCTTCCGGGTCCGCTATGAATGCCGCAAACTCCCGCAAAAGCGCCACTTCCGGCTCCTCGTAGAAGCCCATCCCCTTTACGACAAGGAAAGGAACATCTTCGCGCCTGAACGCCTCCTCGAACGCCGCCAGGTGCGTCCGTTGCCTGAGGAGGACCGCCATGTCGGCATATTCACAGGGCCGTTTACCCGGTTTTTTCTGATCATTTGCCTGGCAGCTCACCTGGTAGTTCCTGCGCATGGCCTTTATGCGTTTTGCGAGCATCCTTGCCTCAAAGCCGCGCTTTTCCTTTGTGTTTCCCGTCCGGGGCATGTCCAGGAGCAAAACCTCCACTTTGCCGTCACCCTGCCTTTTAGCCTCGAAGGGGCAGTACTCGACCTGCCATTCGCCTGCGGGCCATCCCTCCTGAATATCCGGCTGTTCTTTCCGGCAGGAGGCTTTATCATCTGCGGGGGATAGACGTTTCTCTCCCTTGTGGTGCGGCCCGGCAGAAGGCCCGGACTGTGGCATTAGTTTCTCAAAGAGCCTGTTTGTGAACTCTATTATCTCGGGCAAGCTGCGGTAATTGTCCCTGGCCTGATGGAACTCATATTCATCCCCGAGGAAGTCCTGAAGCCGCTGTCTTGCCTTTTTCATGGCGGACACGTCGGCCCCCCTGAAAAGATAGATGGACTGTTTCTCGTCACCTACCAGGAACATGGTGGGCACGGTGCCCGTCTCTCTTTTTGGCCCGAGGCCGGAGCGCCATTCCTCCGTCAGTTTGTCCAGTATGCGCCATTGCAGGGCGCTGGTGTCCTGAAACTCGTCCACAAGGATATGGTCCGTATATTCATCAAAGCTGTAAAGGATGTTCTGCCAGTGGGGGCTTTCGGCCAGCGCTTTGTAGGCCAGTATCTCCAGGTCACTGAAATCAAGCAGGCGGGCCTCAAGTTTTTTTGCTCTGTAGGCGTCAAGACAGCGCGCAAAAAGCTTCAGGAGCATTTTTTCAGGCCCGTTCTCCCCTTCCGCGCGGAGGCCGTCCGGCCCGCTCAGGATAAGCTCCGAAAGCGGCCTCTGCCTGAAGAGCTCAGCCAGGTGGTTTTTTAAAATGGAGTCCCAGCCCCTTATTCCGCGCGCCTTCATAAGGCAGAAAAATGGGCCCGACGGCCCATCCGGCCCGAAGCTGTCTGCCTCCTCTTTAAGCGCCTCCATCACGGACTGACGCACAAAAGCGGAGGCGGTGCCTTCGTCCGCCACGGACAGCCTCGGATCAAGCCCCAGGTCCAGAGAAAACCTCCGCAGGAGTTTCAGGCAGAACGCGTGAATGGTGGATATCCTCATCAGGGGCACCCTTGGTTTCACCCGAGCATAGAGCTCCGGGTTTTCAAGGGCCAGGATTTTCAGGACGCGCTGCTTCATCTCGGAAGCCGCCTTCTCCGTGAAGGTTATGGCCAGCACCCGCTCCACCTCTCCGCCAGCCGCTATGAGGCTTATGTATCTTCTGGCCAGCTTCTCGGTCTTGCCGGAGCCGGCTGGAGAGGAGATTATGAAGCTTTTTTTGGTATCGAAAAATTCAGCCATTTTTTATCTTTTTGTGTCTTTCACAAAGTCCGGGCCGTTTATGTAAGGACAATAAGGCTTTTCGTGGCACAACCTGCAGCTTTGCTCCGACATGGGGTCGGCCGGGAAATCGCCTTTTCCGGCCATGAGGGCTGTCTCTTCAAGCCAGGCAAGTGCCGCCTCGATGAGGCTCTCCATTGTCTTTCCGGCTGAGACGTCACGGCTTCCTGGAGCCATTTTGACCTTCATGTCCTTGAAGGAATATATGCCAGCCTTCTGGATGTCCCTTATTCCGGCGGCCTCCGCAAGCGCGGCATACAGGAAAAGCTGAAGGGTGGCCCCTTTCTTAAGGACATCGGAAGGGTTCAGGGCTGCCGGGCCGCTCTTGTAATCGATTATCCTGTGGGCGCCGTTTTCCCGGTTTTCATCTATCCTGTCTATCTTTCCCCTGAGTCTTATGCCCTTAAGCTCACTTTCCACCCTGTGCTCCGCCATCGCCAGGCCAAAACCTTCCTTCAGGAATTTTTTTTCTATCTCCTGGATGGCGGGCAGGGCGTCCAGGAAACTCTCCTTTATGAGCCTGCCCCAGTACGGGTGCAGCTGCCCGCTTTTTTTATTTTCCTCCAGGGCGTTGCTGATGGCCTTTTCCGCCCGGCGTCTGAACCCGTCGATGCTCATGTCCTTTTCTGTGAAAGGCAGCAGGCCCTCCATTATGTTGTGAAGAATGGTGCCAGCCGTTTTTGCGTCAATGCCGAACTCCTCGGCCTCCGGCGGGGCAAGCCCCAGCACCCGCTCCAGAAAGAAAAACCTAGGGCAGGCCCTGATCGCGTCCACATCGGTAACGTTCACCACATTTCTAGGGCCAAAGGGTGTCCTTTCTTTTACGTCCCTTATCTCGGTCAGATAGGCGGAGAAGGGGGCCCTGCCTTTTCTTATAAGCTCTTCCTCTTTTGAAAATACACCGTAGGCCGGGTCCTTGAGTGGCTGACCCTCCGGCATAAATATGCTGGGCAGGAAAAGCTTGTCGCCATCCATTTCAGGGTAGCTAAGGTGAACAAAGCCCGCGGAGGATACGAGCCTGCCAAAAAGGAAATCCTTCAGAAGCAGGGTTTTTTTCATGGTTCTTAAGCCCAGTTTCGCACGCAGCCGCTCAGGGAGAAAGAAATCGGTCTCCGGCCTCCGGGGGAGCTCTCCGTCCTTGAGCCCGAGGAAGTAGAGGCTTTCGGGCTCCAGTCCATCCGCCTCGTGAAAACTCAAGACCCTGACCCCTGGCTCGTCTTTTTCCTCAGCGATGCCGGCCGCGGCCAGGCCCACACAGTCCATGAATTCACCGGCCGAAAGCCCCTCTTTGCATAAGATGTCCAGAAGAAGCAGGCCCTGCAGCCTGTCTTCGAACTCGTCATCAAAGGAAAGCGCGCCCCCGGCGGAGAACTCAAGCCCTTTGAGCGCCTCCAGGTAGCCGGTTATGAGCCGCAGGCTTGTCCCGGTCTTTCCCTCAGCCATGGCCGTCTCAAGGGGTGAAAACTTCTTTTTCAGCCAGTAAAGCCCTTTTTGGCTTTGGCTTCCAGGCGCCCCTCGAAGTTTAAGCCAGTTGTCAAACCCTCCGGATACCGGGGATAGGGTTATCTTCGGCGCCCACCCGCGCAGTTCCTCCGGCATCCCGGTGAAGAAGGGAGAACTAAGGACCGCAGCAAGGTCAGCGGACTGGTAATCGTCTGAAATTATTTTGAGCACCGCAAGAAGGTCCTTTTCCCTCCGTGCGGCAACAGAGTTCCTGTTTTCCCCATGGAAGCTGCACGGAACGCCGTATTTTACGAACACCCGCTCTATCATATCGGTGTAGTCTGCGGGGTTGGGCAGGAGGACAGCTGTCTTTGAGAGGTCCGTGAAGGCGCCCGATATGTAATTGACCTTTATTTTCCTTGCCGCCCCCTCAACCTCCTGCTCCCTGGACGGATAGGCATAGAAGCCCGGTTTTGCGCCGCCTGCGGAAGGAGAAACCCGCGTTTCCTTGTGAGGAAACGTCCCCAGAAACGAGAGGCAGTCTTCCGTGACATCTGTGTGCCTGTCATCAAAGGGGACCAAGGCAAATGCCTTTCCGGCCTGCTCTATCAACGCTGTTATCAGCAACTTTTCAGCCGGCGTGATCTCGTAGAAACCATCCAGGATGAGCGCAGGCAACGGGGAATCTTTCTTTTTGCCCGCGATTTCTCCTCTTATCAGCGCGGCCGCTTCCGGGGCTGGCCCTTCCGGGTCTATGAGGCCCATGGCCTCAAGCCGCTGCTCGTAAAGGGAGACGGTACCCATCGTCTCTTTAAGCCTCATGGCTATTTCTTCAGCAAGGCCAAGCTCGTCCGCAAGCGGAATTATGGCATTGAGTATTTCGCGGGCTTTTTTCCCGGGGAAATGGGCCTTCATCTCCCGCATGAACCCTGCCAGGGTCACCGCATAGCCCACATTTTTGCCGGAGAGCTTCATCAGGAGCGGCGTCCTGAGCCAGGAAGGAAGCAGGAGCAGCCGGGAACGCTCCCTCAGGATCTTTTTTGACAGTTGCCCGGTGGTCATCATGAGGGGTGGTATATAGCCCTTGTCGCGGGCCCTGTGCGGTAAAAGCGCGTGAAATACCCCTTGGGCCTCCTTCCTTTTTTGAGTGGCAGGGGCGAGATAGGTCAGCCAGGAAAAATCATTCTCCCCTTCCGCCCCACTGAGCACCTCTTTAAACAGTTTTTCCGTCATGCCGCGCACCCCGGGGGGAGCGAGGAAAATTTCAAGCATATCTAAAGATAAAACATGGAGAGGGGGAGTTTCAAACCTGTTTCTACCGGATGCAGGGAGGCAATAATTTGAATTTTTGCGCGGCCTGCCCTGGCGCCGCCGGGTGATGGGGGTGGGCACATTCACTGGCCCTCATGTGTGTGAATGCGCTCACAGACATTTTAATTTTCCATTTTTTCGCATGGGCGTTTTGTGTTAGAATAGTGCAGTTTTTTAGGAATAGCCTATGACGATAATTCTGAGCATACGTTTCAAAGTTGCCGCAGTAATCCTTTTACTCCTTGTTGTCATGACATCCTCTTTCTCGGTCCTTACCGAAAGGACGGTGGAGGGCCACATTGTAAATGACGTGATAAGCAGGGCCCAGGCCATTAGCGAGAGCGCGGCGGCCTCCGCGGCCTACAGCATGCTTTCCAAAGACCTGCTCGGCATGGACAGCGTCGTGTCACGCGTGAAAGCATCCCATCTGGACGTGAATTTCGTGGCCCTTGCCGATAATTCAATGAAGGCGCTGGCCCACAGCAATATCAACATGCTCGGAAAGACCATACATCCGATCCAGGGGAAGCTCCTCAAGATGGACCGTTATGACTGCGTCACCGAGGGCCGCGGAGGGGATGTGGAGGTGGTCACCCCGGTGTCGTTCCTGAAAAAAAGGCTGGGCTATGTGGTCCTTGGAATGAACAGGGCTCTCCTGCTTGACGCCAGGCAGAGCGCTAAAAAAAGCGTCATAAGGGGGCTTATTGTCGCCCTGGTCATGGGGGTCGCCGGTGTTTTCGTACTTTCGACAAGCATCACAAAGCCGATAAAGGAGCTTTCCTCAGGCGTGGAGGAGCTCAAGAAAGGGAGGAAAAAGCCGCTCAGGGTCTATTCGAAAGACGAGCTTGGCAAACTTACGGAGAACTTCAATGACATGTCTGCTCTGATAGTGGAGCAGAAAGACCAGCTTGCAAAATACGCGGGGGAGCTTGAGGATGCATACATCTCCACGCTTAAGGTGCTGGCCGCGGCGATAGACGCGCGGGACCCGTATACTATGGGACACTCGGCCAGAGTGGCCCAGCTTTCTGTGAAAATGGGCGAGGCCATGGGCCTTTCAAAAAAAGAGCTTGAGGATCTGGAGATCGCCTGTCTTTTCCATGATGTTGGCAAGATAAAGACCCCCGATCATGTCCTGCTTAAACCCGGAAAACTGGAGGCGGATGAGTTCAAGGAGATGGCCCGCCATACGGAGGACGGAATGAATATTATCTCCAAGGCCCCGAGTCTGGCCAGATACATCCCTGCCGTGAGGCATCACCACGAATGGTACAATGGCAAGGGCTACCCGGACGGGCTTGCAGAGGACGAGATACCCATGCATGCCTCCATTATAGCAATAGCGGACTCCTTTGACGCCATGACTTCAAACAGGCCCTACAGGAAGTCCCGTTCGGAGGCGGAGGCCCTTCAAGAGATATTGCGGTGCTCCGGGACCCAGTTCGACCCTCGCCTGGTCGATGTCTTTGTCAGGGCGTTCAAAAACGAGCACGAAGGCTTTATGCTTTCAGAGGTTATCTGATGGCGCGCTATGTCCTTTCCTTCCGGCTGCTTGCAGCCATCGGGCTTTTTTATCTCCTTTTGTCTTCCTGCGCGGTCCTTGAAAAAGGACCTTCACCAGCGCCCGAAAGTTCCGTCCCACAAAAGCCGGGAAGTCCAGTATATCCCTATTCGTCTTCCGCGGTCTATGACCCGGGGCCGGTCATAAAAAAGGCAAAAGACGAGATGGCAAAAGGCCAATACGAGAAAGCGTTGGAAGAGTGCAAGGGCGCGCTGTCACTCCACCCTGGCGACAAACGTCTCCTTTCGGGTTGCAGAGAGGCCCTCCTTGTGGCAAACGCGGCCGCCGAAGCCTCTTTTGCTAAAAAGGATTTCGCAAAGGCCGGGGGCCTCTATTACCTGGTGATGGACAATTACAGGCTCCTTCAGACCCGGGCGTTGAAACATCTCTATCTTGAAAAGAGGATCAAAGACTGCGGCATCGCTCTTACAGAAAAAGGCCTCGAAAGTTACAGGAAAGGCAGTCTGCAAGAAGCGATCGCCCAATGGGAAGAGGTCTTGAAGTTCGAACCCGGCAACTCAGAGGTAAAAAAGGCTGTGGATACGGCAAGATTGCAGTTAAAAAACCTCTCCAAATGACTTCTAAGTAAAAAATTTTCTTTTTTGCGGGACGCGGCTTTTTCTTTCTGCGCCTGGCGCCGATGAATTATAATATCACTGGATATGGAAAAAAGCTCTTTTCCTCCGGCTTTTAAGGGGCTTTTGGATGGGCTGAGGGGCGAGCTTGCCCTTAGGCAGATACAATCCGGATCGCTCATCTACTCCCAGGGAGACATCTGCCGTGCAATAGCATTTGTCCTGTCGGGCGGCATAAGGGTTTACAAGAGCGGGGAAAGCGGACGGGAGATCACCCTTTACGACCTTGGCCCCGGCGAGACCTGTATCCTGAACGCATCTTCCATTCTTTCAGGCGGAGGATATCCCGCCAATGCCATTACGTCCATGGAGACGAGGGTGGCGCTGCTTGATGCCGCGAAGTTCAGGCACCTTATGGCGGTCTCCGAGGATCTGCGGGAGTTCATCTTCGCGCTTATAAGCAAAAGGCTTGGGGACGTCATGGCCCTCGTGGAAGAGGTGGCCTTCGGAAGGATGGACGAGAGGCTCATGGAGTACCTGAAGGAAAGGACTGTTTCCACCGGTCCGCCGCCTGTAACAGGAGCATCTGTTTTGAACACCACACACCAGAAAATCGCAAACGACCTCGGAACGTCCAGGGAGGTCGTAAGCCGTCTCCTGAAGGATTTTGAGCGCAGGGGCATCCTGGAGCTCCATAGGAATACGATCCATCTTAAGCGGTTCTAGCCGGCGGCACCCCGTAAAAACTCCCGTTTGTGACCCCTTTTGTGACAATGTCACATACTTCAGGCCGCGTTTTTTATAAATTTTAAAAAGAGAGAGTAAAATTTCCCTTCCCGGAGGTGAAAAAATGAAAAAAAATGTAGGTGCGATTGACCGCGCAATAAGGGTAATCGCGGGGTTCGGCATCCTGTCGCTTGCCATAATGGGCCCCAAGTCCTCCTGGGCGCTGCTTGGCGCTGTACCCCTCCTGACCGGCCTTGTGGGGTGGTGTCCGCCATATGCAGCACTGGGGATATCTACCGTCAAAAAAAACGGCTGAAGGCCCGAAGGCAAACAGGAAACGAAAAGCGGGGAGAATGCTCAAGTCTTTCTCCCCCGCCTTCGTTTCGAAGGTAGGTTTTCCTGAAAAATCAATGCCTTTCTCCGCTTGTCCACCGCATTCCCCATATTTCCCTTTCGTTCAATATTCCGCTTTGATGTGTTAATATACATTTGAGAAAAATGAAAATACTTTACATTTTTTACATGGGGGCCCGTTCCGGAAAGATATGGTAATAGGCAAACCGCTATACACCGTGGAGCAGATACAGGCCAAGGTCCGGGAGGTAGCGGACAGGATAACCAGGGAGTACGACGGGAAAGAGATAATCATGGTCTGCATCCTGAAAGGCGCCTTCATGTTCTTTTCCGACCTGGTCAGGTACATACGCATCCCCATAAAGGTGGACTTCATATCCTGTTCGAGCTACGTGAGGTCTGACTCCACCGGGGAAGTCAAAATGCACCAGGACCTGAGGGAGGACATCAGGGACAAGCACGTGATCCTGGTCGAGGACATAGCGGACTCCGGACTTACCCTGAATTTCCTCAGGGAGCACCTCCTCCAGAGAGAGCCGGCCTCTCTCAAGATATGCGCCCTCCTGGACAAAAAGGACCGCAGGATCGTGGACGTGCCGCTGGACTATGTTGGCTTCAGGATCCCCAATGAATTTGTCGTAGGCTACGGGCTTGATTATTCGAACATGTTCAGGAACCTGCCCTATATAGCGGTTTTCAAAAAATCAACGTAGGTCCCTTTATTAATTTTTTTCAA
>JAJYJB010000045.1 GCA_021789735.1 Nitrospirota bacterium
AGCCCACGAACAGGTTCATATAGGCAAAAAACCGGCTGTATCCCTCGCTGTCCTCCATGAACTGGGCCGAATACAGGTGTATGAAAAAGCCGACCACCGTCACCACGAGCACCATTACCAGCGCAAGCGCATCGAGGTACAAGCGGATGTCAGGCCTGAAAGCGCCGATGCTTATCCAGGTCCAGAGATCCTGCGTGTACACCCTCGATGCCGGCTTTTGAGCGGAAGAAAGTATGAAATCCGCGGCGATCAGCAGCGAAATCAGGGCGGAAAGCCCGGCGGAGCAGATGCCCACGGCCGCCGCCAGGGGCCTGCGCATGCGCCCTCCAAAAAGCGAAAGGACCAAAAACCCCGCGAAAGGCAAGGCCGGTATGAGCCATAAAAGTTGAAGCATCTCCGCGCTATCCCCTCATCCTGTTTGCGGCATCCGTGTCCAGTGTCCGGAAACGCCGGTTAAAAAGCAGCACAAGAGCAAGGCCCACCGAAACCTCCGCGGCGGCCATGGCCAGAATAAATATTAACATGACCTGTCCGTCGGGCTGCCCCCACCTGCTGCCCGCGACGACGAAGGCCAGCCCCGATGCATTGAGCATTATCTCAACCGACATGAGGATGAATATCAGGTTCCTGCGGACCAGCACGCCTACAAGCCCGATTATGAAAAGCAGCCAGGCCAGAATCAGCCCATGGTACAGGGGGACCTGCTGCAAAGCGGCCTGGTGCGCGGGCAAGGGTGTCACTGCGGCCTGTCCTCCTCTTTGCCCTGTCCTTTTTTTGCGGGCCTGCCCAGGTGATACGCCCCTATGAGCCCCGCGAGAAGGAGCATTGAGGCTAGCTCCACCCCGACAAGATACGGCCCGAAAAGCGTGATGCCCACCTGCTTGGGACCGACTGGCGCCAGACCGCCAAAATAGCCCCTGGCCGGCCCCTGGACCATCATATAGACCAGGTCCCCAAGGAGCACGGCCCCAAGCACCGAGGGGCCGGTCCACATCCCGCCGGTCTGCCAGTGTCTCTCCTCGTCCGCGGACTGGGAGCCCAGGTTCAGCATCATTATCACGAAGACGAAAAGGACCATTATGGCCCCGGCATATATGATGACCTCGAGCGCCGCCACATAAGGGGCCCCGATGTCAAAAAAAATGACCGCCACCGAAAGCAGCGATAGTATGAGATACATGAGGGCGTGCACCACGTTTTTCTGCACGATCACCATCGCGGTCGAAACCGCGGCCACTGCCGCGGATATGTAAAATACGCTGGCCATTATGGCATCAGCCCCTTTACGTCCACGGGAGGGCGCTCGTTTTCGCCTTCGCCCTTCTCCCTGCCCTTTATGGAAAGCCCCGCCACCTTGTAGAAGTTGTATCCGGGGTATTTGCCGGTCCCGCTTATGAGCAGGTCCTCTTTCTCGTACACCAGGTTTTGCCTCCTGTATTCGCTCATCTCGAAATCCGTGGTCAGCTGTATCGCATACGTCGGGCACGCCTCCTCGCAGTACCCGCAGAATATGCACCTTGAGAAGTTTATCCGGAAGAACTCCGGGTACCGCCTGCCGTGCTCGTCCCCGGCGGCCTGCAGGGAGATGCAGTCAACCGGGCAGGCTACAGCGCACAGATAGCACGCCACGCAGCGCTCGCCGCCATCGGGGTCCCTGGAGAGTATTATCCGGCCGCGCCACCTTGGCGGTATGTGGGGCTTTTCCTCGGGATAAAGCACCGTGACCTTGCGCTTGAACAGGTGCAAGAACACGACCCACAGCGCCCTTAGTATGCTCAGCGGACCTGAAAAAATTTTCCTTTCAGCGGGTGGCAAGTATTATCCCTCCCGTCACAACTATGTTTAAAAGGGAAAGCGGAAGCATGAGCTTCCAGCCTGTCCTGATGAGCTGGTCGTACCTGGGACGGGGCAGGGCCGCCCTTAAAAGGATAAAAAAACCTATGAAGAAAAAGGTCTTTATGAAAAACCATGCCACCGGCGGAAGCAGGGGGCCGGACCATCCTCCCATAAAAAGGGTCGTTATGAGCATGGATATAAGCGTTATGCCAAGGTATTCCCCCACGAAAAAAAGTCCGAACTTCATCCCCGAATACTCCGAATGGAAACCGGCGACAAGCTCGCTTTCGGCCTCCGGCAGGTCGAAAGGCAGCCGGTGGGTTTCCGCCACCCCGGCGATAAAGAAGACGACAAAGCCAAGGAACTGTGGCACTATGAACCAGAGCCCCCTTTGCGCCTCCACTATCGCGCGAAGGTCGAATGAGCCGGCCATCATCACTACTCCCATGATCGAAAGTCCCATGAATACCTCGTAGCTTATCATCTGGGCCGAGGCCCTGAGCGCCCCGATAAGGGAATATTTGTTGCCGGAGGCCCACCCGCCCAGGGCCACGCTATAGACCCCCAGCGAGGACATAGCGAGGAAATAAAGCACCCCGATGTTCAGGTCCGCCACGACTATGCCCGGAGCGAACGGCACCACCGCGAACACCAGGAGCACCGTTATCACTATGATGGCGGGGGCCAGCGTGAACACGGGCTTGTCGGCAAAGGGAGGCACCCAGTCCTCCTTGGCCAGTATCTTTATAACGTCGGCAAGGGGCTGAAGCATCCCCATGGGGCCTACCCGGTTTGGACCGTACCTGTCCTGCCACAGGCCAAGGAGCCTCCTTTCCACCCATATAAGCCCCGCCGCGATGCTCATCATCACGCCAAGCACCCCAAAGACTATGATCAGGCGCATCACAACAGCGTTCATATCTATTTCACCGCCGTGATCTTTCCCCGGGCGGGAAGCACGACCCCGTGCAGCCCCGGAAGCCCGAACGGCAGCCCCGCAACCCCTCGGGGCATGGATGCATCCAGCTTGACCGGAAGACGAAAAGACGCAAAGGAGCCAAAAAACTCTATCCTCGCTTCCGCCCCATCTGGCAGCGACCCCAGTTCCGCGTCGGATGCGTTCAGGGCGATGTACGGGGACGGCATTAGCTCCGCTATGCCAGGGGACATGGCGCTCAGCTTCTCTGAGCCAAACACGTGATGCAGCGGCACCACTAAAAATTCATCCCCTTTTGGCGCAAAAGGGCCAGGCATGTCCGTGAAGTAGGGCGTCTCCTTTGCCTGCGCCGGCCCTATCAGGCGGACCCCGGAATCACCGCCCCTTAAAGCGCCGCCTACATGGTCCTGGAACTTATTGACGCTCTGGACGGAGTTCCACCCCGGCGACCAGAAACGGACGGTAAGCGGCGCGGGGGGCTGGCCGTCGTACCCCTCCATGGAAAACGACAATGGCGAGTCGGGGTCTTCCGGAGGTTTTGGCTCATGGACATCCAGGGCCGCCCCGATCGCGGTGCGGCCGCTGTAGCGGTGCGGCTGGCGCGGCACCTTCATCCCTTCTATCCGGTAGTCCGCCGGCTGGCCCGCCTGGGCAGCTCCTGCCAATGCGGGAAATTCACGCCCCATTGCCGAAAGCACCGCATCAAGCGAAAAAAGCGCCTCGGAGCCAGGCCTGCCAAGCTCCATAAGCAGATCCCTTAGCCATCTCCAGCTCTCAGCCGCCCTTTCCCCGGTTACGCTGAAGACCTTGTAAAATCTCTGGGCCCGCCCCTCGGAGCTCACAAAAGTGCCGCTGCCCTCGGCAAATGGCGCCGCTGGCAGGACAACCCTTGACCCGGCCCCGACGTTGGCCTGCAGCCTGTCTATTGTATGCGAGGGAAGAGTGTCCAGCACAATGACCTGCCTGGCGCGAAGCAAGGACTCGGCCTCCGGCAGGTCAAGCCGGTCGAACAGGTCGTTTTCAAGGACCACGACCGTGTCCGCCCTGCCTTCTTCCACCGCCCTGACCGCGCCGTTTATATCGTGCCCGCCGATAAGGGCCAGGCCAAGGCTGTTGCACTCCGGAGCGACAAAGGACAAGGCCACATTCTTGTTGCCCTCCCAAAGCGCCCATGCGATGTTGGCCGCGGCCTGCAGGACCGCGCTGCTTCCCGCCCCCGCACCCGAGACCACAAGCGGCCTTTTTGCCTCTTTGAGCGCTTTGGCGGCGCGCTCCGCAAAAGCGGGCGCGTCCGCCTCAAAAGGGCCGCCGATGCCGGGAGCATTGGGGCTCAGGATTTGGGCGACCCTGAAACCCAGACGCGCGATATCGTCCGGAGCGGCATGAAAAACCCCGGACGCTATGCTGTCCAGCCTTCCCCCGGTCACGGAGGCGATAAAGAGAGGGCCCTTTTCTTCCTGAATGGCCTCTCTTATGGCGTAATCGTTCCACAGAGGGACCTTCAGCTCGCGCGCCACCGTTTCCATCGGCCCTTGCCGCACCGCCTGCCTCAGGGCAAGCCCAAGCATAGGGGCGGTATTCGGGACGTCCTCGCCAAGGACGAACACGGCGTCGGCGTTTGCGGCCTCTCTTAGCGAAGGCGTGCGGACGGGGCCATCTGAAAGTATGGACAGCATCTGCCGCACAAGGCCGGCCCCGGGCCCTGAAAAACCAGAGTAAAAATTCTCCGGGCCCACGAGCTTTTGCAGCAGGTAGTTTGCCTCGAGCGGGGCCCTTGGCGAGCCTATGCCTATTATCCCCTTTGCGCCCCCGATGACCGCCTTCAGGCAGGACATCACTTCGCCTTCTTTCAATGTCTTTCTGGTGTCTGTCCCTTCCCCGGACAGCAGATACGGCTCACGGATGCGCATGGGGCTGTTTACGAACTCAAAACCGTAGCGCCCCCTGTCGCAAATGAAATATCCGTTCACCTCGCCGTTGTAACGGTTCCTTATCCGCCTCAAGGTGCCGTACCGCTCCCCCGGTATTGTGTTGCAACCAAGGGAGCAGTGCACGCATATGGAAGGGGCTGTCTGCAGGTCCCACTTCCTCGTGTATTGTTTCTTGAACACCCTGTCCGTGAAAACGCCGGTGGGGCAGACCTCCACCAGGTTGCCGCTGAACTCGCTTTCAAGGACGCCGTCCTCATGCCTTCCGAAATACACGCTGTCGTGCGCCGCAAAGACGCCAAAATCCCTGCCCCCGGCGTAGTCGTTGTAAAAACGCACGCACCTGTAGCACTGGATGCAGCGGTTCATCTCATGGTTCACGAACGGGCCAAGGTACTGGTTCTTGTGCGTGCGCTTTTTGAAGCGGGTCCTGCGGTAGTCGTGCCCCGTCATCACCGTCATGTCCTGCAAGTGGCACTCGCCGCCCTCGTCGCACACCGGGCAGTCGTGGGGGTGGTTGAGCATCAGCCATTCGATCACGCGGGCCCTGAACTCCACCGCCTCCGGGTCTTTTACGGATATCCTGGTGCCTTCCGCGGCCGGGGTCATGCACGCCATGACGATCCTGCCTTTTTTGTCATTTTCGTCCTCGAACTGCTTCACCGCGCACTGCCGGCAGGCCCCCACGGAGTGCATCGCGGGATGCCAGCAGAAATACGGAAGGTCCATGCCAAGGGAAAGGCAGACGTCCAGCATGTTCTTCCGCCCGTCCACCTGATAGCTTTTCCCATCTATATAGACGGTTACCATCTGCTCCCGTTCTTTCTTCCCTTTATTTTCCGGTTTTTGTTTTTCCATCTGACGGGGTTTTGTTTTCTTTCCTAACCCTGCCCCCACGGGCAGCGCTTCTCCCTTATATGGCGCTCAAAATCCTCCCTGAAATACTTGACCCCTGAACCAAGGGGCTCGGCCGCCCCCGGCGCAAGCGCGCAGAAGGTATGCCCCGGCGCAAGCAGCCGGGCCTGCTCCAGAAGGAGGTCAATGTCCTCCATTTCGCCCCGCCCCTCTTCTATGGCGTTTAACATATGCACCACCCAGGGAAGCCCCTCGCGGCAAGGCGTGCACCACCCGCAGGACTCCCTTGCAAAAAAGCTCTGAAGGCTCAACTGCATGCCAACCGGGCAGGTCCTGTCATCCATGATGACCATGGTGCCCGTGCCCATGCGGCTGCCGGCGGCCTGCAGGGAATCGAAGTCCATGGGCAAGTCCAGATGCTCATCGAGAAGAAACTCGGTGGAGGCCCCGCCCGGTATGAGCCCGCGGAGCCTGTACCCATCCAGCATCCCGCCCGCATGGACTTCGAGTATCTCCCTTATCGTAGTGCCCATCGGCAGCTCCCAGGCCCCGGGCCTCTTCACCCTGCCGCTTGCGCCGTACAGCTTCGTCCCCCCGTCCTTGCTCAGGGAGAGGCCTTTGAACCATTCCGCCCCGTTCCTGATTATATGGGGCACGTTGCACAGGGTCTCCACGTTGTTCACTACGGTCGGCCTTCCCATGAAACCGCTCATCTGCGGATACGGGGGCTTTACGCGCGGTATTGCCCTTTTGCCCTCAAGGGAATTGAGAAGTCCCGTCTCCTCGCCGCACATATACCGGCCGGCGCTCAGGTGCAGGTGCATCCGCAGGCTGAAGTCTGAGCCAAAAATGTTTTCCCCGAGGCAATTTTTTTCATAGGCCTGGGCAAGCGCCTTCGCAAGCGCCCTGGCCGCCCCTGCATACTCCCCCCGTAAAAATATGTAGGCGCGCTCCGCTCCCACTGCGTATGCGGCAAGCGCCATCCCTTCGATGAGCATGTGAGGGCTGTTTTCCATAAGCATCCTGTCCTTGAAGGTGCCGGGCTCCATTTCATCGGCGTTGGCCACAACATACCTGGGGACAGACGAAAAAAAACCCGCCGCCTCGGGGACAAAGCTCCACTTCTGCCCGGTCGGGAAACCTGCCCCGCCCCGCCCCCTCAGGTTCGAAGCCTTCACCTCTTCCTGCACCTCTTTTGGACCCATGGATTTCAGCGCCTTCCTCAGGGCCTCGTAGCCGCCGGTTTTTGCGTACTCATCGAGCTCCAGCGGCTGCCCGTCCGCCCGGAAATTTCCCGTAAGAGGCTTTTGCAGATTTTTGTCCATGCTATTTGTATCTCTCAAGAATTTCGTCCACCTTTTCGGGCGGCTCCAGGCCGCCATGCACGTCCTCGTCTATCATCACCGCGGGGGCTTTTTCACACACCCCGAGGCAGGCCGCGGGAAGCAGCGTGAACCTGCCGTCGGCGGTCGTTTGCCCCGGCTTTATCTGAAGACGATGGGAAAGGTGCCTCAGGAGCTCCCTGTAACCCACCACATAGCAGCTTACGCTGTCGCATATGAAGATAACATGCCTTCCGACAGGCCTTCTGAAGATGGATGAGTAGAATGTGGCCACATTATCGAGCTCATCGGGGGTCATTTTCAGATAAAGGGCGATGTCCTTAAGGCATTCGTCAGATATCCAGCCCCGGAGCTTCTGCACAGCCTTCAGGGCGCCGATGCATCCGGCCTTTCTGTTCTCATAATGCGCCAGTTCCTTCTCTACCTCGGCCAGTTCCCGTTCGTCAAGCATTTTTTTAAAAACCCGTTTCTCCCCTTTGTTACCTGTCAATATCCGCCAGTATGAAATCGATGCTTCCCAGTATCGCGATAAGGTCCGGGATGTTAAGCCCCTTAACAAGCAGGGGCAGCGTCTGCATATGCGGGAAAGACGGCGTGCGGATCCGGGTCCGGTAGGAAACCGTGCTGCCATCGCTCACAAGGTAATAGCTGTTGTTGCCCTTCGCCCCCTCCACGCCAACTGCCGCCTCTCCGGCGGGTATGACAGGCCCCCAGGAGACCCCCAGGAAATGGTCTATAAGGGTCTCTATGTCCTGCATGGTGCGGGGCTTGAGGGGCGGGGCGGCGAGCGGGTGCCTTGATTTGTGGTCTCCCGCTGGCATGTTCTTAAGGCACTGCTCCACTATCCTCATGCTCTGGCGGATCTCCTCCACGCGCACGACCGCCCGGCCGTAGCAATCCCCCTCGCGGGCCGTTGGTATATCGAAGTCGAACCAGTCGTACCCTCCGTATGGGCGCTTTTTCCTCCAGTCCCACTCAAAGCCGCAGGCCCTCAGGTTGGGGCCGGTGACGCCCCAGTCCATTGCCTCGGAAAGTGTATACGCCCCGACCCCTTTCGTGCGGGCCTTGAACAGGCTGTTTTTCATGATTATGCTGTCATATTCGGCAAGCCTCGAAGGAAGCCAGTCCAGGAAGCTGCGGACGAGGCCGTCCCACCCCTTTGGCAGGTCCTGCGCGACACCGCCTATCCTGAACCAGGCGGGGTGCATGCGCCCCCCGCAGATAGCCTCTACTATCTCGAACATACGCTCCCGGTCGTAAAAGGTATAAAACACAGGCGACAGGGCGCCCAGGTCCTGCGCGAACGTGCCGTACCACACCAGGTGGCTCTCTATCCTGAAAAGCTCCGACAACATTATCCTTATCACCTTCACCCTGTCGGGCACCTCGATGCCCGCCAGCTTCTCCACTGCAAGAACATAAGGCAGATTGTTGAGCACTCCCGCCAGGTAGTCTATTCTGTCCGTGTAGGGGATGTACGTATGCCAGGACTGGCGCTCTCCCATCTTCTCGGCCCCCCTGTGGTGAAAGCCTATGTCAATGACCGAATCCACGATCTCCTCCCCGTCCAGCGCCAGGATGATGCGCAGAAGCCCGTGCGTGCCCGGGTGATGGGGGCCAAGGTTCAAAAACATGTAGTCCGTGTCTTCTCCACGGGGCGCCAGACCCCAGTCCTCTGGGTGGAACCTCATGGCCTCCTGCTCCTCCATGCTCTTTTCCTCAGGAAGCCGGAAGGACCCCATCTCCGTGGCCCTGGCCGGATGGTCCTTCCTTAGCGGATGTCCTTTCCATGTGGGGGGCATCAGTATGCGCCTTAAATGGGGGTGGCCCTCAAAACCAACCCCGAACATGTCCCAGACCTCCCTTTCATACCAGTTTGCCGCGGGCCACAGGCCAGTGACGCTCCTTGCCTGCTCACCCTCCTTAAGGCCCGTCTTTATCCGCACGTCCTCGTTGCTGTCGTATGAAAGGAGGTGATATACCACCGTGAAGTCGCTTTCCGGCTGGCCTTCCCTGTGCCTGCGCACCCGCTCATCGATGGCTGTCAGGTCGTAGAGCGTACTGAAACGTCTTCCGCTGACCGTCTTCAGATAGTCAAGCACCTCATGGGCCATGCCTTTTTCCACCCATGCGGTGGGTACACCGTCTTTCGTCTGCTGGGCGGTTACGGCCCCGGCGCCGAACCTCTCCTTCAGTTCGTCTATGACCGAGCCATTGGCGGCGCTCATTTCAGACTGATGACCTCACGGGTTTTTGTTTTTGTTCCTCTTTTTGTTTTTTATTTCTGTTTTTTAAAATTTTCTGTTTGCCTGTTCTTTAAACGTGGTCGGGCGAAGGGAGCTCGGTGGCCTGTCTTCTTTTTTCCCTCTTAAGGTCACGCATGGAAGGCAGGGGGGGCCTTGTGACGCCCTGGGGGCCTACAACCCAGCTGAGCGGGCGCTTCTCGCTGCCAACCATGTCCCTTAGAAGCAAAAGCCCCTCCATGAACGCCTCAGGCCGGGGCGGGCAGCCCGGCACGTAAACATCGACCGGGAGAAATTTATCCACCCCCTGCACGACGCTGTATATGTCATACATGCCTCCCGAATTGGCGCAGGAGCCCATTGATATGACCCAGCGCGGCATCATCATCTGCTCGTAAAGACGCTTCACCACCGGCGCTATCTTTATGAACACGGTGCCCGCGACCACCATCAGGTCCGCTTCCCTCGGGGTGCCGCGGACGACCTCCGCGCCGAAGCGGGCGATATCATACTTGGGCGTGATGCTGGTTGCCATCTCCACAAAGCAGCAGGAGAGGCCGAAGTTGAACGGCCAAATGGAATTTTTTCTGCCCCAGGCCAGCAGCCCTTCCAGTGTGGTCAGGGCCACTGTCCTGCTTACCGCTTCTTCCACAGTGCCGTCGCCGTCCTTAAGCCCCGGATGGCTTGGCCTGGTCAGGGACCACCTCATGCCTCAGGCGCCCTCATCTTTCCTTTGCCGTTTTCCCGGAGGCCCAGTCCAGAGCGCCCATGCGCCAGAGATAGGCAAGCGCGGCCGCAAGCACCGCTATGAATATGAGGACCTCGATATACCCGGACCATCCGGCCTCCCTTACCGCTACCGCCCAGGAAAATATGAACAGGCTCTCCAGGTCGAACACCACGAAGAACATCGCCACCAGGTAGAACTTCACGTCAAAGCGGATGCGCGCCGTGCCCGTGGCCACTATGCCAGATTCGTATGGCTGCCCTGTCTCCCGCTCGCGGTGGCGTTGCCCAAGGAAGAACGAAAGCCCCATCATCCCCAGGGCGGTAGCTATCGCCAGGAAGAAGTACAGTACCAGAGGCCAAACGCTATGACCGGCCTGCGCGCTCATGTCTGCAAAAAAATAAAAAACTCCTCCCGATATTTGTTATAAAAAAACTACCATCAAAAAGATAAAAGCACAAGCTCAATTCGATCAGTGGGCGGGATTGATCTTGTGCCGTCCGGCAAATTTTTGTGTTAATCTTTTTAACCGGGCTTTTTCCGGGCGGGACGGGCATAACGGTTTTTGTTTTTCATTTCTTTTTATTTTTATGGGCAATTATCCAGGCGAAGGTCCTCAGGGAGGTACAGAGAGAGGGAAAGGCGGAACGGCGCTGCCCGCGCTCCTTTTGGGCTTGGCCGTACTTGCCTGTCTCCTTCCGTTTGTGAACAAGGCGTTCAATGTGGACGATCCGGTCTACATATGGATCGCACGCCACATCCAGAGAAACCCCCTGGATTTCTTCAGCTTTAACATGAACTGGCGGGGGGTGCTGGAGCCCGTCTGGCGGTTCAATGAAAACCCTCCCCTGTCCTCCTATTACATTGCCGCAGTTGCGGGTCTTTTCGGCTGGTCGGAGGCCGCCCTGCACATGGCCTTTTTCGCCTTTGCTGTCGCCGCGGCCATAGGGACCTATTATCTGGCCAGGGAACTCTGCCAAAGGCCTTTGACCGCGGCCCTGGCCGGAGCCCTGACCCCCGTTTTCATCATATCAGCAACAACCGTGATGTCCGACATGATGATGACCGCTTTTTGGGTATGGGCAGTGTTCCTGTGGATGAGGGGCTTAGGGGAAAAATCGGTCCCCTATGTCCTCCTTGCCTCCTTGCTCGTGGCCGCAAGCAGCCTGAGCGAATATGTGGGAGTCAGCCTGGTCCCTCTGCTTCTGATCTATTCGCTGGCCAAAAAACAGGGCAGATGGGCATGGTTCCTGCTTATACCCGCGGCGACGCTTGCCGGATACGACCGGCTTACCTATGCCCTGTACGGCAAAGACCTTCTTCTGAATGCCGCTTCCTATGCCGTCACCTACCAGGGAAAAGGTTTTTTGAATTTCATGACCGGGTTGGTCTTTGTGGGCGGGGGCCTGATCTCTGCGTTCTTTTACTCCTTTTTCATCTGGCGCAAAAGGACGCTCATCGCAGGCGCGCTGGCAATGGCCGCCCTGATGGCCCTTTTCCCGGCACGCGATTTTCTGGCGCTGTTTCCAACCGCGCTGGCCAGATACCGCGATGATCCGGCTTTCCACTGGCTTTTTATCGGGCAATTCTATGTGTTTGCGCTTGGTGGGGCAAGCGCTTTGGCGGCAGCTTTTTCGGACCTCTGGAATTCCAGAGACGCGGAGGCCCTTCTTCTTTTTTCCTGGACAATCGGAATTTTCGTTTTCCTTTGCCTCCTGAACTGGACGATAAACTCCCGCACCGTCCTGCTTATGTTTCCCGCCTTAGGCGTGCTTCTCATGAGAACGGCAGGCCGGGCCGGGCTCCCGGGCAAACCGGCCGGGCGTCTTCTCGTCATTGTTCCCTTGGTCCCTTCGCTTATAATAGCGCTTACTGTGGCCCGGGCTGACTATGACTGGGCAGGCTCCCAACGCGCGGCGGCGGTTTCCATAAGCGGCAATTACCAGGGGCAGGGCAAAAACCTGTGGTTCATGGGGCACTGGGGGTTTCAGTATTACATGGAAAAGCTCGGGGGAAAGCCGGTGGACCGCACGCGCACTGTAGTCCAGCCCGGGGACACTCTCGTCATCCCGGCAAACAACTGCTATGTTTTGCCGCCTTTCCTTTTTGCCAGGTACACGGCCGCCCCTGAAGTCCGGACAGCGCAGGCGGGCTGGGCCGCAACAATGGACCCCTATGCCGGGGCCGGGTTTTATGGCGACAAGGTATCAGGGCCGCTGCCTTATATAATCGCGCCGGTCCCCGGGGAGCAGTATTTCATCCTGACAGCGGTCCGGCGGTTTGCCTTCAGCCCTCCGTCAGACGGGAACTGACCCTTCGCTTTTCTCAGGAAAGGACCTCAACCACCTCTATCTCAAAAATAAGGTCCTTGCCCGCAAGAGGATGGTTGGCGTCAAGCAAAATGGAATCTTCTTCTACACTGGACACCCTCACCCCGATGATCCCGCCATCAGGCTGTCTCATCTGGAGCATCGCGCCTATCTCGGGTTTTATGGAGGCCGGAAAATGCTCTCTCTTCACCTTGAAAACAAGCTCCTGCTTGAAGGGGCCGTACCCTTCCTCCGGTCCGATGGCGACGGTCTTTGCCTCTCCCGCGCACATCCCGGACACCGCCTCCTCAAAGCCCCGGATGAGGTTGCCATTGCCCAGCGTGAACTGCAGCGGCTCCCTGCCCCTTGAGGAATCAAAGACGGTCCCGTCATTGAATTTCCCCGTGTAATGAACTTTTACAGTATCGCCTTTTCCGGCCTTTTTCATAGGACGCGCTCCTTTTCATGGAAACTAAAGTCTTCTTTTTCACGTGCGGACATCTTCTATAGTCAACCAAACGGCATTGATTTTTCAAGGGCAAGGCAGGACAAAAAAGCACTGGACTTTGACATCAAAATAGGCTATTAAGTAATAAAATTCAGCGCCGGAGGGCCGCGGATGGAAGACATAAAAAAGATGCTTCTCATAAGCAGGATGGAGAAAGACTCTCCGAAGGTATTTCACTACGCGGCGTCGATGGCCCACAAGCTGGGCGCCGAACTCTTCGTGATGCACTCCGTGCATAATCCGTTTGGCCTTGAAGGGTGGAACCTGCCCGTACCCAACCTTGCGGAAGAGTACAAAAGGCTCCTTGAGGACACGCGCCAGCAGCTTGTCTCGATGATCGCCGGGGTAAAGCACAAGGGGTTGAAGATCACCGAGATAATTGCCACGGGCGAACCCACGCATGAGATACTGAAGACGGTCAAAGAGCAAAATATAGACGTTTTGCTGCTTGCAGCCCATTCGGAAGGGAAACTTGAACACATGCTTTTCGGCCGGAGCCAGGATGAACTCATCAGGAGGCTGCCCTGCTCCATCCTGCTTGTAAAAAGCGAGATAGCCGGTTAGGGCCTCTGCAAAAAGCGATGCCGGGGCGATGGCCCCCGGCATTTTTATTTTTTGTTGCCAGGCAAAGAAACCCGGCCGCGTATTTTTTTATCAGAGGGTCACTTTTACCGTTATCGTCTTGCTGCCGAACAAAAACCTCTTCCTTACCACTTGGACGGTAACGGTCTGCCCTGGCAGCTTGTCAAACAGGGCGACCTTCGCATCGGCCACCGACGCCACCTTCCAGCCGTCTATGGAAATGATCCTGTCGCCCTTGCGCAGCCCTGCCTCCTTGGCCGGGCTGCCAGGGACGAATCCCACTATCTTGGCCGCCTTTTTCTTCTTTTCAAGAAGCACGCCCAGTTTGCCCGAAGCCGGCGCGGCCTGGGGCTGCGGGAAAAGCACGTAATCGGCGATGTCCGGGTCAAAGGAGTAAGTCCCGTTTATCAGCGTGACGTATTTTTTCCCCGTGCGCCTGGCAAACCTGTCCGGAATGCCATAGCCGTTCATGATGTGCCCCGCGCCGGCCAGCACCACCATCTGGTAGCCGGGGTTTTTGTCCAGGAATTCCGCAACCGACCTTGCCATGGACTCGTCCCACAGGACCTGCGCCTGATAGAAGTTGTCAAAACTGATCCCCTGCGGGTGCACCATGTATATCTCCCTGAGCACCTTCCTGTATTTGGCGTTGGACATGTCCATGGTTGCGGGTATCTCCTTAAGCTCCTTCGGGGAAAGAGCGTCAAGGCCACCCTTGGCCACCTTGTCCGTTATCTCTTTTTGGATATTAAGGGCAATAACCGGGATGCCCTTCGCCCTGGCGTACTCCAGTATCTGCCTGTAGTAGTTATAATTGAAGCCCCATCTCGTGAAGTACTGGGTTTTTTTCAAAAACTCCCTTTCATCTATCTTCTTTGAGATGAAGTCGTCTATGGCCTTCTGGTAAGGTATCTGGAACATCTCCATGCCTATGGCGAACTTTTTCCCCATCCTGTGGAGGGCCATTATGACATCCAGCTCGACCTCGTGGTCCTCGTAGTTGGCATGCCGCTCTCCAATAAAGATGACAGGCGAGGAGCCGGCCTCGTCTATGACGCGGCTTAAATGCTGCGTCCCGGATGTCTGAATTGCCGGGACTGGTGTTGACAATTTGAATATCATCCCGTTCCTGCTTGCGCCGGTCTTCTTCTCGATGTTCTTTCCCCCTTCGAACCGAAGGGTCTGGTACTGGCCGTAATGCGGTATCTTATAGGCGGCCTGGTCCACCTCCGATTTTGAGGCCGCATGGACCATGGCAACTACATAGGAGGGGTTAAAGGGGTTTTCTTTCACCGTAAACACCAGGCCCCTGGCCGGGATTTCCAGATGGCCAAAAAGCCTCTTTAAGACGGGGCTGTCAAAACCAAGCACAAGGAAGGAAGATCTCTCCATATCACTCTGTTTCAGGTCCTTCTCCTGTTTGACGGTAAAACCCTCCCCCGCGAAGACGTCGATGAGCGAGGAGTATTTCTTTTTGTCCGCCGCCCGGTAGACCAGCAGGCGCTTGGGGCTGCCAAGCAGCCTTGCTATGGACGGGGCAAACTCGCCCGGGCCCAGGTGGCGCATGACATCGTAGTTTCCGTCTATAACGAGGCCAGAGGGCCTTTGCTCCTCCGTGGAGACCACATTATACGTGTGCAGGGGCTTTCCCACCTGGAGGTTTTCGGTCTTCTCTTTTGCGCCTGTCACGACTGTTACCGGCAGCGTCAACCTGTAAGGCAGGCCTTCCTGCGCCAGTTCGAAGGAGACCTGCGGCATGCCGTTCAGGACAAGCGCCTCCTGGTTGCCGACAGCAAGCCGGGGGACCCCTTTACGGTCCAGCCACTGGCTGAAAAACCAGCCCAGGTCCTTTCCGGACTGTTTTTCAAATACCGCCTGTATGTCCGCCCAGGTGGCCATTTTCCATTTGTACTGCGCGATCAGGGCCTTCAGGGATTTATAAAAGACCTCCCTGCCCACTATGCCTTTCAGCATGTGAAAGAGCATCATGCCTTTGCCATAGCCGACGGCCTCGGAAGCCGGACTGGTCCTCTCGTAGAATTTCCTGAGAGGAAAATCGTTCTCAGAGGTCACATAGCTCTGAAAATCCGCAAGCATCCTCTTTCTGTATTCAAGGCCCCTCCCCTTCATCTTGGCGAAACGGTAATCCGTCATCCAGCTGTTCAGGGCCTCAAGCCAGTTGCCCTTGCTGAAGTCCGCATAGACATAGTTGCCCCACCATTGGTGGCCTACTTCATGGCCCAGGGACGTTTTGACGATGAAAGGCAGACGGAGAACAACGCCCCCCATCAGGGTGAAGGTGGGCATCGACAGGCCGGTAGGAAGCAGGTTTTCAACCACGGAGAACCTTTTGTACGGATACGGGACAAGAAGCTTGTCAAACATGGCCAGGTACTTCTTCGTGTACTCGATGTACTCCTTTGCCAGACCCTGGTCCTTGGGGAAAAAATAGGTGTAGACCCCCACATTGCCCAGAGATGATTTTGTTACAACATAAGGCCCGGCTATAAGGTCTATCCCGGTCAGCGGATGCTGAAAACTGAAGGCATATCGCTTCCCGCCGGGGGTGCTCACGGAGGATATGTCATCGGCCTCCGATATCGCGGAAAAGTTTGCGGGCACTATCGCGCTCAGGTCATAGAAGGCCAGGCCGCCCACTGAAGGATACCAGTTTCCTGTCAGCGATATGCCCTTGGCGCTGATAACGCTGGCAGTCATCACCCCGGGGTTTTCAGGGTCTGACTTATAGGAGCCGCGCGCCGCTTTTTCGTATCTTATCTCCAGAAGGCCCTTCTTTTTGACCCTGATATAGCCGCCTGAGGGCTTTTCATCAGAGGGTTTGCCATCCAGTGTCATGGAAAGGACATCAAGGCCTCCGACGAACACCTTTGCAGGAGCGGCAAGATCTATCTTTGCGTCCCCGCTCAAGAGGTTTTTCTCAAGGTCAAATGAGACCGCAAGACTGTACCGTGAATATGAAGTTTTTGCTTTTTCCACCTGCACGCCCTGTGCCATCGCCCTTTGAACCACGGGCCCGGACATCCCGGAAAATAAAACCAGAAAAAAAATTATCAAGGCCGTATGCCTTCTGCCCATATGGATTGCACCCCTCAGCGGTCTATGGATTTTTTCCCATAGATTATATCTCTTTTCCATTATTTTTTAACGCAAAGACCGGCCGCGTGCTATTGACCCTGCCGGGCAAGGTAATAAAATGGAAGTAAGGGGGTTTTTTGATCGGCTTTTTTAAAAGACCGGACCGTTTTGCGTCCGGTCTCAACCGGAAAATTTAAAAAAGTCCAGGGGGGCTTTACCCATGAAGGTATTCATCACGGGCTCTACCGGCTACATCGGGTTTAACGTGGCTCTTGCTTTCAGGAACGCCGGGTACGATGTATGGGGACTTGTGCACAACAGGGCAAAAGCGCACAAGCTGGTGGAAAACGGAATGCATCCGGTATTTGGCTCTATGGAGGCGCCGGAGGAATATTCGGATGCCGCGGCAAACTGCAGCGTCCTCGTCCATGCGTCGGCCGACTACCGGGATTTCGCGCAGCTTGAAAGAAAAACCGTTCAGACGCTGCTTGGGCTTGGCAGCCGCGGGGCATGCCCGAAAACGGTCATATATACAAGCGGGGTGTGGGTCCATGGCAATACGGGCTGCTCCGTAGTGGACGAGACCGCGCCCCTTTCTCCTCCGGAGATAGTCTCCCACAGGCCGGACATAGAGAAAACCGTTCTCGGGACCCAGGGTGTAAAAGGCATAGTTATCAGGCCTGGTAACGTTTACGGCAAGCAGGGCGGGCTTACCGGGATGTGGTTCAACGGGGCCTTCAAGGAAACTTCCCTGACGGCGGTAGGTGACGGGTTGAACCATTGGGCCACCGTGCATGTGGAAGACCTGGCCAGGGGATACCTCCTTGCGGCTGAAAGCGGCCTGGGCCGGGAGGTCTTCAACATCTGCTCCCCTTACAGTCTTACGGTCAAAGACATGGCGACGGCCGCGGCCTGCGCCTCGGGATACACCGGGGATGTCCGGTTCATTCCGGTACAGGAGGCCGCGGGCAAGATAGGCGCAATGGCCCAATGCCTGGCCATGGACCAGCACGTGGAAAGCCGCAAGGCCCAAAACCTGCTTGGGTGGCATCACCGGCATTTAAGTTTCGTGGACGAGGCCGGGCTGCATTTCGGATCCTGGAAGGCATATCAGCAGGAGGCCGAAAAAGAAAAAGTCTACTTGTGAAGTATGAAATAGAAATTGTTGCCAAGCGGTGTGGCCTCATAGCCTGACACCCCGCCGTGCAGCTCTATCACATTTTTTATGAAGGCCAGGCCGTGCCCCGTGCCCGGCCTGCTTTTAGCGTTTTCCCCGCGGAAACCATCTTCATACACCTTGCCCCTGTCTTCCTGTTTGATATGCGTGCCTGTGCTGAAGACGTTGTATTTGATGCCGTCCATCCCGGGGCCGAAATAGTCCTTCAATATCTGCCTGCCATACGATATGTATTTCTTTTTCTGGCCGGAGCCGTCAGTCACCTCCTCGGTGTACTTGACCGCGTTTGAAAAGAGGTTCGCATACACCTGGGCCATGAGCCCCACGTCCACGACGGTTATGATGTCTCCCTCCGGGATGCCGCTGAAACGGTCATCGACCTTGATGCCCATGTCCCTGAACTGGGAGGCGTACCTTTCAAGCTGCGGCTGGACAACATCCTCCTTCATCCTGCACGGTTTCGTGCGGAGGGTGAGCCGCCCCTTGTCGAAATGGCTCCTCCTGAGCAGGGTCTCAAGGAAGAGGCTCATGTTGGCGTAGTGCTTCTCAAGGTTCCCAAGCTCCGCCGTAAGGTAATGGTTTATCTCGGACATCTCCCGGAGGGCGGCCCCAAGGCCCTCGTCCTTCCCCGCCCCGGCGTGTTCGGCCAGTCTCTTTTCGACGTCCAGGTTTTTTGCTATAAGGCCCTTGAGGTTTCTAAGATAGAGCTTGTAAACCATATTGGGGACTATTATATTGTGTTCTATGTCGCTCACCAGCGAGCGGATGAACCTCAGGTGCTCTATATTTTTTTCGACTATGAAGCGGTTATGGATGTTAAAGCCGATGCGGTTTGCGAATTTCTCAAAGAAGAGCTCCTTGTGCGCATCCATACCGGAGGCGGGATAGACCTCCAGAAGGCCAAGCACGTTGTCCCTTGCCTGGAACGGCAGTTGGTCCAGAAGTATCTTTTTCCCCTTGATGCCAAGCACAAGGCTGTCGCCGTGATAGACATGCCCGTCCTGGGGCGGAGCAAACGGCGGGCGTCCTCCCGGCTTTTCCTCCCTGGTCGAGGCCACAAGGGTGAAATCGCCTACGGCCGGGTCAATAACATAGAGCCTGGCCTCCAGCCCGAAAAAGCCCTTGGGCACGGCAACGCAGAGATTGTAGAAATCCTCAAAATAATCAAACTCCTGGGCGAGATCGAAAAACGTCTTGAAAGCGGTGCTTTCGGCATACGTGAAGTTGTAAGCCTCGTAATCGGCTTTTTTAGCCTCGATCCTCTCAAGGATATGCTCTAACGAGGTCATCTGTAACGTCATATTTTATCCTTAATAAAAAAATAATACCAGAAAATTGAGATATCTCTTAACGAAAAGTCTGGCATACACATACAAGACGGGCCCCAGCGGAGCGAATTCCCCGTCCATCCGCGCAAAAAGAGCCAAAGAACTAAATTACCCTGCGGAGTTCCCCTGTCCCCGTGACCGTGTAGATGTCCCCTCTCCATGCCACCTTCCGCCCGGCAAAGCTCATAAGCCAGACGCAAAAAGACAGGATGTCCTTGATAGGCAGAAGAAAAAGCCAGACGGACCAGCCCGCCCGGCCGATGAACCGCCTGTTAACGGCGGCCCCGACCGCCGCCCTTAAAAAAAAGGCAAGGGCGAGGGCTGAAAATGCCGTGACGCCCGGCCACAGGACGGAAAGGAAAAGACAGTATACGAAAAAATGGGTGATGCCGTAACCGATATAGCCCTTTGGTCTGGAGGCCCTGTACGTCCTTGCCCACCTCAGCTGGTGCCTGAGATGGTCCCGAAACCTCATGGGGCCTTCAACGTCTTCCATTACGTACTCTGAAAGGACCACTCCATACCCCTTCGCGGACAGCCTGTGCCCCACCTGGTAATCATCGGCAAGATAATCCGCAATGGCCCTGAACCCGCCGGTCTCCTCGAACCTCTTCCCTGAAAAGAGCATGGAGGCGCCAAGGCCAAAGGATATGCCGCGTTCAACCAGCCTGGCAACCAGGACCGATGGGATGAAGTCCACCGCGATATTGAGCGACTCAAGGACGGCCCCCACGGAAACGGGGCGGGATATCCTGTACAGGGATGTGACAAGACCCGTGTTCTCATTTTCCATGTACTCGGAGACGATGGTTTTAAGATAGCAGCTGTCCACCAGCATGTCGCTGTCGCTTACCGCAAGCAGGTCGTGCTTTGCGCTCCGGGACAGCTGGTAAAGGTTGGAGACCTTCATGTTTGCCCCAAGGTCCTCATGCCCGGTTATTATGCGCACCTTTTCAGGGAACATCCGTTTTATTTCCTGAGCGGCGCCGTAGGCAGGGTCCTCCGAGCTCCTCAATCCAAGAAGGACCTCGTAATCCGGATAGTCCTGGCGGCAAAAGCTTGCCAGGTTTTCCTTGAGGCTGTAATCCGCCCCGCGGAGGGGTTTTAAAATGGAGACCGGGGGCAGCGGCCGCGCGGCCGGCTTCCGCTCTTTTGTTCTTTCTCTTCCCGTGCCCGCCTTAAGGAAAAGGACGCAAAAGAGGGAAAACAGGGTATAAAACCCTCCCCCCGCGGCCAGGATGAAAAAAACGGCATGCAGTGCCTCAAAAACCGTGCGCATGTTTTACATTACTTCATTTGGAGGCTAAGCTGTAGCAAAAAATGCCGGAAAGAATTACGATAAGATTCTGATAAAGGAGAGATTTTCTTGAAAGTGCTCGTCCTGGCCGCACTTAAGCATGAGATCAAATATATATTAAAAGAATTGGACGCGCGCCCATGCGGAGAGGGGACGTGGCTGGCCAGGCAAGGCAAGGCGGAGGCCGCAATATTTTTGACCGGCATGGGGGTGGAAAACGCCGCAGCCCGGGCGCGGGCCGCCCTCCTTGCGCACACGCCCGCCCTTGTGATATCGGCAGGCTTTGCCGGTGCGCTATACCCGGGCGCTGAATACGGGGAGCTTGTCTGCCCGGAAAGGGCGTTTCTTCACCAGGGGGCATCTCTTCACAAAAGGACGCGCCCACAGGAAGACAGGGCCGGTCTTGAGCTTGCCTGGCCCGGCTTTGCCGGCCTTTTTCAGACGGTATCTGAAAAAACGGGGGCGAAGCGCGGCTCCATCGTCACGCTTTCGGAGTGGATCGAAAAACCCGCTTTAAAAGATTTTCTCCCGCAGCCGGGCCCGCCTTACCCTGTTTGCGATATGGAGACTTTCCCCATAGCCCAAAGTGTCCTTAAAAGCGGAGCGGGTTTCTTTGCCCTGCGCTCGATAACAGACAGGGAAAACGAGGAGATAGGCATATCCCCCATGGAGATGGCCGATGCGGGCGGGCAGATAAGCACACGGCTGGCGGCATGGCGCTTCATCTGCAATCCGCGCCTCATCCCCAGGGCCGTGAAGCTCCGAAGCAACTCCGAAAAGGCGGCTTCTGCCCTGGCCTCGGCCCTTAAATGGCTTTTTTTGTCCTTGTGAAAAAAGGGAAAAGAAAAAAAGATCAGAAAGACCCGGGGAAATCTTCAATGTGCCGTTTTACCGCCGCCTCATCCGCATTTTTTATCTGGAGCCTTGTTACAAGCAAAAAAAGCGCGGCCAGCGGCGCCATGATGAACGCGTCTGCCAGAAAGATATTATACTCCCCTATATGGAGAGTGACAGCCATGTTGAAAAGGACGACGGAGGCGTAAAGGGCCGGGCCTATCGCAAACCTCCACGGCACCGCCCGCCCGTAATGATCTGAAGAGCGGCCAAGCGCGCGGTCTATCGCCTGGAAGGCCCACACCATCAGGTAGCCCACCACCGCCCAGCCGATGAAGTTGGAAAGCGGAACGCCAAAGTAGGCCCCCACGCTCCTGTAGCCGTATATCTGTCCAAGAAACCACCTGCCGCCGCGGAGCGCGACCGGGTCTATTATGATGTCCAGGCTGAC
>JAJYJB010000046.1 GCA_021789735.1 Nitrospirota bacterium
GCCCCATCACCTTCGTGATCGCCGCCGTCAGGGTCGTCTTCCCGTGGTCAACATGCCCGATCGTCCCTATGTTCGCATGGGGCTTTACTCTCTCAAATTTAGCCTTCGCCATTTATCATGCCCTCCTATTTGCCTTTGACCTTTTCGATTATTGCCTCGGAGATCCCCTTCGGCACTTCCTCGTAATGCGAGAACTGCATCGTGTATGTGGCCCTGCCCTGTGTCATGGACCTCAGGTCCGTGGCGTATCCGAACATCTCACTTAAGGGCACGAGCGCCTTGATGACCTGGGCATTACCCCTCTTCTCCATCATCTGCACCTTTCCCCTCCTGGAGTTCAGGTTGCCGATGACGTCTCCCATGTAGGACTCCGGAGTGACGACCTCTATGTTCATGACCGGCTCCAGAAGCACAGTGCTCGCCTTACGGCAAGCCTCCTTGAAGGCCATGGAGGCCGCGATCTTGAACGCCATCTCGGAGGAGTCCACCTCGTGGTAGGAGCCGTCGTAGAGGGTGGCCTTAACGTTCATGAGCGGATAGCCCGCCAGAACGCCCGAGTCCATCGCCTCCTTGACGCCCTTCTCCACCGCGGAGATGTATTCCCTGGGCACCGCGCCGCCTATTACCTTGTTTTCGAACTCGAAGTTCTTTCCGTCTTTGAGCGGCTCTATCTGCAAATAAACGTGGCCGTACTGGCCGCGGCCACCCGTCTGACGGATGAACTTGCCCTCGGCCTTGGCCTGGGCCTTTATCGTCTCCTTATAGGCCACCTGTGGCTTGCCCACATTGGCGCCCACCTTGAACTCGCGTATCAGCCTGTCTACGATTATCTCCAGATGTAATTCGCCCATTCCGGCGATAAGCGTCTGGCCAGTCTCCTCGTTCGTAAACACCCTGAAGGAGGGGTCTTCCTGCGCGAGCTTGACAAGCGACTGGGACAGCTTGTCCTGGTCCGCCTTGCTCTTTGGCTCTATCGCGACAGATATGACCGGCTCGGGAAACTCCATGCTCTCCAGTATGACCGGGCTCTTCTCGTCGCAGAGGGTGTCGCCGGTAAGGGTGTCTTTAAGGCCCACCGCGGCGACGATGTCCCCGGCGGCAGCCTCTTTCACGTCCTCACGCTTGTTGGCGTGCATCCTGAGGAGCCTGCCTATCCTCTCGCGCCTGTTCTTGACCGAGTTGTAAACGTAGGAGCCGGAGCTCAGTATGCCCGAGTATATCCTCAGGTACGTGAGTTGTCCCACGAAAGGGTCGGTCATGACCTTGAAGGCCAGCGCGGCGAAAGGCTCCTCGGAGCTTGCGTGGCGGGCTATCTCGTTGCCGTCCATGCCCTTGCCCATGACCGGAGGCACGTCCAGCGGCGAGGGCAGATAGTCCACGATGGCGTCCAGCAGCTGCTGCACCCCTTTGTTTTTGAAAGCGGTACCGCAGAGCACCGGAGTTATTTTCATCTCTATCGTGCCGCGCCTGATGGCGGCCTTTATCTCCTCGGCGGTTATCTCGCCTCCGGAGAGGTACTTTTCCATTATGTTCTCGTCGAAATCAGCCAGCGCCTCAAGCATCTTTTCGCGCTGAGCCATTGCCTCCGGCATGAGCGACTCAGGTATCGCGGTCTCCTGATAGCTGTGGCCCATCGACTCAACGTCGAACTGATAGGCTTTCATGGTGACGATGTCCACCGGCCCGACGAAGGCGTCTTCCGCTCCGTTTGGTATCTGGACGCAGACGGGCTTGGCGCCCAGCCTCTCTACCATGCTCTCCACGCTCATGTTGAAGTCGGCGCCCACCCTGTCCATCTTGTTCATGAAGGCGATCCTGGGAACCTGGTACTTGTCCGCCTGCCTCCATACAGTCTCGGACTGAGGCTCAACTCCGGAGACGGCATCAAACAGTGCGACAGCGCCGTCAAGCACTCTTAAAGCCCTCTCCACCTCTACGGTAAAGTCCACGTGTCCGGGAGTGTCTATTATGTTGATCTTGATGTCTTTCCAATGGCAGGTCGTTGCGGCGGATGTTATTGTGATCCCTCTTTCCTGTTCCTGGACCATCCAGTCCATGACGGCCGTGCCCTCATGGACCTCTCCTATCTTGTAGGTAACGCCCGTATAGAACAGGATACGCTCGGTAGTGGTGGTCTTGCCGGCGTCTATATGGGCCATTATCCCGATATTGCGCGTTTTTCTCAGTGGATTGTTCAAGTCTAACCTCTTCCTCTATTCTGCTTACCATCTATAATGAGCAAAGGCCCTGTTGGCCTCAGCCATTTTATGGGTATCTTCCTTTTTCTTGAAAGAATTGCCGGTGTTGTTGAACGCGTCCAGCAGCTCCCCGGCGAGCCTCTCCCGCATGGTCCTCTCGCCGCGCTTGCGGGAGAAGGTTATGAGCCACCTGAAGGCAAGGGCCATACGCCTCTGCGGCCTTATCTCGACCGGCACCTGATAGGTCGCGCCGCCCACCCTCCTGGGCCTCACCTCCAGCACAGGCTTCACGTTCTCGAGCGCCTGTTTGAAAACCTTCAGGGGGTCCTGCCCGGTCTTCTGCCTCATTATGTCGAAGGCCCCGTAGCAGGCCCTCTCCGCAGTGGACTTCTTGCCGTCCTCCATGAGAGCGCTGACGAACTTGCTCACTATCTTGCTGCCGTACTTGGGGTCCGGCAGTATCTCTCTTTTTTCCGCTACTCTTCTTCTAGGCATTTTCTTTCCTTAGTTATTTAAAAATCCTACTTGGGTTTCTTGGCGCCGTATTTGGAACGTCCCCTGCGCCTGTCGCCAACGCCGGAGGTGTCAAGCGCGCCCCTTATTATGTGATATCTGACGCCGGGAAGGTCCTTTACCCTCCCGCCCCTTATGAGGACTATCGAGTGCTCCTGGAGGTTATGACCGACGCCCGGGATGTAGGCGGTCACCTCCATGCCGTTCGTGAGTCGCACCCTGGCCACCTTTCTCAAAGCGGAGTTGGGCTTCTTTGGCGTCATGGTGGACACCCTCAGGCATACGCCCCTTTTCTGCGGGCAGGACTTAAGGGCCGGGCTTTTTGTCTTCCTCCCGAGTTCCTTCCTGCCTTTTCTTACCAGCTGCGCAATAGTCGGCACTTTTCCTCCAAAGTAATGCTCTTTGTAAATTCCTTCCGAAAGCTGAAAAGAAAGATTAACAGAGTTCTATTTTTTTGTCAACCTTCCCGTGTGAAAAAACAGGAAACGCTGGAGCAAAACCGCCTGATTCTTCCTGAACTGGACGGCTTGAAGTGGGGGAACGCTCGCGATCCTACTGGATATTTTAGAAAAAATTCCCACTAATGTAAATGCTTCCGCGCCAAATTAACAAATGTTCGCATGAAAAAAATTCAAGGCGGCAAACTGAAAGCCGTTTTAGAAAGAAACCTTTAAAAAAACCGGCCTTATATCAAAGGCCAAGGCCGGCCAGCAGCCGCAGGACAACCGTGTTCAGCAGCGGCAAGCCGGCGCGGGTGGCACGGAGCCGCCCATCTGATATCTCAAGGAGGCCCTCTTTGACAAGAGGCACAGCCGCCCCTTCGATATCCATCCCGAACAGGTCCTTTCCCTCCGGCACTGAAAGCCCCTCGCGTGTCCTCAATCCAAGGAAGACAAACTCCCTTTTTTCCTCTTCAGGCTTAAGTTCCGTGATGTCCTCCAGCGGCAGCATGCCCATTTCAAGGGTATCCATGTACTTGAAGATATCATCCGTGTTCTTCCACCTCTTCCCATTCACAAAAGAGTGCGCCGCGGCCCCGACCCCAATGTATTCTCCCCTTCTCCAGTAGTTCATGTTGTGAAGGGACTCGCGGCCCGGAAGCGCGTAGTTTGAGACCTCGTAATGGACATAGCCAGCGCCCTCAAGGGTCTCACAGGCCAGAAAATAGAGCCTGAGTGTTTCATCTTCAGCAGGCATAAGGACTGCCCCTTTTTTTACAAGCCCCGAAAGGGGCGTATCTTCCTCAAGGGTAAGCTCATAGGCCGAAATATGCCCGACTTCAAGCCCGCTGGCGGTCTGCAAGGTGCGTTTCCAGTCCTCTTCTGTCTGTCCGGGGATGCCATATATCAGGTCAATGGATATTTCCTTGAAGCCCGCCTCCCGTGCGCCCCTGACGGCATCGAGAGCATCGTGCGATGAATGGGGCCTGCCAAGCGTCTTGAGCTCCCGGTCGTTGAAAGACTGCACTCCTATGCTGATCCTGTTTACGCCTTCCTCCGCAAGCACCCGGAGTTTTTCCTCCTGGCCGATCGTGGCCGGGTTTGCCTCCGCCGTGACCTCCGCCCCCTGGCAAAAAACAAACTTTCCCCGGACGGCTTTCATCAGTCCTCCAAGCTGCCCTGCATCAAGCGCGGTGGGGGTGCCGCCGCCTATGAAAAGGGATTTTATTGGAGCTTTTTTATCCCCCGGCGAGGACACAAGCGAGATCTCTTTTGCAAGCGCAGCCAGATATCTTTCCGAGACCGCGCGGCTGTAAGGCATGGAAACAAAATCGCAGTACAGGCACTTCCTGGCAAGGCAAAAAGGGATGTGCACGTAAAGGGCGTCCATATCTTTATATTATGAGGGATTTTTTATAGAATATTTTCATGTGCGCTATCCTGCTTCAGGCGGCGTCCTTTCCTTGCAAAAAATTTCCTTCCAAAAAGGCGGATTTCCCTATATGAACGCAGGCCGTGAGTTTGAAAAACTGCTTGAGATAACGGGTGCTCTTCGCGAGCGCTGCCCCTGGGACAGAAAGCAGACGATGCAGTCGCTCAAGCCCTACATCATCGAGGAGGCCTATGAGGCGCTTGAGGCCATAGACGAGGATGACCCCGAAAAGATAAGAGAGGAGCTTGGGGACGTCCTTTTCCAGGTGGTCCTCCAGTCCCGGATCGCCCAGGAGGAAGGTCTGTTCGACATTGAAGGCGTGCTCCGGGCAATCTCAGCGAAGATGGTATCAAGGCACCCTCATGTCTTCGAGGCGCATACGGATGTAAAGACTGCGGAGGACGTAATAGAGAAATGGCAGGAGCACAAGAGGCGGGAAGGCAAGCTCAAGACAAGCGTGATGGAGGGCATACCGGCCAGCCTCCCGGCCCTCCTCAGAGCGGAGAAGGTGCAAAAGAGGGCGGGCAGGGAGGGGTTTGACTGGCAGAAGGCCGAAGACGTGCTTGAAAAGCTGGACGAGGAGACAAGGGAGCTTAAAGAGGCGGTCAAAAAGGAAAACCTGGACGAAATGGAAGAGGAAATAGGGGACATCCTTTTTTCCATCGTGAACGTTGCCCGCTTTCTAGGGGTGAGGCCGGAAGAGGCGCTCAGGAAAACGACGGCCAAATTCATAGACCGGTTCGGATACATAGAGAAAAAGGCAAAGGAGAGAAATATCGGGCTCAGGCAGATGACCCTGGCTGAGATGGACGCGCTATGGGACGAGGCCAAGAAAAAGGAGAAAAAAAAGAATAAAATATAATCAGAAGCTTTACTTTTTTGTGATTTTTGCCCTGGGTTTTAAAAAAACGCGTTAAAAAAACAAAAAACCTCGCGAGGCAAAGATGAAAGTCACATGTCCGGTCTGTAAAATGGCCATCGAAGACAGCCAGGCTGCGGCTGTCTCAAAGCACGAAGGCAAAACACACTACTTCTGCTCTACCGGTTGCAGGGAAGCGTTCGAGAAGGACCCCGCACCGTACACCTCAAAGGCCCCGGCCAAGCCCGGCCCCCGGGCAGCTGTCCCCCCGCCAAAAATGGAATATACATGTCCCATGCACCCGGAGGTCGTCCGTGACCGGCCGGGCAGCTGTCCCATCTGCGGCATGGCGCTTGAACCCAAAACAGTGACGGCAACGGAAGAGGAAAACCCGGAGCTGCGCGACATGATGCGCCGCTTCAGGTTCAGCCTCGCGCTTACCGTTCCGCTTGTGCTTATCGCGATGCGGGACCTGATACCCTTTATCTCCTCCATGGGGCGCGCGGTCTCGCCGGGCGCACTCAAATGGGCGGAGTTCGCGCTTGCCACCCCGGTAGTGCTCTGGGGGGCGTGGCCCTTTTTCGTCAGGGGCTGGAGGTCGGTTGCCACCTGGAACCCCAACATGTTTACGCTTATCGGACTTGGGGTGGGGGTGGCGTATCTTTACAGTGTTGCCGCAACGCTTTTCCCGGGTTTTTTCCCCGCCTCCTTCAGGAAAGGCGGCCAGGTGAACGTCTATTACGAGGCGGCGGCCGTCATTACCGCGCTTGTGCTTTTCGGCCAGGTGCTTGAGCTGCGGGCGCGGGCGAAGACAGGCGCCGCGATAAGGGCGCTGCTGGGGCTTGCCCCCAAGACCGCCCGCCGGGTCAGGGACGGCCAGGAGCAGGACATCCCGCTTGAGGAGGTCGTCCCCGGCGACCTTCTCAGGGTAAGGCCCGGAGAAAAAGTCCCGGTGGACGGCACGGTCTTCGAAGGGGCGAGTTCCGTGGAGGAGGCCATGATCACCGGGGAGCCGGTGCCTGTCTCAAAAAAACCGGGCGACACGGTAATAGGGGCAACGGTAAACGGGACGGGCTCGTTCGTGATGAGGGCGGAGAGAGTGGGCTCGGAAACCCTGCTCTCCAGGATAGTCCAGATGGTCGCGCAGGCCCAGCGCAGCCGTGCGCCCATCCAGGGGCTTGCGGACACGGTGGCCGGATATTTCGTACAGGCCGTTGTCTCGGTCGCTGCCGCCACCTTCATCGTGTGGGCGCTGGCCGGCCCGGAGCCCAGGATGGTGTACGCCCTGGTGAACGCCGTGGCCGTGCTCATCATAGCCTGTCCGTGCGCGCTTGGCCTTGCCACCCCGGTGTCCATCATGGTGGCAATGGGAAAAGGCGCGACGGCAGGGGTCCTTTTTAAAAACGCCGAGGCCATAGAGATAATGAAGAAAGTGGACACACTGGTCACCGACAAAACGGGCACGCTCACGGAAGGCAGGCCAATGCTTGTGGAGGTGGTCCCGGCGCCGGGTTTCGATGAAAAAACGGTCCTGCTCCTTGCCTCAAGCATAGAGGCCGGAAGCGAGCACCCGCTTGCCGCGGCCATAATACAGGGGGCCAGGTCAAAAAACATCATCCCAAAAAAGACGGAGGCGTTCGAGACCGTTCCCGGGCGCGGGGTAAAGGGCCTTGTGGAGGGCAGGCAGGTGGTCCTTGGAAATCCGGCGCTGCTTGAGGAATCCGGCATAGATGCCGCCGGGTCCCTCGAAAAAGCCGAGGCCATGCGCAGGGACGGCCAGACGGTCATGTTCCTTTCGGCAGACGGAAAGGCCGCGGGCCTCCTTGGTGTTGCCGACCCCATAAAGGAAACGGCGGCCGAGGCGGTGAGGCTGCTCCGGTCGGAAGGCATAAGGGTTGTCATGCTGACCGGAGACAACCGGACGACTGCGGAGGCGGTGGCAAGAAAACTGGGGACGGATGAGGTGATAGCGCAGGTCCTGCCGGACCAGAAGGCCCAGGCGGTCAAGCGGCTGCAGGATGAAGGCAGGATAGTCGCCATGGCGGGCGACGGGATAAACGACGCCCCGGCCCTGGCACAGGCCCACGTGGGCATCGCCATGGGCACGGGCACCGACGTCGCGATGGAGAGCGCGGGCGTCACGCTGGTAAAGGGCGATATGAGGGGGATAATACGCGCCAGAAGGCTCAGCCTTGCAACGATGAGGAACATAAAACAGAACCTTTTCTTCGCCTTTGTCTATAACTCCCTGGGTATACCCATAGCCGCAGGCGTCCTCTACCCTTTTGCCGGCATACTGCTCAGCCCGGTATTTGCCGCCGCGGCCATGAGCTTCAGCTCGGTGTCGGTCGTGGGCAATGCACTCAGGCTGAAAAGAGCAAGGCTCTGAGCCCAAAAATATTTTATTTTTTACTTGTTCAAAGAGAAAAAAAGAAAAACTTCATACGGGTCAGGAAACGGTTGTTATTGTTTTTGTTTTCTCCAGGCGGCTCTGCACCTTGATGCCGCCAGCCAGGAGCTTATGGACGGGGCACTGAAGGGATATCTTGAACAGCTTCTCCAGCTGGGCCTCATCCAGTTTTCCCTTGAACCTTACAGCCATCTTTATCTGCTCGTCGAAGCTCTGGGCCTCTTCGCAGCGCTCGCAATCTTCTTTAAAGGACCTTTCATATTCAACGCTGAATTCCGACTCCTCAAGCGGGATGCCGTGGTGCCGCGCATAGGTGTTCACCAGGACCGCGCTGCAGGAACCAAGGCCCGCTAGCAGCATGCCGTATGGGGTAATGTCCCGTATGTCCTCGACAGGGGTAAGCCCCGTCTCGCCCTCGAACCGGGCCAGGAATTCGGTCTCCAGATCGATGTTCTGCCTGACGACTACCAGCTCAGCCATTTTTTATTCATGACCTCCTTTGAACAGGGTGGCAGCACATAAAAAAATTATATCAAACAATGGACGGCGGGCGAATTTAATATTGCCGTGCATTACCGGCTTCCGCTTTTTGCGGTTTTCTTCTGCCGCTGCAAAAAGGGCTTGCTTCGCCGGCATCGGCAACGAAGAAACCCGATGCCGCTCAAGCCGGCCCCGCCCGGCAATTTCCCAACAATCCGGCAGTTCCAAACAAAAAAGGGAGATATTTGAAAAATCCCGGGTAGAGGAAATATAATAAGTTCTCAAAAATGTTCAGATTTTACACGGCAGGGGAATCGCATGGAAAGGGCCTGGTAGGCCTGCTGGAGGGCATGCCCTCCGGGCTCGCCCTTTCATCCTCCGAAGACATAGACCCGGAGCTCAAAAGAAGGCAGCGGGGCCACGGCAGGGGCGGACGCATGAAGATAGAGTCCGACCATGCCGATATCATCTCCGGCGTCAGGTGGGGGCTCACGACCGGTGCGCCCATAAGCCTTTTCATAGAGAACAGGGACTGGGCCAACTGGAGCCAGGCGATGTCCGCGCAGAAGGAATTTGCGGGCACCGCCGAGCCGGTAACGAGGCCCAGACCAGGCCATGCGGACCTGCCCGGATCGCTTAAATATGCCCACCACGACATAAGGAACATCCTCGAACGCTCAAGCGCGCGGGAAACGGCCATGAGGGTGGCCCTTGGCGCGATCGCAAAAAAATTCCTGGCCTCCTTTGACATACGGGTGGGAAGCTTTGTTTCCATGATAGGCGGCGCGGCCATGCAGACCCCCGTAAACACGGCCTCGGGGACGTCGCTTTTAAAGCTGTCAAAAAAGGCTGAGGCCTCCGATGTAAGATGCCCGGAGGACGAAGCCGCCTCCGGGATGAAGGCCGCCATAGATGAGGCCGGGAGGGCCGGAGACACCCTTGGCGGCAGGTTTACCGTGTTTGTCACCGGGGCGCCTTCGGGGCTCGGAAGCCATACCCAGTGGGACAGGCGGCTGGATGGCTTTTTGGCCCAGGCGATGATGTCCATACAGGCCATAAAGGCCGTGGAGATAGGCGCGGGGGCCAGTGTGGCGGAAACCCCCGGCTCGGAGCTGATGGACGAGATATTCTACAGAAGCGATAAGAGGTTTTTTTTCAGGAAGAGCAACAACATGGGGGGCATCGAGGGGGGCATGACAAACGGAATGCCCATCGTGGTGCATGCCGCAATGAAGCCGATCCCCACTCTTAAAAAACCGCTGCGCTCGGTGGACATGAGCACAAAAAAACCGTTCAAGGCAGCCTACGAGCGCTCGGATGTGTGCGCCGTACCCGCCGCCTCCGTAGTTGCCGAGGCCATGGCGGCGCTTGTGGTCTCCGGGGCGCTTCTTGAAAAGATGGGCGGCGACAGCCTGGATGAGACCCGCAGAAACTACGAATCCTATGTCCGGCAAATTGCGAAGTTCTGAGCTAAACATAGTGCTGACCGGCTTCATGGGAACGGGCAAGAGCTCCGTGGCCCGCGAGCTTGCGCATCTGCTTGGCCGCGCGGTTGTGGACATCGACGCGGAGATCGAAAAAAAGACCGGAAAGTCCATATCCGCGATATTCGCGGAATCGGGCGAGCCCCGCTTCCGCGAGATCGAGACGGAAACCACCCTGGAGGCGGCAAGGGGGAAAAACCAGATAATCTCCACAGGAGGGGGCGTGGTGCTTAAGGCGGAAAACATGGAGGCGCTCAGAGGCTCCGGCATGGTCTTTTGCCTTTACGCAACGCCGGAGGCCATCCTGGAAAGGACGATCACCAACCGGGACAGGCCGCTTCTGCAGACCTCCGACCCGCTTGGCAGGATAAGGGAGCTCCTTTCGGCCCGCGACCCTCATTACAAGGGCAGCTGCCATCACCTGATAAACACCGTGGGGAAAACGCCCAAAGAGGTGGCCCTGGAGATCTCGGAGATATTTTGCAGGACATCGGAAAAACAGAGATAACCGTTTCACTTGGGGAGCGGAGCTATCCCATACGCATGGGTAGCGGCATCCTTGCGGAGCTGGGCGCCTCCATGCTCCCCCTCGGGTTCGAAAAAAGGATCGCCCTCGTAAGCAACCCCACGGTGTACGGCATCTACGGCCAGACCGTCCTTGATTCCCTGTCCCGCGCCGGGTTCGATGTGACGCTCGTAAAAATCCCCGACGGGGAGGAATACAAAAGCCTGCTGTGGGCGGAGTTCATATACGGGGAGCTTCTAAGGGCCAGGCTGGAGAGGGGCTCCTGCCTTGTGGCCCTGGGGGGCGGCGTCATAGGGGACATCACAGGTTTCTGCGCGGCCACCTACATGCGCGGCATTCGTTTTGTGCAGGTGCCCACCACGCTGCTGGCCCAGGTGGACAGCTCGGTTGGCGGCAAGACGGGGGTAAACCATGCCCTTGGCAAAAATATGATAGGGGCCTTCTGGCAGCCGTCCCTTGTCTGGATCGACACTGCCACCTTAAAAACCCTTCCGGCCAGGGAGTTTGCGGCCGGGATGGCCGAGGTCATCAAATACGGCGTCATAAGGGACCGTGCGTTTTTTGAGTACCTGGAGAAGGAAAACGCGCCAGTAAAAAACCTTTCCGCGGAGCACCTGATGCACATAGTCAAAAGGAGCTGTGAGATAAAGGCGGAAGTGGTGGCGCTGGACGAGCGGGAGGCCGGCCTGCGGGCGATACTCAATTACGGCCATACCATCGGCCATGCCATAGAGACCCTTACGGGTTATAAAAAATACCTGCACGGAGAGGCCGTGGCCATAGGCATGTGCCTGGAGGCGCTTATCGCGCGCGGAAGGGGGCTGCTTGAAGGGGCGGACCTCGAAAGGATAAAAAAACTCGTTGCCTCCTACGGCCTGCCCACCGAACTGCCGCATGGCCTTATCGGCAAACAGGACCTGACGGATGCGATGCTTCTGGACAAGAAGGTAAAAGGCGCGGAGGTCCGGGCGGTCCTGCCCTCTGGCATCGGGGATTTCAAAATAGAGACCGTCAGCGGCGCTGATCTCAAGTGATGAAGGCGGGCGATTAAGACCGGAGCCGGAACAAGAATCCGTCCAAGTCCGCGCTGGCCTTGAGCAACTTGGAAGTGCGGATTACATCTGCAAGTCCGCAGTTTCGGCGAATCGAAACTGGTGCGGAATGCAGGTTAAAACATGCATTTACTTCTCGCTTGCCGATGCATACCTTCCAAAAATTTGTTTCCCCTGCGTTAAAAGGCTAGGTAGGATCGGCCTGTAACACATCGTGCGGCGGCGCTATTGAAGGGAAGAAAAAAGAAGATCCTGCGGGTTTTATTTTTTGCCCGTTTTTTCTATCGCTCCCCCTTGGCCAGCTTTTCGAGCCTCTTCAGGCTGGAGGCCTCGCCAAGCGCGATGAGCACATTGCCCGCCTTGAGGACCGAGCGCGATGTCGGATTGAACTTCATCTCGTCCTGGGCCTCCTTCATGCCCACCACTATTATCCCCAGGTCACGGCCAAGCCCGCACTGGTCCAGGCTCTGCCCGGCAAGCGGCGAGCCCTCCGTGATGTATATCTCCTCCATCTGCAGCTCCAGGTTGCCGGATTTCGTCGCGAACTCTATGAAGTCCATAACCGCAGGTTTCAGTATGGTGTGTGCTATCCTCAGGCCCCCGATGAAATATGGGGACACCACCTTGTCGGCCCCCGCCCGCAGCAGTTTCTGCTCTGAGCCCTCGTCCCCGGCCCTGGCCACCACGTTAAGAGTGGGATTGAGTCCCTTTGCCGTCAGGACCACATAGAGGTTCTCCGCGTCCGTGGGCAGAACGCTCACAAGACCGGCGGCGTTCTCTATTCCCGCCTCCCTGAGCACCTCGTCCCGGGTGGCGTCACCCTGAACCACCAGGACGCCCGGCTCCTCCGCGCCCGGCAGAAGCGGGGCCTTCTCTATGACCACGAACCCGGAGCCGTTTGCAAGGAACTCCCTGGATATGATCTTCCCCATCCTGCCATAGCCGCATATGATGTAATGGGACCTCAGCTGTTTTATCCTTTTCTCCAATTTTCTCCTCCCCAGGAGCTGGGCAAACTCACCCTCTATGACCACCCTGGCCCCGGTGTTTAGTATATAGAAAACTATCCCCAGGCTGAACAGAATGAGGAATATCGTGAACACCATGCCATACCGGCTGAGCGGATGCACCTCCCTGTACCCCACCGTGGTTATCGTGATGACGGTCATGTACAGCGAGTCCAGAAACCCCCATCTCTCTACCAGCATGTAGCCCGCCGTGCCGGTGGCGATGACCAGAAAGACAAGCACCAGGCTATAGATTATTTGCCGTCTGTAAGCCATCTACCGCTTCCCGTCTCCTTCATCTTCCGCCGCGCCCGCCGGGTTTTTCCCTTTTTTGACCCTTTTCCCTGCCGCCGCTTTTTCCGTTCTGGACCTGATCCCCCCGGCGTGCGAACCTTCCCAGTACAGGTGCCCGCATCCGGAACACCTGAAAAACCCCTTCCTGCCATGGTGCAGAAACACGTACTCCGGCACCAGGTCCTTAAGCGGCCGTTTGTCCGGCACACGGACGAGAGGGCCGTTGCAGAGGGAACACCTGGGGGTGTCCAGGGCTGAGAGGGAAAAGTGGTCCATTACCTGTTTAAGCTGCTCGGATGGGTCATTGGAAGCAATAAGGAGGGCCTGCCCGCGGGCGGCCCTCCTTTCGGTCAGTCTTGTGTCCCGGGTCAGGACCGTGCGCCCTTCCCTTCTTGCCACCAGGAGAAGGGCGTCGTCCGTGATGTCCCGTTCATAGTAAGTGTCATACCCCATGAGCCTGAGCCACTTCGCAAGCCGCCCAAGCATCGCATCGGCTATGAAACGGATCAAGCCTCTGCTGAGAGCTCCTCGCTTTCAGCCGCGGGGGCCTCCTCCATGAGGGCGGGCGGCAGATCCCGCTTCACGAAGGTGTTCCTGTAGCGGAGCATGCCTGTTCCGGCGGGTATCATCCTGCCCATTATGACATTCTCCTTCAGGCCCCTGAGCTCGTCCACCTGGCCCCTGATGGCGGCCTCCGTCAGGATCCTCGTGGTCTCCTGGAACGAGGCAGCCGACACGAAGCTCTCGGTCGTCAGGGACGCCTTCGTTATGCCAAGGAGCATGGGCCTGCCCTGGGCCGGCCTGCCTCCCTTGGCCTTCGCCTGCTCGTTGGCCTCTATGAAGGGTATCCTGTCAACCTGGTCGCCCGTAAGGAACTCGGTGTCGCCCGGGTCTTCCACCTTTATCTTGCGCATCATCTGCCGGACGATGACCTCGATGTGCTTGTCGTTTATCGAAACGCCCTGCAGCCTGTATACCTTCTGCACCTCGTCCACAAGGTAGCGCTGCAGCTCCTTGGGCCCGAGGATGTCCAGTATGTTGTGCGGATTGACGGAGCCGTCCATGAGGGCCTCTCCGGCGCGCACCCAGTCCCCTTCGTGCACACTGACGTGCTTGCCCCTGGGGATAAGGTACTCCCTGGATTCCGTGCCGCCCCTTACGACGACCTGGCGCATGCCCTTGTGCGCCCCCCTGAACTCCACTATGCCGTCTATCTCGCTGACAATCGCCTGCTCCTTGGGCTTCCTGGCCTCGAAGAGCTCGGCCACCCTGGGCAGACCGCCGGTTATGTCCTTGGTCTTCATGGTCTCCCTGGGTATCTTGGCCAGGATGTCGCCCGGGAAGACGATGTCGGTCCTGTCCACCAGGATGTGGGCGCCCGCGGGAAGGATGTACCTGGCCAGCGCGCTTGTGTCCTTGACCTTGAGCGTCTTTCCGTGCTCGTCCTTTATGGATATCCTGGGCCTCAGATTGCCGGGGTACTCGATGATGACCTTCCTTGAAAGTCCGGTCACTTCGTCCAGCTCCTCCTTGACGGTCACGCCCTCAAGGATGTCGCCGAAGGCCGCCTTGCCGCCCACCTCCGATATGATGGGAGTGGAGTACGGGTCCCATTCGACCAGCCGCTGGCCGGCATCCACCTTCTTGCCGTCCTCCACGAGGAGCTTTGCGCCGTACACGATGGTGTACTTCTCCTTTTCGCGCCCCCGGGAGTCCGCAACGGCGATTATGCCGTTTCTGTTCATCACGATGAGCATGCCTTCGCGGTTCTTCACCGTGTTCAGGTTGATGAACTTGACCGTCCCGGAGTTTTTGGCCTCAAGCGTGGTCTGCTCGACCACCTTGGAGGCCGCGCCGCCGATGTGGAACGTCCTCATCGTAAGCTGCGTGCCGGGCTCCCCGATGGACTGCGCGGCCACGATGCCTATCGCCTCGCCTATCTCTACATGGTCGCTTCTGGCAAGGTCCCTGCCGTAGCATTTCGCGCACACGCCGTGCTTGCTCTGGCAGGTAAGCACGGAGCGGATCCTCATCCGGTCTATGCCCGCGTCTATTATCTTCTGGACGGCCTCCTCGTTGAGCTCCTCGTTGCGCTTGAGGATGACTTCCTTGGTGAGGGGGTCTTTTATCTCCTCAGCCGTGTACCTGCCAAGGATCCTTTCGTCCAGCCCCTGGATTATCTCCCCGCCTTCGATAAGGGCGGTCATCATTATGCCGTCCTTCGTCTCGCAGTCGTCCAGGTGGATGATGACGTCCTGGGCCACGTCCACGAGCCTGCGGGTAAGATACCCGGAGTTCGCGGTCTTAAGGGCGGTGTCCGCGAGGCCCTTCCTTGCGCCGTGGGTCGAGATGAAGTACTGAAGCGGCGTAAGGCCTTCCCTGAAGTTGGCCGTAATGGGCGTTTCGATGATCTCGCCGGAGGGTTTCGCCATGAGGCCCCTCATTCCGGCAAGCTGCCTTATCTGGGCGGTCGAGCCCCTGGCCCCGGAGTCGGCCATCATGAAGACGCTGTTGAAGGCCCTGCTTTCCTGCAGGTCAACGCTTGCGGCCTCCTTGCCGTTCTCCTCCGTGCCCAGCTCCTTCATCATCTCCTCCGCCACCTTCTCGGTGACGTTGGCCCATATGTCTATGACCTTGTTGTAGCGCTCGCCCTGGGTGATGAGACCGTCGGCGTACTGCCTCTGGATCTCAAGCACCTCCTGCTCGGCCTCGTGTATGAGCTCGGGCTTGGTGGACGGTATGTGCATGTCCGATATGCAGATGGACATGCCGGAGCGGGTGGCCTGGGCAAAGCCCAGTTTTTCCAGGTTGTCAAGGAAAACGACCGTCTCACGTCTGCCGATGCGCTTGTAGATGTAATCTATGGTCTTCTGGAGCTCCTTCTTCGTAAGCTCCTTGTTGATCATGGAAAACGGTATGCTCTCGGGCAGTATCTCGCTGAAGATGACCCTGCCGCAGGTGGTCTCCACGTAGTTTTCCTTGTCCCCGTCGGAGGCCGGAGGAAGCGGGTGGCTAAGGAAGAGGCTGCTTGTCCTGGGCAGCTTTATCTTTGCGTGCATCTCCACGATGCCCGCGTCGAAGGCCGCCCTCACGTCCTCGGGGTCGCTGAAATATTTCCCGGCCCCCCTGGCGCTGGACTTCTCCTTTGTCAGGTAGTAGACGCCAAGGACCATGTCCTGTGTCGGCGTCACTATCGGCCTTCCGTTGGCTGGGGACATGAGGTTGTTCACGCTCATCATGAGCGTCCTGGCCTCCACCTGGGCCTCGATGGAAAGCGGCACATGGACCGCCATCTGGTCGCCGTCAAAGTCCGCGTTAAAGGCGGTGCAGACCAGCGGGTGGAGCTTTATGGCCTTGCCTTCGACCAGTATGGGGTCGAAAGCCTGTATGCCCAGCCTGTGCAGCGTGGGGGCGCGGTTCAGGAGGACCGGGTGCTCGGAGATGACCTCCTCCAGGGCGTCCCATACCTCTGGGATCTCCTTCTCCACGATCTTTTTTGCCTGCTTTATGGTCGTGGCATAGCCTTTTTCCTCAAGCCTGTTGAAGATGAAGGGCTTGAAAAGCTCCAGGGCCATCCGCTTGGGAAGGCCGCACTGGTGGAGTTTCAGCTCCGGCCCGACAACGATAACGGACCTGCCGGAGTAGTCCACCCTCTTGCCAAGCAGGTTCTGCCTGAAGCGGCCCTGCTTGCCCTTTATCATATCGCTCAACGACTTGAGCGGCCTCTTTGTTGCCGCCTTGAGCACGCGCGAGCGCCTGCCGTTGTCAAACAGCGCGTCCACCGCCTCCTGGAGCATGCGCTTCTCGTTCCTGATGATGACGGAGGGGGCCTTGAGCTCCATCAGGCGCTTGAGCCTGTTGTTCCTGTTTATAACGCGCCTGTAGAGGTCGTTCAGGTCCGATGTGGCGAACCTTCCGCCCTCCAGGGGCACAAGCGGCCTCAGGTCCGGAGGCAGCACCGGGATGACGTCCATGACCATCCACTCCGGGGAGTTGCCGGACATCCTGAAGGCCTCGACCAGCCTGAGCCTCTTTGTGAGCTTCTTCTTTACGCCCAGGGACTGGGCCTCCTTTATGCCAAGCCGGAGCTCCGCGGCAAGGGTGTTCAGGTCCACCTTCCTGAGCAGCTCCTTTATGGCCTCGGCGCCTATGCCCGCCTTGAACCTGTCGCCGTACTCGGAGATGGTCTTCTTGTAGTCCTCCTCGCTCAGTATCTCTTTTTCCTTGAGCGGCGTGTCCCCGGGCTCTATGACCACGTACCCCTCGAAGTAAAGGACCTTCTCCAGGTGCCGCATCGTCATGTCCAGGAGGGTGCCTATGCGGCTTGGCACGCCCTTCAGGAACCAGATGTGGGCCACCGGGGCGGCAAGCTCTATGTGGCCCATGCGCTCCCTGCGGACCTTGGACTGTATCACCTCGGTGCCGCATTTGTCGCAGACCACGCCCCTGTGCTTCATCCTCTTGTACTTGCCGCAGAGGCACTCCCAGTCTTTTATCGGGCCGAATATGCGGGTGCAGAAGAGCCCGTCCCTTTCGGGCTTGAAGGTCCTGTAGTTGATGGTCTCGGGCTTCTTCACCTCCCCGTGGGACCACTCCCTGATCCTCTCCGGCGAGGCAAGCCTTATTTTAAGGGCGTCGAAATCCGTAGGATTTTTCGGTTTCTGAAACAAGGTGTAAATTTCTTCAGCCATAAAACTAATCACTCCCCCTTGTTCTTGTTCTCAAGCAGCTCCACGTCGAGGCCAAGCGCCTGGAGCTCCTTTATTAATACATGGAACGACTCCGGAACACCGGGCTCCAGGGTCGCGTCCCCTTTTACGATGGCCTCATACATGCGCGCCCTTCCCGTGACGTCGTCGCTCTTCACGGTGAGGAACTCCTGGAGGGTATAGGCAGCTCCGTACGCCTCGAGCGCCCACACCTCCATCTCTCCGAGCCTCTGTCCGCCGAACTGCGCCTTGCCGCCCAGCGGCTGCTGCGTGACAAGCGAATAGGGCCCGATGGAGCGGGCGTGCATCTTGTCGTCTACCAGGTGGTGGAGCTTGAGCATGTACATCTGCCCCACCGTGACCGGCCTTTCAAACGGCTCGCCGGTCCTGCCGTCGCAAAGGGTTATCTGGCCGCTCTGGGGCAGGCCAGCCTTCTTGAGCAGGTCCTTTATCTCCGCTTCCTTTGCGCCCTCGAAGACAGGCGTGGCCACGTGCAGGCCCAGGGCCTTGGCAGCCCAGCCCAGGTTGGTCTCCAGTATCTGGCCAACGTTCATCCTCGAAGGAACGCCCAGCGGGTTAAGCACTATGTCCACAGGCGTGCCGTCCGGCAGGTACGGGAGGTCTTCCTCCGGCAGCACCATGGCCACAACACCCTTGTTGCCATGGCGGCCCGCCATCTTGTCGCCCACTTGTATTTTCCTCTTCATGGCCACGTAGACCTTGACCACCTTGTTCACTCCGGGGGGCAGCTCGTCGCCGCGCTTCACCCTGTCCACGCGCTCGTCATAGAGCTTCTCCAGAGACTTCACGTACTGGGTGGCGTCCGCGTTGACCTGCGCAATCTGCTCCTTCACGTAAGGGTCGTCCACCTTTATCTTGAGGAGCTGCTCGTCCCTCAGGGACATGACCATCTTCATGGTGAGCTTTTTCCCCTTGGCGCAGACTGTTTCCTTGCTGCGGGGGTCCTTCACGTCATCGAGCACCTTCTGCCCGGCAAGCAGGTCCCGTATCTTGCGGAACCTCTCGTCCTTGACTATCCTTATCTCGTCCTCCAGGTCCCTCTGGAGCCTGATGATGTCCTCCTCCTCCAGGCTCTTGGCGCGGACGTCCTTCTCTATGCCCTTCCTGGAGAGGATGAGAGCATCGATGACCGTGCCCTCTATGCCCGGCGGCACATAGAGGCAGCTCTCCTTCACCTCTTCCGCCTTCTCGCCGAATATGGCCCGCAGGAGTTTTTCCTCCGCGGTAAGCTGCGTCTCCCCCTTGGGGGTGACCTTGCCCACCAGGATGTCTCCCGCCTTTACCTCGGCGCCGATCCTGATTATGCCGCTTTCATCCAGGTTCCTCAGGGCCTCCTCGCCCACGTTGGGGATGTCCCTGGTTATCTCCTCGGGGCCAAGCTTCGTGTCCCTGGCCTCCACGGTGAACTCCTCTATGTGTATGGACGTATAGGCGTCCTCCTTGACCAGCTTCTCGCTAAGGAGGATGGCGTCCTCAAAGTTGTAGCCGCCCCACGACATGAAGGCGACGAGGACGTTTTTCCCGAGCGACAGCTCGCCAAGCTCCGAGGAAGAGCCGTCGGCCAGGATGTCCCCGGCCTCGACCGTGTCGCCCACGGAGACGATAGGCCTCTGGTTTATGAGTGTGGCCTGGTTCGAGCGGCGGAACTTTATGAGGTTGTAGATGTCCACCCCGCCGTCCGCGGACTTTACGACTATCCTGGAGGCGCTGGCCGATTCCACCTCGCCCGCCCTTTTGGCTATTACGACGGTCCCGGAATCCCTGGCCACGGCATATTCCATGCCCGTGCCCACGACCGGGGACTCGGGCTCCAGGAGAGGCACCGCCTGCCTCTGCATGTTCGAGCCCATGAGCGCCCTGTTGGCGTCGTCGTTCTCAAGAAACGGGATAAGGCTTGCCGATATGCCCACGATCTGCTTGGGCGATATCCCTATGTAGTCCACCTCCGAGCCGGAGACTATCTTGAAGTCCGCCCCTATGCGCGCAAAGACCGTCTCGCCTGAAAGCCGCCCCTTCTCGTCCACGGGCGTGTTGGCCTCCGCGATTACGTACTTCTCGCCCTCGACGGCGGAAAGGTACTCTATCTTGTCAGTGACCGACCCGCCTTCCACCTTCCTGTACGGGGACTCTATGAACCCGTACTCGTTGACCTTCGCGTAGGAGGCCAGGGAGGTTATAAGACCGATGTTCGAGCCCTCAGGGGTCTCTACGGGGCAGATCCTGGCGTAATGGGTGGGATGCACGTCCCTCACCTCGAAACCCGCCCTCTCCCTGGTAAGACCTCCCGGCCCCAGCGCCGAGAGCCTCCTTTTGTGGGTTATCTCGGACAGGGGGTTGGTCTGGTCCATGAACTGCGAGAGCTGGCTTGAGCCGAAAAACTCCTTCACGGCCGCTATGACCGGCTTCGCGTTTATCAGGTCGTGCGGGGTGGCCTCCTCGAGGTCCGTGAGGGTCATCTTCTCCTTGATGGCCTTCTCCATCCTCACGAGCCCGATCCTGAACTGGTTCTCTATGAGCTCGCCCACCGCCCTTATGCGGCGGTTGCCCAGATGGTCTATGTCATCTACCTCCCCTTTTCCAGCCCTCAGCTGGAGGAGATAGCGGACTATCTCTATTATGTCCTTGTCGGTGAGCACCTGGGTCTCCAGCGGGACGTCTATGTTCAGGCGCTTGTTTATCTTGTGCCTGCCCACCGGAGAGAGGTCGTACCTCTTGGGGTCGAAAAAGAGCCCGTTGAAAAGCTCCCTTGCGTCCCTTATGGTCGGCGGCTCCCCGGGCTTCAGCTTCTTGTATATCTCTATCAGCGCGTCTTCCCCGGAGGTGACCTTGTCGGTCAGCAGCGTGTCCCTGAGCGACGGCAGATAATGTATGTTGTCTATGAACAGGAGGTCAAGCTCCGGAATGCCCAGCTTGAGTATCCTCTCCAGGGCCTCCTCGGTGATCTCCTCGTTGCTCTCCACTATGACCTCGCCCGTCTCGGGGTCAACGATGTCCTTGAGCGTGATCCTTCCCTTGAGCTCTTTTTTGTGCAGCGGTATCTCTTTTATCCCGGCGGCCTGGAGCTTTTTCATCGCGCCCCTGGTTATCTTTCCGCCTTCCTTCACGACAAGCTCCCCGGTCTTGGGTATCTCTATGTTCTCGGGGGCCCTCATGCCTATCATGACCTCGCTCACCACGCGGCCGAGCCTGCCGTCCTGGTTCTTGATCTTCTCCACCGGGTAGAAGGTCTTGAGGAGGTCCTCATTGGAATAGCCCAGCGCCTTGAGCACTATGGTCGCGGGCAGTTTCTTGCGCCTGTCTATCCTCACGTAGAGCAAGTCTTTCGTATCGAACTCGAAATCCAGCCATGAGCCCCTGGCCGGTATGACCCTCGCCGAATAGAGTAGCCTTCCGCTTGCGTGGGTCTTGCCCTTGTCGTGGCTGAAAAACACGCCGGCCGAGCGGTGAAGCTGGCTGACGACAACTCTTTCGGTGCCGTTTACGATGAAGGTCGCCGTATCCGTCATGAGC
>JAJYJB010000118.1 GCA_021789735.1 Nitrospirota bacterium
GCGCTTGAGGACAGGGGTTGCGCCGTCAGGGCGGACATCAATTCCATCTCGGATGGGTCCTTGTTGTTTCCAAAAGCTCCGGGGGCAGGGTCTTTTGAAAGGGAAAGCTTCGATGTTGCCGTATCGAACCCGCCTTTCAGGAAGGTCTTTTCGGGGCGCATATGCCCCGATGATGAGAAGGCCATGGCGCGGCATGAGCTCAAACTGCCGCTTCCGGCCCTGATCGGGGCGGCTGGCAAGCTTCTTAAGGAAAAGGGGAGGTTTTTCATGGTCTATCATCCGGAGCGGCTCCAGGAGGCGCTTGAGCGGCTCCGGGCGGGAGGGTTCGAGCCCAAACGGCTGCGTTTTGTGCATGGCAGGGAAGGGCTCCCGGCAAAGGTGATGCTCATAGAATCCATAAAGGGCGGCAACCCAGGGCTTTCCGTGGAAGCCCCGCTTATCGTCTATGACGCGGAGGGCGGCTACACAGAGCGGGTCAGGAGCATCTACGAGGTTTAAAGGGCTTTTTCCCCGGTTTGATTATAATAAGGCATAATGATAAGAAACACGTTCAGTATCCTTGAGGGGGTCGGCCCGCGCCTGGAAAGAGCGTTTTGGGAAAAGGGGATACTCGAATGGGGGGATTTCATCCGGGCCAGGGAGGTGAGGGCCATAAGCCCTGCCAGGAAGGCCGCCTTCGACCTCAGTCTTATGAACGCTCAGGAGCGGCTGGCCCTGGGCGACTCGGGATATTTCGCCCACGCCCTCAAACTGAAGGAGCACTGGCGGCTTTTCGAAGAGTTCAGGGATTGCGCCGTTTGCCTGGACATCGAGACCAACGGGTGGCACCATGCGGCAGGCGGATACGCGACGGTAGTTGGCCTTTATGACGGTTTCGATTACAAGGCCTTTGTGCGGGGCGAGAACCTGACGGCCGGGGCGCTGCAACAGGAGCTTTCAAAATATCGTTACATCATCACCTTTTTTGGCTCCGGTTTCGACCTTCCTTTCCTGAAAGAAAGCCTTGGAATAGACCCGGACATGGCGCATTTCGACCTGTGTTTTGGAGCAAGGAGGCTGGGGATCACCGGAGGCCTTAAAAAAATAGAGCCGCTCCTGGGCATTCACAGGGACGACGCCGTAAGGGGGCTGGACGGTTACCAGGCGGTGAGGTTGTGGCATGAGGCAAAGCGGGGCAGCATTGACGCTTTCGAGCTCCTGATAGCGTACAACAGGGAAGACACCGTCAACCTGATGGGCATGGCCGGAACGCTTTATGCCAGGCTGAAGGCCCAGACCGGCATAGAAACGTTCCTTAACTAGAACCAAAAGACACAAAAACTCCATCCTGAGCTCAAAAAGCCCGCACAGATCAGAAAATCTCTTGTCAGCTCGCAGGCCAGCGAATATAATTGAAAAATGAAAAAACGGAAAACGGAGAGTGCAAAAAAACAAAAAACCCCCTTTCCATGCCTGTTCACCGGGGTTTTTCCCCGGGCGCACCAATGAGAGACCCCCTGGCGGATTTCCTGGCATACCTGGCGGCGGAAAAAGGACTTTCAAAGAACACCCTGGCCTCCTACGGGAGGGACCTGGGCGGTTTTCTAAGGTTCCTTGGGGCGAAGGGCGTCTCCCCGCTTTCTTTCAGAAACAGCCACATAATCGAATATATGGACGAGCTCAGGAGCAAAGGGCTCTCCACTGCCACGCTTGCCAGGAACATATCCTCGATACGTGGGTTTTCGGGCTACCAGGTATTCTCCGGCTTGAGGGGTGACGACCCGGCAAGGCTGCTTGAAACCCCGAAGCTTTGGCAGAGGCTGCCAAAGGCGCTTCCCCTGGAAGAGATAAGGAAGGTGCTGGACAGCAAGGAGAACGCGCCTGCGAGGTTTTGGGAAAGGGACGGGGCGATGATAGAGCTCATGTATAGCTGCGGGCTCAGGGTGAGCGAGCTTGTGGGGCTAAGGACATCGGACCTTCACCTCGATGCGGGTTTTGTCAGGGTGACCGGGAAAGGCTCCAAGGAGCGTGTCGTCCCGATAGGCGGAAGGGCGGTAAGAAGGCTGAAGGAGTATATGGCGGGCGCCAGGGAAAAAGTGCTCTTGAAGCGCAGAGGGCATGCGGATTTCCTTTTCCTGACCGGAAGGGGCGCCCCGATGACACGCCAGAGGTTTTGGCAGACGCTTAAGTTCTATGCCTCAATGGCGGGCGTCAAACTTAGCCCGCATATGCTCAGGCATTCCTTCGCCACGCATATGCTTGAGGGAGGGGCGGACCTGAGGTCCCTTCAAAAGATGCTTGGCCATTCGGACATAGCGACGACACAGGTCTACACGAAAGTCTCCATGGACAGGGCAAAGAGGGTTTACAAGGAGCATCACCCGAGGGCATGAAGGGCAAAAAAATATAAGAAGCGGAACAATACAGTCCCTTTGCCGCGCTGAAAAAAGATAAATACCGTTTTTTTTAACTTGAAAAGGAGGGCCTTTATATCATGAAGCCGGACAAGCTGCACCCTGATCAGCTCTATAAATGCTGTGAGCCCGAAGTGCTTGATTTCAAGACCACGAAGGACATCTCTCCCCTTGTGGGCACAATTGGACAGGAAAGGGCGATGCACGCGCTTGATTTCGGCCTCAACTTCAGCGATACGGGGTTCAACATATTCATACTGGGTGAGACCGGGACGGGAAAGCTGACGACCATAAAAATGCTCCTTAAGGAAAAGGCCGCTGCGGAGCCGGTGCCTCCGGACTGGTGCTATGTCTACAACTTCAAGGACCCTGACATGCCCAAGGCCATCTCCCTGGATGCCGGGAAGGCGCAGGAGTTCCACAGGGACATGGAAGAGTTCGTGAAGAACCTGAGGGCTGAAATACCAAAGGTGTTCGAGTCCAAGGAGTACGAAAAACAGCGCAGCAAGGCGATGGAGGACTTCCAGAGGAAGCAGAAGGAGATGTTCACCGAGCTTGAAAACCAGGCGCAGGAGAAAGGCTTTACCATAAAAAGGACCATCGCGGGGCTCGTGACGGTGCCTGTAAAGAAGAGCGGGGAGCCACTGACGGAGGAAGAGTTCGAGGCACTGGACGAAAAGACCAAAAAAAAGGTGGAGCAGATAGGGAAGGACCTCCAGGAAAAACTGGACGATATTGTAAGGGCGGTGCGGGCCGAGGAAAAGGCCCTGAAGGAGGCGCTCAACCGTATCGAGCGCGAGACCGCCCTCTCCGCCATAGGCCATATGATAGAGGAGCTCCGCGGCAAGTACGGCAAGTACGAAAAGATCGGCGAATACCTTGCGGACATGCGGGAAGACATACTGGAGCACCTTGATGACTTCAAGCCGCAGGCCGAAGAGCAGGCCGCGCCTGCGCTTCCTTTCATGAGGCAGCAGAAGCCCGAGCCTTCCTTCGTCAGGTACACGGTGAACGTGCTTGTGAACAACTCCCAGCTCACCGGGGCCCCGTGCGTTTTTGAAAGCAACCCTACTTACAACAACCTCTTTGGGCGGCTGGAATACAAATTCCAGTTTGGCGTGGCCACTACCGATTTTTCGCTCATAAAGTCCGGCTCGCTCCACAAGGCAAACGGGGGCTACCTGATAGTGGATGCGCTGGACGTGCTCAAGAACATTTTCTCCTATGAGGCGATGAAGCGCGCCCTCAGGAACCGTGAGCTCAAGATTGAGGACGTGTGGGAGCAGTACCGGGCCATAACCACGGCCATGCTGAGGCCGGAGTCCATACCGCTTGACGTGAAGGTCATCCTTGTGGGGAACCCGCAGATCTATTACCTGCTTTACAACCTGGACGAGGAGTACCGGGAGCTCTTCAAGGTGAAGGCGGATTTTGACTCCTTCATGGACAGGACGCCCGAGCACATGAAGAAGTATGTTTCATTCGTGGCCCTCAAGTGCGAGCAGGAAAACCTGCTGCCATTTGACAGCTCGGGGATCGCAAAGATCATAGAGTACAGCTCGAGGCTGGCCGGCCACCAGGACAAGATCACCACCCGCTTCAGGGATGTGACGGACCTGGTCAGGGAGTCCCACTACTGGGCAAAGAACGCGGGAAGCGGCGCGGTGTCCGGAAAGCATGTGGAAAAGGCCCTCGATGAAAAGATTTACCGCCACAGCCGGATAAGCGACCGGCTGAGGGACCTCATGCTGGAAGACACCCTCATTGTGGAGACGTCCGGGGCCACCGTCGGGCAGATAA
>JAJYJB010000047.1 GCA_021789735.1 Nitrospirota bacterium
CCGGATGAGCTGGACCCGCTGGCCGAGGAGATCAAAAAGCACATAGAGGCGGAGAGCAAGTCCGTGCAGCTGGCCTCAAAGGCCCTTGAGCAAAGCGAGCTGTTCGTCACCCGCTATATCCTGACCCTGCTTCTGGCCGATGAGGCCAAGCACCACAGGCTCCTTGGCGACCTGAACGAGGTCATGCTGAAGAGGGCGACCATATTCGTCACCTAAAAAAAACAAAAAAAAGAGCTGAATGCCGGATAAAAAAAGAGGGAGGCCTTAAGGCCTCCCTCTTTTTTGAAAACTTATATTACAATTATTGATTGCATTTTTAACGGGTTTATGTATATCATTAGTTGCGTCAATATTTGCACGAACCGGGAGGGGCACAGGGGCTTCAAAGATGGGCGGAGGGCTTTCCATACTGGTTGCATCCGAGAGTCTTTTTATCCGCCATTATTTTTCCTACCTCTTTGAAAGGAACAATACACTGCGGCTCGCGGCCTCCGGAAGAGAGGCCATCGAAGAAATGGCCCGCCCGCCAGGGACGGAAAAATTTTCAGAGACAACGGAAAAATTTTTCCGTCCCTTTGATCTCGTTTTCATAAACGATTACCTCCCGGACATGGGGGCCGTGGAGCTGCTTGAAAAGATAGTCAGCGGCCACCCCGGAGCAAAGACCTTCGTACTGCTCACCCATTCAAACGATGCAAAGCGCCTGGTGGAAAGACATGGGGCCACCGGTGTGATAATGAAACCGTTCACCACAAGCGACGTATTGACGCGGGTCAGAGAGGCGCTTCCGGCAGAAAAAGTGCATATCAGAAACGATCTCTCTTTCTATTTTTAAGAAATCCCGTCTCTTTTCTTTTCCAGTTTTTTTATTTTTTTATTTTTGCTTTTTCTCTTTTTGCTGCTTTTTCAGCCTTTTCCGTTTTTTTGTTTCCAGATCGGCGGCCCTGGTGGGCTCCGGCAGCCTGTAGCCTTTTGAGCAGGAAAGCACGAGGTCCACGGAATCCTGGAAGTCCACCATGTGTCCGGGGGATATGAACAAAGGCCTCACGCCGTCCTTGCTCCTAAGGACCGTTCCAACCATTTGGCCTTTATAGACAAGCGGCGACGTGCTGCCGCGCTTCCAGCCGGGCTCCCGGAACTCCCCTACCAGCCTGGACTTTGCGCACCCTATCGTGGGAATGTCCAGGAGAAGACCCACGTGAGAGGCAAGGCCTATCATCTGCGGGTGCGCTATGCCCTGCCCGTCCAGGATGAGGACATCCGGCCTTTTCTTCAGTTTCCGCACGGCACTTATTACGGCCGGCCCTTCCCTGAAGCTAAGGAGCCCTGGCACATACGGGAACGTCAGTTCCAGTATGGCCGTCTGCGTGTCTATGAGCTCCAGCTCCGGGTATGTAAAAAGGCAGGCCACCGCAAGCACTTCACCGTCCAGGAATGCGGCGTCGGCCCCGGCCACAAACCGGGGTTTTTCCCTGAGGGGGACAACCTGCACGCGCTCCTTCATGGCAAGCTGCATTTTCCGGGCCTTCGCGGCCGTAAGCCCGCCCTGCATTCCGCAGTTAAGGAAAAAATCTTCCTGCGAGCGCGGAAAAGAGTCAGCCGGTAACGTCATTGAGCCAGTCTAAGTATTGCCTGGAGCCCGCCGCCACTGGAAGTGCGATTATCTCCGGCGTCTGGTAAGGATGGAGTTCCTTTACGCGCTCGTTTAATTTCTCGAAGAGCGACTTTTTTGTTTTTGCGACCATGAGGGCCTCGGTTTCATCCTCAATATTCCCCTGCCATGAATATATGGACCTCACGGAAGAAATAATGTTCACGCAGCCCGCAAGTTTTTCGCCAACGAGCGCCCGGGCGATGTCTGCCGCCGTTTCCCTATCTGGAGCCGTTATGAAAACTGCAATATGTTCCATCGATTGCCCAGGTGCCCGCCCGCTATCCCTGATGCCTTCCTTTTTTTATGACCACCCGGCCCGTTCCGCCCGAAGACGGGAACACCTTAAGGGTTGGCGCAAAAAAAACAAAATCCTGGTGGAACGGGGCCCGCACCTTGCCGCCGAAAGTATGGTTGTCTCCCAAGGCTATATGAATGGTGCCAAGTATCTTTTCCGACTCCAGTATGTTGTCCGGCCGGGTTGCCATCGGATTTGTGCCGATGCCAAGCTCCGCTATGTTGCTGCACTCCGGGCAGGAGGAAAGCCTGTCCTTGAGATATGAGGCAAAGGGATCGGCACCCTCAACCTCTACGACCATACCGTCTTTCACTAAAAGCGTTACCGGGGTTTTAAGTTTCCTGGTCGGCGCCCATTCCAGAACGAGCCTGCCGTTTGCGGTGCCCTCAATGGGGGCAAGATAAACCTCGCCTGCGGGCAGGTTTCCGGCAGCCCCCGGTTTGCCGTAATCGCCGTTGTCCTCATGGACCTTCCTTCTGCCTTTCCTGAAAAGAAGCCTCGTGCCGTTTGGCGTGGTCACCTCCACACGGTCAGCCCCTTTGATGGCATTGGCCAGCAGCCTTGTGGATCTCTTCAGCGCCGCGTAATCCACTCCCATCGGCCCCTTGAGCATCGGCACGTCAAAAAGGGGCATGCTGGCGTAGCGGGTGCCCGCGTAACCGGTAAGGAGTTTCCGGAAAGTGGTATGCGTGGTGGAATAATTGGACAGGGCCACAACGGCATCAACAGCATCCTTCGAGTATTTTTTTACTATCTTTCCGGCAACCTCCAGCGACGCGCCGGCACGGGCATTTTTTTTGAGAATGTCTTTCAAAAGGCCTTTGGCCAGTAGTTCCTTCATACATTTTTCACCGAAGGCGGCGGCCCACAGCGCCTTCGGTGGCTCCACGGCCGGAGCACCCGTGGCGGAATATTCCTTGTATATAAGCTCACCGGCAAGCTTGCGGCCTTCAGCGGCCGCGGCCCGGGAGATCTCCCTTAATTCCTGCCTGCGCTTCAGCTCCCTGCCCCTTGGCGGCTTCTCCCTCTTCGATATCCTGTCAGTAAAGACAAGCACCTTGTCGCTGGCCGAGACCCCCAGGTTCAGAAGATATATGTTTTTAAGCGCTTCCGTATTTACACGCATATATTTTGTATTTTACCCCTTCGTGGTTTTAATTTGCATGACCGCCCTTTTGGGCCGCTGCTTGCTGCGCCCGCCGTTTGATTTTTTCCGTTCATGCCACGACCCGGAAGCCAGCGACATTGCTTATCTTCCAATATAATTAAGTATGATTGGCCCCGGAATTATTGCTATCTCCCGGATAGGAAAACCGGGGCTGCTACAGCTTCAAGTACAAGCGGGATTGAAATTAGAAAGGAGAAACAGCTTTGTGTCCATCCGCTTACCGCTACTGTTTCGCTTCCGCCTTTTTCAAGACAGCCGCGATGTCATAATGATCGTATTGCCGGGCCAGTTTCTCCGCCGTATTTCCTTTAAAATCCTTCGCATTCAGATCGGCCCCTTTGTCCAGCAGCAGCTTCACGATATCCATCCTGCCCCAAAAGGCCGCGTACATAAGCGGTGTGAACCCAAGGTTGTTCAATGAATCCGTTTCCGGATTTTTTACATTTATATCCGCTCCTTTGTCTATCAGCAGCTTCGCCACATCCGCCTGCCCATTTTCAGCCGCAACTATCAGCGCCGTCATGCCGTCATCCGTTTTGGCATTCACATCCGCCCCTTTATCTATCAGGAGCTTAACAATGTTCATCCTGCCCCACCGCGCCGCGGACATTAGCGGTGTAGACCCGGAATTGTCCTTCGCGTTCACATCCGCCCTTTTGCTGACCAGCAGCTTCACCAAATCCGTTCTGCCGTTCAGAATCGCATACATCAGCGCCGTGGCGCCGTCATCATCCTTCGCATTCACATCCGCCCCATGGTCCAGCAGGGCTTGCACTTCGAGCAGGGTTCCATCATAGGCCGCCGCTGAAATAAGCTGTTTATTCAGGCTCGCGGACGCCGCGGCTGAAACAAAAGCATGGGTGCAAAACATTACCGTCAAAAAAACAAAAACAAAAACAAACGGAAGAACCTTATTTACCGCCTTCAAGAAAATTCTCCTCCTCATCCATGGCGCAAACAGCAGCTCCCAACGCTTTGCCCGCACCATTTATCCTATTTCCTGGCTGCTTTAAAATCCGTTTTCCCTTCTGGTTTTTTGCCTGCGTATTCCGGTGGTTGTGTCCAGCCGTTTCCGTGGGACCATGCCCGCTTAAAAACGCATGCCGGCGCCGGACTGTTCATCTTACTTCCAGTGGTCTTTGCCAGTCAAGTTTTCCCCTCCTTTTTTGAAGGTTCCGCCGCCGGGCTTTCCCGTTTCCCCGAATTCCCGTAAAATAGTTCTAACCATGAACGCAGAAGATTTATGCCGCATCGGAAAGCTTGTATATAAGGAGATGAGGCTCTCCAGGCCGAAAGGGCAGGCGCCCATGGAGCGGGGAGCGGGCGGGGACCGCACTTTCCCTATCGACAAGCTTGCCGAAGACACGATCCTTGAGGGCCTCCGGGGGCTTGGCGAGCGCCTTCACATAATAAGCGAGGAGGCCGGCGCCCTGGACATCGAAGGGACGGGTGAAGCCCGGACCGTGGCCATAGACCCGATAGACGGCAGCAAGAACGCCGTTTCCGGCATCCCGTTTTGGGGCGCCTCTATCGCCGTTTCCACAAGCGATGAGCTTGGCGGCCTGGAGCTTGGTTATGTTATAAACCTGGTTACGGGCGAAGAGTTTTGGGCGGAAAAAGGACGAGGGGCCTTCCAGAACGGCGTCCCCATCCATTGCCTGAAGGACGCGATAATCGGCCTTTGCGCCTTTGAGGCCAGGACCCCTTCCATACACCTGAAGGAGATATTGCCGCTGCTCGGGGCCGCAAGGAGAACAAGGTGCCTTGGCTCCATAGCCCTCGACCTGGCCTATCTTGCCTCCGGCGCGTCAAGCCTGTTTGTAAGCCCAGGAGCATCAAGGAGCTTCGATTATGCCGCCGGGTATTTGCTGGTAAAAGAGGCCGGGGGCATCTTTACGGACATGGAAGGCCGGGAATTGGATGGGCAAAAGATAGGGCTTTCAGCATCACGTGGAGGAGCGTCGCTTCTGGCTTCAGCCAACATGGACATCCACAGGGCCGCCCTGCATATCCTTAATGACGGAAAATAAAAAAACAGATAACCTTGCCCTGCGGTTTCTGGCAGCCTCGGAAAAGTTCAAACAAAATCCCTTTCTGAAATACGAGATCGAAGAAAAACCGTCTTCACCAGAAGAGAAAACCTTATCGTACGGCGAATTCATGGTGCGCGCAAACCTGTTTGCGCGGCACCTGCTTCACCTGGGCGTACGGCCCGGTATGAAGACCGCCCTTTTGGTGCCCGCAGGCCCGGAGTGGTGCATCGCCTTCACCGGGGTAGTGCTTGCTGGCGCGATAGCTGTGCCGGTAAATGAGGCCGCTCCCGATGAAGACCTGAAGGCGGTCCTTGCGGACTGCAGCCCCGAGGCCCTTGTGGCAAACAGGGAGACAAAAAACCGCTTTTCCCCTCTTTCCGGCGGGCTCGATCATTTCCCAATGATGATAGACCTGGAAGAATTTTCTGCCTCCATGATGGCAGAAAGCAAAACCAGATCAACAAAAGAAGGCGCGGCCTTAACAAGTCCACCCGCGCAGCCCTCCGCTCAAATGGATGAGCCCGCCATGATAATTTACACTTCCGGGACCACCGGCCTTCAAAAAGGTGTGACGCTCACCCACGGGAACCTTATCTCCGATGCCCTTGGCGTGATCGAAACAGGAATAGTGGGCGAGGGGGAAAACCTGTTGTTGGGCCTTCCCTTTTACCACTCCTATCCCATTATGTGCTTTATAGCCTCTTTTTTGTCCGGGGCCTCGCTTACCCTGCTTGCCTCCATAAAAGGGAAAGAACTTGCGCGGGTAGCCAAGGCGCGCGGGGTTACAATCATGATAGCCGTGCCCCAGATGCTTGAGCTTTTGGACACCTCCATAAAAAAGAGACTACCAAAACCGCTTGCTCCGCTTCTGCCCCTTTTCGGAGCCTTAAGGGGGAAAACCGGAATGAATCCCGGCAAGGTGGTATTCAGAAAGGTCCACGCAGTCTTTGGCGGCTGCCTGAGGCTGATAGCCTCCGGGGGAGCGCGGCTGGCTCCAGAGGTGATGCGGGACCTGGAAGCCGTGGGTTTTACCATTGTGGAGGGCTATGGGCTCACGGAGACATCCCCGATAGTGACCTTCAACCCGGTTAAAAAAAGAAAGCCCGGCTCGGCGGGAAAACCCATCAGGGGGGTACGGGTCAGGATAGAAAACGGGGAGGTGCTCCTGAGCGGCCCCATGCTTATGTCCGGATATTGGCTGAAACCGGAGGAAACGGCAAGGGCGATAGAGGACGGCTGGCTTCACACAGGCGACACGGGCTGGCTGGACGATGAGGGCTACCTTTTTATCACCGGCAGGGAAAAAGAGATACTGGTCCTGTCTTCCGGAAAGAACGTGGCCCCTGACGAGGTGGAAAGGCGCTACAGGGAGAGTCCGCTCATTAAAGATATGGCCGTTTACGAGGAAAACGGGGCACTGAAGGGCGTCATCGTGCCGGATCTCGATTACGCAAGGGGAAAAGGGCTTGCAAACCTCAGGGAAGAGACCGGGTGGGAGCTCATGCGTCTGGGACAGGGGCTGCCGCCGTTCATGCGGCTTACCGGATTTTCACTCATAAAGGGCCCCCTGCCAAAAACGCCGCTGGGGAAGATAAAAAGATTCCGGCTGGGCGAGCTGCTAAAGACCGCCGTCCCGGAGGCAAAGGAGACAGGCTCCGAATTCCTAGGGGGCCCTGGGGAGAAGATCGCCCGCGCCCTCAATTCGGTTGCGGGGCGGAAAACCGGGACCGCAATAAGGGCGGAGGACAACCTGGAACTGGACCTTGGCCTGGATTCCCTTAAAAGGATAGAGCTTCTGTCCGCCCTTGAAGAGGAGTTTTTGCCCTCATTAGGCCAAGAGAAAAGGACGCTGCGTGATGACTTTCTTCTGGACGTGCAGACGGCGGGGGAGCTTCTTAAAAAGATGGTGGTTTTTCTGTCCTCCGGAGAAGAAAAGCCCGTCCCGGAAGGGGAAAAATTTTTTTTGCCTCTACCTTTTGCGCAGGAGGGAAGGGAAAAGGAAATAGGCAAAATCTCTTTCAGCATGTCTGAAAAGGCGGCAACTTTTCTGCTTTATTATCTGCTTAAACTGCTGGCAAAGGCCCTTTTCAGGCTGAAGAGCAAGGGGTTGCAAAACCTTCCGGACGGCCCTTTCATCCTTGCGCCCAACCATTCAAGCTTCCTTGACGCGTTCGTTATTGCGGCCTCGCTGCCCAAGCGGAACGTCCGGTCGCTTTTTTTTGTCGGATGGGAGACGTATTTCAGGGGGCTAATGGCCCACACTCTTAAGGTGGTGCATGTGATCCCCATAGACAGGGAGCATCTGCTTGGGGGCGCGCTCAGGGTTTCGGCCGGGACATTGAGGCAGGGTTACGCGCTTTGCGTTTTTCCGGAGGGCGGAAGGTCTTTTGACGGCCGGCTGATGGAGTTAAAACCGGGCATCGCGGCGATGGCGGTAAACGAGGGCGTGCCTATTGTGCCGGCCTGGATAGAGGGGGCCCACAAGGCGCTTCCCCGCGGCGGCAGTTTACTGAAGCCGGTCATGATAGAGGTACGGTATGGGAGGCCGCTCTTTCCAGAGGCATCAGGGCCAGGGGATTCCGGGAACCGGAATGGCAAAAAACAAAAACTGCTTTCCGCCCTCAGGGACAGCCTTAATGCTCTTTCCCGCGGGGCAGAATGATCTTGAATACTGAGCCTGCTCCCGGTTCGCTTCGCACGCCCACGCTGCCGCCCATGACCTCTATAAGCTCCCTGGCTATTGCGAGCCCCAGGCCGAATCCCTTTGAACCCTTTCCCTTGTAAAACCTGTCAAAGATGCGGGCAAGCTCGCCGGGGGCTATTCCCTTGCCGGTATCTTCCACCTCGATGTAGAACATCGCGCCCTCAATGCCGTATTTCAGCAGCACCCCGCCCTGTGCGGTGTGGTTCCTTGCGTTCTTGATTATATTTTTAAGCACTTTTTCCAGCTTCTCAGGCTCGGTGAACACGGAAAATTCCTGTCCCGGCGCAAGCTCCAGTTTCAGGCCGCTGTCCATGAAAAGGGGCTCCATGCCCGTGATGATGCCTTCCAGGAATTCCCGCAGAAGCACCTTCTCCGGCGGGCTTTTCTTTAAGAAACCTGCCTCCGCCTTTGTAAGGTCCTCCATGCTGCCTATAAGGCGGGTCAGAGAGTCAAGCTCAACCTGAAGTGATTCGAGCCCGGCACGGTCCGCATCGATCACCCCGTCGATCATTGCCTCTATCCGCGCCCGCATAACGGCAAGCGGGGTGCGCAGTTCATGGGCCACATTGGAGGTAAGCCGTTTTCTTAAAGAGTCCTCCCTCTGGAGGGCCTCCGCCATGGCGTTGAAGGATGCCTTGAGCCTGCCTATCTCATCCGCGCCCGCCCCTTTTAGGCGCACGGAGAGGTCGCCTCCGGCAAGGGTCTGGGCGGCCCGCTTGAGCTCTCTGACAGGCCTGGACAAAAACTGGCTGAAGACAATAGCCAGAAAAAGGGCGCCGCAGCCCGCTATCGCAAAAGATGTGATGAGGAATTGCCGCCCCCTTTCTTTGAAGATATGCTCTTTCTGTCTAATCGGCGAATTAGGCGGGGGCAAGAGGTCCCTGATGGCAAGCGTGCCTATCTGGCTGCCCCTGTGGAACAGGGGATAGTTCTCATAGGGCGGGCCGCCAGTGCTTTCGGGCTCGACTATCTGCATCCGCAAGCGCATTGCCTCCCCAAGGCGGTTTACCGCCTGCACGGAGCTCATGACAGTCTTGCCTGAAAGGTCTTCCACCTTGCAGTCAAACCGCAACATGGCGGCCCAGCGCAGGGAGTCGTCCAGGGACTTCATGTCCCAGCGTCCGCCCCTTGAACCAGCGGTATAGCTGCCTTCAACGGAGGCAAGGACCAAATAAATATGGTCCTCCCTTGTGCCCTTCTCGTAGGCAGCAAAGTCCTTCAGTATCCTGCGGCCAAAAAGAAAGTTTGAAAGAAGGGCCAGCGCGATGACCAGAAGGAAGGCTACAAAAAGCTTACTCCTCATCCCTTGCGCCTATGAACTTGTAGCCTATCCCGTATATGGTCTTGATGAAAGTGGGGTTCTTGGGATCGTCCTCTATTTTTTGACGGAGGTTCTTCACGTGGGCGTCTATCGTCCGCTCATAACCTTCGAAATCATAGCCCTGCACCATATTGACAAGCTGCAGGCGCGAAAGCACCATCCCCGGTCTCTCGCAAAGGGAGACAAGGATGCCGAATTCCGAGGGGGTAAGGGTAAGCGGCTGGCCGTCGCGGGCCACCTCTCTCTTAAGCACGTCTATGGTCAGCGAGCCCTTGTTGAAAGACATCCTGGTGTAAGGCCTTTTGTGCCTCCTCAGCTGCGCCTTTATCCGCGCAAGAAGCTCTCCGGGGCTGAAGGGTTTTTGAACGTAATCGTCCGCGCCAAGGCTCAGGCCCTTTATGATGTCGTCTTCACCCGTCCTGGCTGTAAGCATGATTATGGGCACATTCGAGTTCTGCCTTATCATGCCGCAGAGCTCCTCTCCCTGGATGCCCGGGAGCATGAGGTCCAGCAAAACGAGGTCCGGGGGCTGCTTAAGGTGATGCATGGCCTCCTCCGCCGAGCCCGCTATCAGAGGCAGGAAACCCTCCCTTTCAAGGTAGAGCTTTACGACGTCTGATATCTTCTTTTCGTCTTCGACTACCAGTACCGTGGTCTTCTTTTCGGCCATCATAGTCCCTTCAGTGCCCTCTCAAGGGCTTTTTGCCGTTTTGAGGGCTGCCTTGGGTTTCCCGTGCGCCGGGTGGAGAAAGAATCATCATCTTCTTCCGGTTCCCCCTCCGCCCCGCTGCCGTCCGAAAAAAGAAAAAGTTTCTTTGTGAAAAGCGCGGAGGAAACGGCCACCGAGCCGTGGGCCCATGCCGCGTTCTGCAGCTCCCGGTCGGAGCTTACAAGAATGATGCCGCTTTCTTTTTCGAGCATCCTTTTGATCACGGCGTCCGCTTTTTCTCCTATCCTGGAGTAGATGACGTTCAGGCCGCCAAGGACCGAACGGCTTTCCAGGTGAGAGCTGCCGCCCCATCCGTCAAATACAACCGTGATCTCATGCCCCTTCCTCTCCCGGTAGAACCGCAGCTGCTCCAACAACTCTCCCCTTTCTTTCTCCAGGTCAGGGTGCTGGATGCCTGTCAGGTTATATCCGTCTATGAGGAGTTTCTTTATTTTGATTTTTATTTTATTTTTCCCTTTTGCTGGTCCATTTTACTGAAAGAACAAAAAAGAAAAATTCATCCGTCGATGTCCACTTCCAGGGACATATCCATCAGCATCTGCGCCGTGGTCTTCCTGAACCGCTCCCTGTAGCCCAGATGCTCCCGCACGTCTTTTTCTATCCGCGCAAGCCCCTCATAAAAAGGGGTCCTGTCCATGCCGTGATGGGGTGTGGCCTTTTCCGCGCCGTTCAGCCTGTAGCACCCGCTCCCGGCTTTCCTGGCGCCGTCGGGCATTATGAAATAATGGGGCAGGCCGTGAAGCCTGCATATCATGGGCCTCCATTTGTAGAGCGCGCAAAGACCGTTAAAGTTCACGGGGCACATGAGCTTGAATATCTCCCCGGCCTCCAGCTCGTGGGCGTAGCTTTCGACCACCACCCTGGCCCGCCTTAAAATGGTCTCCTGGATCTCCGGTTCCGCGGCCTTGAGACCTTCGAGCAAAAAAAGATACTCGGCAAGCGTGTGATGGTGGAACCTCTGGGAGCAGCAGTTTTCAGCGCACCCCTCGCAGGCAAGACCATAAAGCTGCGAGAGTTTTTCATACTCGGTGTCCATACGGGCGTACAGGTCTTCCAGTTTTTTAAGAGACGCTTTGATCATTTTCTTTTTTTATTCACTCCTTTATCATGCCCTGTTGCCGCCTCATTATGCCCTGTTATATTTGATCATGCTCTGTTGCAGGGGCGGCGGGAGATCTCTTCCCAGAGCCTCTCATCGATCTCATCCAGATAATCTTTTATCTCAAAACTCCTGCCGCACGACGTGCAGCGTATCCTTACGCTCCTTCAGCCGAAAACGGCCTTGACCTGAGCGCCGCAGGTCTTGCATCCCATCCTTTTTTCTTTCATCTCCACAAAATCATTTTAACTTAAAACCGGCGCTCGATGGAAAAGCACCCACTGTTTTAAAAAAAAATATAAAAACTTTAAACGCCGCTGCCAAGCCCTCTCAGCCTCACCCTGGCGTAAAAAGCGGTATTGCCGGGCTTCTTGTCAAAGATGAAGTCCATCCCCCAGCACTGGCTTTGGTACCGGAGCTCGGAACTGAATTGCTGCAGACCAGCCGTCGTGTCGTACCATATGGCGTTTACGACCGTGAAATAAGATGAGAGGACCACACTGGAGCTTATGTTATGCACCCAGGAGTCCTGCACCGGCGTATATGTCTCTATCACGTTAAACGAAACCCCCTTTAACAGGGAAAAGGTGGAGTTCAACTGGACAGCCTGGAGCTTCCGGGCGTAAGGGTCATAGGTGAGGCTGCCGCTGATCGCGGCCGGCCTGGAAGAAGATATGTTAAGCGTGATGGGCTGGGCGCGGCCAACCCTGGTGTCGAACTGCTCCGTTACCAGGACATCCAGGAACTCGCCGCCCTTGTCCCTGAACCGGTTCATCAGCGAAGCCTGCAGATAACGGGCCTTGTCCTCCAGTTCCGTGGAATCGAAGACTATAGGCGGGGCCTGTCCGGAAAGGTCCCTGTCAACGAATTCGAGCGAGGGTTCCACGTAATGGGTGACCCCGTTTCGAAAGGTCTTTTCAAACCTCGTCCGCAGTGACGCATCATAGTTGAAGACCACCCTGTCTATCTCCTGGCCTGGCGACATGAGATCGTAATGCCTTATCCCAACCCCCGCGGACTGGAAAAAGCTGACCCCGTCGCCAACCGTATAAGACAGCCTCGGGGCGGCATAGAACCTCACTGCGGTTTGTCCGTCCTCGCGCCAGAAATTTGTAAGCGCGGACTGCATGTCAAACGCGGCGGTGTGCCCCAGGAATTGAGGGCTTACCCTCCTTGGATAGAGATAAACGCCTGCCTCCGGCAGTTCCTGGATGACGCCGGACTGGTCCACCCCGTCCATTTCGTCCTGGAACCAGCGCACCCTCACAAAGGCCTTTCCATAACCGGAGAGCTCCAGCCGCCCCTCTCCCTTGGATTCCAGGAAACGCTGTTCTGACTTCTGGAAGTTAAGGTCGAAGAGCTTATGGTAGTCCCTGTGGTTGGCCCAATTGAGCTCCACGGAAGCGTAAGGCCCGGTATTCCACCCGTACAGGGTCAGATAATTGACCTGGTCTTTCCAGTCGCGCAGATACGTGAGCTTCTCAAACCCGGAGATCCCCGACGGATCGATCGCGGAGGGAAACAGGTAACGGCCCTCCAGCGAGCCGCCAACGGCCCTTTTTGAATAGTAATCCAGGCTCACGGTAGCGTCCTTGTTGCCGGAAATGGCCCAGTAATAAGGGATATCGATGTTTGCGCCGCCAAATGTGCTCCAGCCCAGATTGGGGGAAAGAAAACCGCTGGCCCGCTTTTGCGACAAGGAGGCCGCGAACCGCGGCGTATAGAATACCGGGATGGGGCCCGCCTTGATCCGGGCGTCCTTCATCCAGAGTTTGTCCCCGATCACCGCCTTGGCCGTAGCCGCCTCCAGCGCCCAGGCGGGGTGATTGCCTTCGCATGCGGTAAACACAGCTTTTTTAACCAGGTATGTGTCCGGGGCAACCCTGTTTATCGTGCTTCCCTTTATATAGAAATTCCTTTTCCGTACAAATATGGAGGCATCGTAAAGGACACCCGTCTTGCTTTTCATGTTGTAAATGGCCTCGCGGGCGTTTATGACCACCGCCGGGTCCACCATGTAGGCGTTCCCGATGAGATGCAGATCATCCGTCACCGCGTTATAGATCGCCCTGTCGCCTCCGGCTGTAAGGTCCCCCCACACTATCACGACGGAGCCCTCAAAATAATAACTGTTGCCGGAGTGGGTCATGGTGTCTGAACTTATGTTGATCTGCCCGGGCAGGCTTTTTGCGTTTTCTTTCCCTTTTTCTTTTTGGTCCTGTTTTTGAGCCCGCGCGGCAGAGGGCAAAAAAAGAAGACAAAAAAACGCGAGGGCCAGGGTAAGGATTGAAACGGCAAGTCCTCCCCCGATCTTGCTTGCCCCTCTCGCCTGATCTGCCCTCCGCATATTTTTGCTTTTTGACTCTCCCGCTTACCTTGTCTCTCTAAGCCTGGAAAGTTTTCCGCCCTCCTGCTTCAGGATCTCTTTTGCTTCTCCCGCGGTGTAAAAAGAGCCCGTTACCACGATCAGGTCCTCCGGCCGGGCGAGCTTTTTTGCCTCCCGTATCGCCTTGGAAAGCGATGAGGCCGCCACATTGCCCATCCCGTAAAAGCCCAGGGCATCGGCGCGTCTTTGCAGCTCTTCCGGCCCTGCGGCCCTCCCGTAGGCCGGGGCGGTAAATATCGCCTTCCCGCCGCTTTCAGCCGCCAGGGGCAGAAGCGGGGCCAGGATGCCGTCGATGTCCTTGTCGCCCATTATACCAAGCACCAGGATGAGCCTTCTTCCTTCAGCCAGGAATATCTTCCTGAGCGCCCCGGCCAGCGCGGCGGCCGCATCCGGGTTGTGGGCCCCGTCCAGCCTTATCTCCGGTGACTCCTCCAGGAGTTCCAGCCTTCCGGGAAGTGTTGCCAGCCTTAGCCCTTCACGTACAAAACCCTCGCTGCCCATCCCGGCGGCTGCTGCGGCCTCCGCGGCCACCGCGCCGTTTATGATCTGGTAATCCCCGGCCAGGGGGAAAAAAAGGTTCTTGGCCGAAAAGAAAGAACCCGAATAATCAAAAATGACGCCGCCAGCGGAGCTTTCGGCCAGCGCGGATGAAAATTCCCTCCCATAAAGAAAAAACCGGGGCGATGATGACCCCAGCAAAGTAAGATCCCTGTTCAACGAAAAAAAACGCTCTTCAAAAACAGCCAGCGTCTCCGGCCTCTGGGGGCCCAATACCACCGGGACCCCCTGCTTTATTATGCCCGCCTTCTCCTGGGCTATCTCCCTGAGCGTGCCCCCAAGGAACTCCTTGTGGTCCACCCCCACGGTAGTGATAACGGAGACCTCCGGGGTTACAACGTTGGTGGAATCCAGTCTGCCCCCCATGCCCGTCTCAAGCACCGCCCATTCCACGCCCTCCTGCCTGAACCAAAGGAGGGCCATGGCCGTGATGAACTCAAAAAATGTGGGGCTTATATCTTTTGAAAAACCCTTTGTCCGCTCAACCGCCTCCTTTACCTCCGCCGCAAGCTCCACGGTCTTTCCCGTTCCGATCTCCTGCCCGTCAATCTTCATCCTTTCGGTGAAGTCAAGCAGATGGGGAGAGGTGAAGAGGCCCGTTTTTTTCCCTGCGGCCCTGAGGATGGAGGCTATGGCCGCGGATGTGGAGCCCTTGCCGTTGGTGCCGGCCACATGGATGCACTTGAAACTGCTTTCGGGGTTGCCCAGGGAGGAAAGCAGGCTGCGTATGTTCTGAAGCCCCAGCTTTATGCCGAATTTCTGGAGGCCGTAGAGATAGCGGAGGACTTCCAGGTACCTGGCTTCCCGCATCTGTTCAGTTTCCTGGCCGATGGTTTTTTTGGGGGTTTGTGTTTTTGTTTTTTCTTCTTTTGGGACGGGTCTCACGGCCCGCCCGCCTTTTTTCATGATGCTACGCTAAGGTGCGCAAAGAGTTTCGCGATGACGCATTTGATGTCCTTCCTGTGCACGACCATATCTATAAGGCCGTGCTCCAGCAGGAACTCCGCCCTCTGAAAATTATCAGGGAGCTGCTGCTTTATAGTCTGCTCTATGACCCTGGGCCCGGCAAAACCTATCAGGCTCCTTGGCTCCGCAATGATAACGTCCCCAAGCATGGCGAAACTTGCCGTCACCCCCCCGAAGGTAGGGTCCGCAAGGATGGATAGATAGGGCAGGGAGTTTCCTTTAAGCCTCCCTATGGCGGCAGAGACCCTGGCCATCTGCATGAGGGAGAAGATGCCCTCCTGCATCCTGGCCCCGCCTGAGGAAGACACCGTGACCAGGGGGACCTTCTCATCCATCGCCCTTTCGGCGGCGCGCACGATCTTTTCCCCGACCGCGGAGCCCATGCTGCCCCCCATAAAGGCAAAATCCATTATTACGGCCGAAACCCGCATGCCGCTCACAAGGGCCGTGCCCGACAGGGCGGCCTCTGTAAGCCCGGTCTTTCCGGTGTTCTTTTCAAGCCTTTCCTTATAAGGCATGGTGTCCTTGAAGGAAAGGGGGTCCGCCGAAACGATAAGGGCGTCCGCCTCCTCAAAACTCCCGGGGTCAAAAAGCAGCGCTATCCGCTCCCTGGCGTCGATCCTGAAGTGATAGTTGCACTTGGGGCAGACCTTGAGATTGCGCTCTATCTCCTTACGGTAGATGATCTCCTTGCAGCTGTCGCATTTTACCCAGGAGCCCTCAGGTATCTTTACCTTTTTAAGCTCGGCTTTTGTCTTCTTAAACCAGGTCATGCTTTTTCTTTTCTTTTTTCTTTTTCACTTTATTCATTTCTCTATTTTATCGCCGCCCTCAGGGCAAGCAGGTATTCCTTAAGCTCCGCTTCTTCCATCTCTGACGCCGCCTTCACGATGGCGCTTCCTATCACCACGCCGTCCGCCATGGAGGAAACCATGCCCGCCTCCTCCGGGGTCCGGATGCCGAACCCGACCATTACGGGTTTTTGTTTTCTTTTTCTTGCGGAGACCGCCTTGAGCTTTGAAACCGAAACCCCCAGTTCATCCGATATGGCAAGCTTGGCCCCGGTTATGCCGGTTATGGAAACGAAATAGATAAAACCACTTGAGGCCCGGGCCACTTTCTTAAGCCTTTCGTCCCCGGATGTGGGCGCCGCTAGAAAAATGACGTCCAGCCCGTGCCTGCCTGCGTTTCCGGCAAAGGACTCCCCTTCCTCAACCGGCAGGTCGGGGATTATAACGCCGTCAACCCCGGCCGCCGGGGCGTCCGCGGCAAAGGCGTCCTCCCCATACCTGAAAACAGGGTTGTAGTACGTCATCAGTATGAGCGGCACTTCCGTCTTCGTCCTGATCTTTTTAACGAAGTCCATCGAAACCCTCAGGTTCACCCCGGCATCGAGCGCCCTTTGCCCCGCGGCCTGTATCACGGGGCCGTCCGCCAGGGGGTCTGAAAAGGGAACGCCAAGCTCAATGGCGTCCGCCCCGCACTCCTCAAGGAGACTTATCATGTGCTCCGTTTTTTCAAGCGCCGGGTCGCCGCACATGATGTAAGGGATAAAGGCCTTCCTGCCCTCTTTTTTAAGCAGGCTGAAGCGTTTTTCCAGCCTCCCTGAACTCATAGCGGACGGTCTTTCCTTGTCTGTTCTTTTTCATTTCCAGGGAATCCCGGCCCCATTATGCGCGCCACTTCCTGAACGTCCTTGTCGCCACGGCCGGAGAGGTTCACGATTATTATGGAATCTTTGGGCATGGCGGGCGCTATCTTTCTGGCCTCCGCTATGGCGTGGGAGGATTCCAGCGCCGGAATGATGCCCTCCAGCCTGGACAGAAGCCCGAAACTCTCAAGGGCCTCATCATCCGTCGCATAGGTATAGCGCACCCGGCCTTCTTCCTTGAGAAACGCATGCTCAGGGCCCACGGAGGCATAATCAAGCCCGGCCGAGACCGAATGGGTGCCAAGGATATTGCCCACCTCGTCCTGAAGAAGATAGCTCTTGGCCCCTTGGAATACGCCTATCTGCCCCCCGGCGAACCGGGCGGCGTGCTCCCCGCTTTCTATGCCCTTGCCCCCGGCCTCCACGCCGGTCATGAGGACGTCTTTATCTTTAAGAAAGGCGCTGAAAAGCCCCATTGCGTTGCTTCCCCCGCCCACGCAGGCAACAAGATGGCCGGGCAGCCTGCCTTCCGCCCTCAGTATCTGCGCCCTGGCCTCTTTCCCTATCACTGACTGGAAATCCCGCACCATCGAGGGGAAGGGATGCGGGCCGAATACCGTGCCAAGGACATAATGCGTATTTCTTACGTTCGTGGTCCAGTCCCTCAGCGCCTCATTGATGGCGTCCTTGAGCGTCCGGGAACCGGCGGACACCTCCCTCACCTCCGCGCCCAGAAGCTTCATTCTAAAAACGTTCAGGGCCTGTCTTCTGGCATCCTCGGACCCCATGTAGATGACGCAATCCAGGCCCAGGAGGGCCGCGCCGGTGGCGGTGGCCACCCCGTGCTGCCCCGCCCCCGTCTCCGCTATGAGCCTGCCCTTGCCCATCTTTTTTGCAAGAAGGGCCTGCCCCAGGGCGTTATTTATCTTGTGGGCACCGGTATGGGTAAGGTCCTCGCGCTTAAGATATATCTTTGCACCGCCAAACTCCTGGCTTAGGCGGCGGGCAAAGTAAAGAGGCGTAGGGCGTCCGATAAAATCCCTGGCCAGTTGATTGAACTCCTGCCTGAATGCCTTGTCCCTTGTGGAGGCAGCCCACGCCGCTTCCAGCTCCATCAGGGCAGGCATCAAGGTCTCCGGTACAAAACGCCCGCCGTACGGGCCGAAATATCCCTTTTTCATAAGTTTTTTGTTTTTTTACTTTTTATTTTTTTATTTCCTGCTTCTATTGTTTTCTTTTTTTCTCTCTGCCGCAGTTGCAGTTGAGGCCGTGGGTGCAGCCTTCAAAAGGCTCAAGCGCAAGCTCCTGCGGTATGGCTTCCCCGCAGGCGCACTCGTAAAAAAATCCGTCTTTTTTAAGGCGTTCAGGGCCGAGTTCCCTGCCGCACACGGGGCACAGGGGCAAAACGCCCTCGGGCCTCCATTTTGCCTGTTTTTCCGCTTTCATGGTAAGGGATATTATAGCATTTTACCCGTTTGGCAAACCCGTTATGCCGTTTGTATCGGGAAAGCCGGCTCCGGAAGCATCTATTAAGAAAACTTAAAAATTACTGAAACAAATTTGTCATACAAAATTGTCAGGGACGATTGACATTCTTTCGCAGCATGGTTACCATCTTTGTTGCGGTAAAATCTGGCTTTGTTGCGTTTAAATCTGGTTTGCCGCGGTAAAATGATCCGGCAAGGCTAACCGGCCTGCTACCCTTGGGAGAGGCAAGTTGTTGAAGGAAAATCAAAATGCGATAAAGGGCATTAACAAAGCCATGGGGCTTGTTTTTGGCGACATAGGGACAAGCCCGATCTATACCCTGACGGTCGTTTTCCTCCTTCTTAAGTCCTCACCCGGCAACATAATCGGGGTCCTCTCGCTCATGATATGGACCCTTGTCATGCTTGTAACCGTCCAATACGCATGGGTCGCCATGAACCTGAGCCGCCGGGGCGAGGGCGGCACGATAGTGCTTAAGGAGATACTGGCCTCCGGTCTCAAATCGAAAAAGCTTATCTTTCTTGTTTCCATATTGTCCTTTATAGGCATCTCGCTTCTCATGGGAGACGGCGTGATCACCCCGGCGATAAGTATCCTTAGCGCCGTCGAAGGCACCGTGCTGATACCCGGTTTCGAGCACATTACCAGGGCCACGATAGTGCTTATATCGATTATCATCGCCATCCTGCTTTTCGCCGTCCAGAGCAAGGGGACCGAGAAGGTGGCCGGGGCTTTCGGCCCTATAATGGTCATATGGTTTTCGGCCCTTTCCCTTTCGGGTTTGGCCGGCATCATGCAGGCGCCTTCGGTCCTTCTGGCGCTGAACCCCTTTTATGGGATAATGTTTCTCGTTCACCACGGACTGAAGGGCTTTCTGGCCCTGGGGGATATCATTCTGGTAGCCACTGGCGGAGAGGCCCTTTACGCGGACATGGGGCACCTGGGCGCAAAACCGATAAGACAGGCCTGGGGGGTGGTCTTTGTGGCCCTTGTTCTTAATTATCTGGGGCAGGGGGCGTTCCTTATGACGCATCCTGAAGCAAAAAACGTACTTTTCGAAATGATCTTCCATTATGCGCGGGCGCTCTACGTGCCCTTCCTCCTGCTCAGCATCGCCGCCACCATTATAGCCTCCCAGGCGATGATTAGCGGGATGTTCTCTATAGTCTACCAGGGCATAACCACGCGGATCATGCCGATGTTCAAGGTGGACTACACCTCCCATGAAATGCAGTCTCAGATCTATATTCCTTCGGTCAACTGGTTCCTTCTTTTTGCCGTCATCCTCATGATGCTCAAGTTCCAGGCGTCGGCCAATCTCGCGGCGGCCTACGGCCTCGCGGTTACCGGGACGATGACCATTACGGGCATCATGATCATATGGATATTTTCCTTAAGGAAACAGCCCCTCTACGCTATCGGCGGCGTCGCGGTCACCTTCGTGGATGTGATGTATCTCAGCGCCAATACGACAAAGATACCGCACGGCGCCTACTGGTCCCTCATCATCGCTTTCATGCCCCTGGCCATCATCCTTTTATGGACCGAGGGCCAGAAGCAGCTTTACAGGCAGATGGAATTCATGCGGCTTGAGGATTTCCTGATGAAATTCAGGGAACTTTATTCCAGCCCCCGCAAGCTGGAGGGCACCGCCCTTTTCCTTTTAAAGGATGTCAGGGAGATACCTTACTACATAATACAAACGATGTTTAACCACGGAGTGATATACCGGGACAATATTTTCTTGTCGATAATCAAGAGAAACGATCCTTTCGGCGTTACCGGCTACTTTAAAGAGGACCTTTGGGTGGGCCTCAGGGTTTTCGAGATACAGGCTGGGTATATGGAGGTGGTCGAGGTAGAAGAGATACTAAAGGAGGCGGGCATCGAGGCCAGGGTCGTCTTTTACGGGCTCGAGGACATCAGCACCGGCAATCCGGTATGGAAGATGTTTTCAGTGATCAAGAAACTCACGCCCACGTTCATCAAGTTCTACAATTTCCCTTTAAAAATGCTGCATGGCGTTTTAACGGAAATAAATCTGTAGGCCAGCAGCGTGGTGTCAAATCCAGGATTTTTGATTTATTAGCTCCGAAAGGCGGAGTGTCCATTAACTGGGGATGATGAGGGAGGCTAATCGGAGGGGGTCCCAATAATGGGACCCCGGGGGAGGAAATTTTTTATTGGACCGCTTTTCCTTTATTTAAACTAGACTGCCTTTTCTCCGCTTTCGCCCGTCCTTATCCTTATGGCGTCTTCCATTGATGAGACGAATATCTTGCCGTCACCTATCTCGCCAGTGGCCACGGCCTTCTGTATGGCTTCGATTATCTTGGCGGCCTCGGCGTCCTTCACGACCACATCTATCTTTTTCTTTGTAAGGAGCGGGACCTTGTAAGTCTTGCCTCTTACCTGGTGTTCCACGCCCATCTGGCTCCCATGGCCCTCTATCTCGGAGACCATGACACCCGGATGGCCCACCTTCGCAAGAGCGGCAAGCACTTCGCCCACCTTCGTGGGGCGTACTATGGCTTCTATTCTTTTCATTTATTGAAACCTCCTTTTAATTGGTCCCCGCACCCCTTCTTCCATCGGGAGAAGGGGTGCGGGATTTTTCCCCTTAAAGCGCGTAAACGCCCTTTTCCCCGGTCCGCAGGCGCATGGCTTCCTTGGCGTCCAGCACGAAGATCTTGCCGTCGCCTATCTTGCCGCTGCTTGAGACCTCGCGGATTATCTCC
>JAJYJB010000119.1 GCA_021789735.1 Nitrospirota bacterium
CGGGGGATGGGGGGCGTTTGATGTGGAAAACGACGTCGAGGTCCTGAACCAGATACCCTTCGGAGACCTGGAGGCGATGACCGACCCCTCAACCGCTGACGTTACGGGGCGTGTCCTTGAGATGCTTGGCATCAACGGGTTCAGCATCTCTGACGCAAGGGTGCAGCGCGCCATCGAGTTTATCCGGAGCGCCCAGGAGGAGGACGGCTCGTTCTGGGGCAGGTGGGGAGTCAACTACATCTATGGGACATGGTCTGTCATCATGGGCCTGGCCTCTATCGGCGAGGACCTTTCGAAGCCGTATGTCCGGAGGGCGGTCAGGTGGCTCAAGAACTTCCAGAACCTGGACGGCGGATGGGGGGAAGGCTGCGAGTCCTACGGTGATTGCAGGCTGAAGGGGCATGGCGCCAGCACGCCTTCCCAGACGGCTTGGGCCATTCTGGCCCTGGTGGCCGCAGGCGAGGCGGGCTCCGTGGAGGCTGAAAGGGGCGTGCGCTACCTGCTTGAGACACAGAACGCCGACGGCACATGGGACGAGGAAGAGTTCACCGGCACAGGTTTCCCCAAATACTTCATGATACGGTATCATAATTACAGGAACTGCTTTCCGCTTATGGCGCTTGGCAGGTTTCTTACGGCGAAAAAAGCCAGGATAAAAAAGGCATAAGAGAACAAAGCTTGATTTTATGCTCTTTTTGTTTTTTCGTTCTTTATCTTCTGTTAAACTGCGGCTTGCTTAATTTAATGAAACTTCGGCGGATTTTTTTTCATATGAAGGCACTGGCGGTTTTTGTCTGATGAAAGCTCTGGTAACGGGGGCCACCGGTTTTGTAGGTTACCATGTGGCCTCAAAGCTTGCCGGCAGAGGGTATGATGTCCGCGCCCTTGTCCGGGATGAGAAAGCGGCGCCCTGGCTCTCCAGGCTGGGGATAGAGCTTGCAAAAGGCGACATAAGGGATTTTGGCTCCGTCTCAAGGGCCGCAAAAGGCTGCCAGGAGGTCTATCATCTGGCTGCCGACTACAGGCTTTGGGTGCCGGACCCAGCCGGGATGTACGAGACCAACGTGGCGGGCACCATAAACGTCATGCGGGCGGCAATGGAGGCGGGGGCCGGCAGGATAGTCTATACAAGCACCGTCGGTGCGCTTGCCCCTTCGAAAAAAAACGGACAGCCCTCGAATGAAGACACCCCGGTAAGCCTTGCTGACATGCCCGGTCATTACAAGAGGTCCAAGTTCCTGGCCGAACGCGAGGTGGAGAAATTCATCCAAAAGGGGCTGCCGGCCGTTATCGTAAACCCTTCCACCCCCATAGGCGCCATGGACAGAAAACCGACCCCGACCGGCGAGATGATCGTGAGCTTTCTTAACGGGAAGGTCCCGGCCTATCTGGACACGGGGCTTAACTTTGTGAACGTCCTGGACGTGGCCGAAGGGCACCTTCTGGCCGCGCGCCACGGGAGGACTGGAGAAAAATACATACTGGGCGGCCATAACATGACGCTCAAGGATTTTTATATTGAGCTTGCCGCGGTCTCAGGCGTGAAAGCGCCCTCCGTGAAGCTCCCTTACGTTCCAGTGTTGATCGCGGCGTACATAAGCGAGGGGTTTTCGAGGTTGGCTGGAGGAAAGAAAGCGCCCGCCATACCCCTTACAGCGGTAAAGATGGCGGGCAAATACATGTACTATGATTCCGCAAAGGCGCGGAGGGAGCTCGGATTGCCGGTGACGCCGGTAAGGGAGGCGGTGCGGCAGGCGGTGGAGTGGTTTGCCGGCAACGGCTATGTGAACGCAAGAAAGACAGGAGTGGCAGTCTGCATATGAGAGACAGAAAACTCGGGGACGAATGGGCCGGCTGGGACGGCGAGCTGGACCAGCGCGACCTGAAAATCGACGAGGCCCCCAGGACTTTTATCATGCTGGCCGTAGTAATGGTCATACTTTTTGTGGCCCTGTCGTTCGCAGGGCTTTACATGATCCAGCCCCGGCTGGGGCAGTTCAGCCCGTCCGCGCCCGGGTTCGCGGAGAACGTGCTCATTGCGGCAGCCATTGCGATGGCGCTCGTGGGCAGCCTGTGGTTTTTCGTCCTTGCCAGATGGAAAAAGCCGCTTTTCCCCAGCAGATGGATCGAGAAATACGTCCTCTTTCTTCTGCCCAAAACTGTATGGCTGGGCTCCAAGCTGGGCATCAGCAGGGACAGGGTAGGCAATTCTTTCATCAAGGCGCACAACAGTCTGATAAAATCCTATTCCGGGAAGTTCAGCCCCGAAAGGCCGCTGATACTTCTGCCGCGGTGCCTTAAGGCGGACGTGAGGAAGGAGATACTATCCATAGCGGGCGAGGACTTCAAGGTTGTCACCGCGGTGGGGGGAGAAGAGGCAAGGAGGGCAATAGAGGAGTACAGGCCGGGCTTAATTCTTGCCGTGGCCTGCGAGAGGGACCTCATGAGCGGAATGAAGGACGTGGCGGAGAAGGTGCCGGTCCTGGCCATACCGAACATGCGGCCCGAAGGGCCCTGCAAGAACACCCACGTCCAGATGGAAGAGTTCAGGGAAGCGGTAATTTTCATTAAGGAGGAGCTGGGAAAGGTCTCAAAAAACAGCGGCCAATAAAAATAGTGGAAGACAGAAAGCAGGACAAAAAACAGACGAGATTTCAGCCGGGCCTTTACAAGACCCTTACAAGCTATTTCATTAAAAACACCCTGAAGGGAAACAAAAGGTTTCCGCTGGTGCTTATGCTTGAGCCTACCCACCGCTGCAACCTGGCCTGCATGGGATGCGACAGGATAAGGACCGCCGCCGAGGGCGACCTGCCGGTGTCCGCCTGCATTGGGGCCGCCAGGGAATGCGGGGCCCCGGTGGTCGCCATCACGGGTGGCGAGCCCATGCTCTACAAGGACCTGAAGGAACTTGTAAAAGGCCTGCTTGACGATGGCAAATATATTTACCTCTGCTCAAACGGGGTGCTCGCACAGGAATTCATAGAGACCTTCACCCCCAACCCGGCCCTCACCCTTAACTTCCATCTTGACGGAATGGACGCCACACATGACAAGATCACGGGCCTGCCGGGCTCCTTCAGGAAGGCGGTGGAGTCCATAAGGAAGGCAAAGGCAAAAGGCTTCAGGGTCAGCACGAACACCACCATTTACAAGGCCTCCGACCCGGAGGACCTGGAGGGCCTTTTCGACCTCCTTCACTCTGCCGGGGTGGACGGGATGCTCATCTCTCCGGCCTTCGCCTACCAGAGCGTCGAGGACAACATATTTTTCAACCGCGCGGAGATAAACGAGAAGTTTACCCGGATGTCCGGTTTCCTGAAGAAATACCCGCTCATAAACACCCCCATTTACATGGATTTCCTGTGCGGCAGAAGGCAGATGCGCTGCACCCCGTGGGGCAACCCCACTTACAACCCCCTCGGGTGGAAGTCCCCCTGCTACCTGGTCACGGACGGCTATTTTGACACCTATGCCCGCATGATGAAGGAGACCGACTGGAGCCGGTATGAGGACGGGAAAGACCCGAGGTGCGCAAACTGCATGGTGCATGGCGGCTATGAGACCACGGTCACGAGGATGGCGTTCACCAACCCTCTTGATGGGCTCAGGCTCGCCTTCTGGAATTTTTCCAGCTCCAGAAAGCGCTGAGAGCGTGTCCTGCCCGTGGCCCATTTCATCGACCTCCTGCTGGGCACCATAGCGTTAAGGCCGTATGTCTTTCTTTTTTTTCTGGCCTATCTTTTTGGCTGCTCGATGCAGTTTGGCTATAAGAGGGCGCTCCTTTTTTCGGCCGCCGGTTATCTGATAGCGTGGGGATCCGAGGTTTCATCCATCCATAACGGGTTTCCCTACGGCGCCTATTTCTATATACATAGCACGGCCGGCAGGGAGCTTTGGGTAAAGGGTGTGCCCCTTATGGATTCCGCAAGTTACGTCTTCCTGGCTTATGCCAGCTACTCGACGGCCCTCCTTGCGGTCTCTCCCGTTTTGCGCACGCGCAGGGGCCAGGCCGGCTCCGGCTTGCCGCTTCCTGGCGGGGCGTTTTTGCTGGACACATGGCGGACCAGGTCGCAGGCCTCTACCAGGGCGCTTGCCGCGCTTCTTTTTGTCAGCCTGGACATC
>JAJYJB010000048.1 GCA_021789735.1 Nitrospirota bacterium
CTCAACAGCCGCGTTATCTTGTCTATCTCCGCAGCCAGGCCCCGGCCAGCGCCGGTCACCGCCCTTATATCGTCTGTTATCCGGTTAGCCGCCTGCACGAGCCCCTTTATCTCCTCGGTCGCCTCCGTAAAACTCTGTATCGCCGGGGCCAGGGAAGATTCGATCCTCTGCAGGGACTCGTTCAGGACCCGGACTTCCCTTCTGAACTCAATCAAACTGATGATTATGGCGGCGACTATTACAACACCAACCAGCGATGCAACGGCAAACAGCACGTTGATCACGTATGAAATTCCCTCCCCTTTTCTGCCAGCCTTATGTTCTTACAACCCGATTTTATATCATTTCAAGGAAATAAAAAAGGGGGTGCGTCCTCCTCTTTTTCCCTTATAAAGACAATCCTGTCCATGGGAATGGAGACCCATCCGGTATCGGACTCCAGCACGATCTCGTGTTCAGCCGTTTCTATGAGCTTCCCCACATAGAGCAGGCCTGCCGTGCCCACCTCCACCATCTTGCCGGTCAGGTCCCTCATCAGTATGCCCTTTTGCCGGCCGCCCCGGCGTTATGAGCTATTTCCCCTCCCACGATGAATATGCAGCCGGAGTAGAAAACCCACAGGAGGAAGAACATGAAGGCGGACAGGGGGCCGTAGATGTGCCCGGTGAGCATGATGGACCTTATATAGAAGGCAAAAAAATGTTTTGCCGCCTCTATCATCACGGAGGTGAAAAGGGCGCCCCAGGCGGCCTGTTTCACTTTTATCTTCCTGGCGGGCAGGAACACGTAAAGCGCAAGCGAGACCGCAAACAGCAGACTGCCTGGCAGGAGGTATTTTATGATCACCAGATGGACCACGTCCAGTTTGAGGGTCCTGCCGAAGTAAGACAGGACGGGGTCAAACCCGTTCAGGACAAAGAACCCCAGCATCAGCGCCCCTATGACCGATATCACCAGGAACACGAGAAAAAAAGAATGCAGTATGTGGCGCCCCTTTTTCACCTTGAAGACGATGTTCATGGCCCTCTCCAGGTTCAGGAAGAGCCCGTACGAGATAAGGCCGTAAATGAGCAAGGAGAGCAGGCCAGCCTTCCTGTAATGGACAAGGCTTTTCACTATGCGGGCCATCCTGCCGGTGCCCTGCGGGAAATAATACGTCACCCTGGAGAAGAAAAAACGGCTGAAGGCCGCGCCGCCCAGGAAATACCCCAAGAGAGAGAACAGGAATATCAGGAAAGGCACCATGGTCATCACGGCAAAATACGCGATGGCCGCCGCCTGGGTCACCCCGCCGTCAGAAAAGAAGTCCCGGAGGCTCCTTGCAAGGATGCGGACGGCCCTGCTCATCTCTTGCGCTTCCCTATCACACGGACGGGCACGCCTGAAAATGAGAACCTCTCCCTGAGTTTTTTCTCGAAATACCTGAAGTGGGCGTCCTTGAGGCCATCGGGGGCGTCCGCGTACACGGCAAAAACCGGAGGGTTCTTGCCGACCTGGTTCAGGGAAAATACGCGCACCTTCTTCCCCCTGTACACGGGAAGGCGCAGGTCTCTTTGGGCCTCAAGCAGAATGTCCTCCAGCCCCTTTGCCGGCACTGTCTTTGCGCGCTCCTGGAGGACGCCGTCCACCAGCGGGAATATCTTGGTTATCCGCTTCCTCTCAAGCCCCGAGGCAGTCAGCATTGGGGCATGCCCGAAAAACCAGAGCCTGCGCGCAAACTGCGCCTGCAGTTTCTTGAAGGTCTCCTCCGGGTCCTGAACGATGTCCCATTTGTTCAGAACGAAGACGGCCCCTTTTCCGCCCGCGTGCACAAGGCCCGCTATCTTCTGGTCATCGGAGACGATCCCCTGCGTGGCGTCTATCATGACTACCGCCACATCGCAGCGCTCTATGCTGCGGTACGCCCTTATCATGGAAAAATGCTCTAGCGGCTGGGGGCCGCTCAAGAACTTCCTTCTTATCCCTGCCGTGTCCACGAAAAGGTATTTCCTGCCGTAGTAGCTGCAGACCACGTCGATGGAGTCCCTCGTGGTCCCCGCCACGGGCGTCACAACGAGCCTTTTTTTGCCCAGCAGGGAGTTGATAAAGGTCGATTTTCCCACGTTTGGCCTGCCCACTACGGCGATGGAAGGCATCTGGGCCTCGGCCTCCGGCTGGCCGGCCTCGGGCAGCTGCTCCGCTATCTTCTCCATGAGCTCATCGAACATGTACCCTGAGGAGGCGGAGACCGGCAGGATCTCCCGGGCCCCGATGCGGTAGAAATCGTAAAGCAGCGCTTCCCCGGTGGGGCCGTCTATCTTGTTGGCGACCCAGAGAACTTTTTTACCCGCCGAGGAGCGCAACATCTCGGCGATGTCCAGGTCCGCGGGGGTAAGGCCCTGTTTTGCGTCCATCAGGTGGATGATAAGGTCCGCCTCCTGCGCGGCGAATAGCGCCTGCTCCTTTACCTCGGAAAAGATCTCCTCCCGGGAGTCGGGATAAAACCCTCCCGTGTCCACAACGATGAATTTTTTGCCTTCCCACTCGGCCGGGGCATAGTTTCTGTCCCTGGTTACCCCTTCGAGCGAATGGGCGATGGCGCTCGTACCGCCCGTTATGCGGTTAAAAAGAGTCGATTTGCCCACGTTGGGCCTTCCTATGATGGCTACCAGAGGTTTTTTGGACATAAAAAAAGCCTTTTTTTATAAAACTTTCTAAACCGGAATTGCGTGTATTATAGCAATTTTGCGTGAAATCACATAGAGGGCAGAGTTCTTTCTCCCGAAATAATTTTACAATTATTTGATATCAAAAAGAAATTTAGGCGGCATATTTATTGCTTAATAAAATGTTATACGGGGCCCATGCAATTAAAAACAAAGTCCATAGGCATTATAGCGTTGGTCGTAATGGCCGCAGCCGGGCTGTCCGCTGTCCTTGTGCTACGTTATCAGTCAAAGATGATCGCCAAAAACAACCTGGCCAGCATGAAGCTCATGAGCAGGATAATCGTAAGGTCCATCGAGCGGGATATGGTGCTTGGACGGACAGGCGGCATACAGAGAAGGCTTGAGGACATCGGTAAGGACCCTGAGATAAAAAGCCTCAGGATCGTCTCTCCGGACGGATATATACTTAGCTCGAAAAACCCTTCGGAGGTCGGGTATAAATCGCCGGATTTCATATATTCCGGGGAAGGGGCCGGCAGGCCCTCCGTCATGGGCAACAACTTGCTCCTGCACTCTCCGATTTATAATGAGCCTCGCTGTTACGGCTGCCACGGCAGCAGCGCAAAGGTAGACGGAGTGGTCGAGATCAAATCCGGTCTCACGGGATCAAAAGAAAGCATGTTCGCCATGAGGCGGTTCGTGGTGCTGGCCAATGTCCTCACCGCTGTTGCCGCCGCGGCGCTTCTGGGCCTTCTTTTTGCCAGGAACATCACGGCGCCTGTAAGGGCGCTTCTGGACTCCGTGAGAAAGGCCGGAGACGGGGACATGGAGGCCAGGGTCGAGTTTGAGGCGGATGGAGAGATGGGCGCGCTGGCGGACTCCTTCAACCGGGTGGTCGAGCGCATGAAGGAGCTGCACGAAAAAAACCTTGGCAACGAGAAAAAGATAGACAAGGCCCTCTCTGAGCTGGAGGGCAAGCGGGCGCTGGAGGAGCTTAATTCCCGGCTGGAGTTCAAGGTCAAGGAGGTGGAGGCCGCAAACCACGCCATACTCAGCCTGAGCAGGGACATCAAGGCCAGGAACCTGGAGTTTGAAAAGATGGTAGAGCGCCTCAAAAAGATAAGCGATCTTGGCCGGGCCCTGGCCCACGCGGTCGAGGCCCAGGAGATACTTAAGTTCATGATCAGGACCGCCTCCGGCCTCCTTAAGGCCGAAAACGGTTATATCTGCCTCGAACAAAACGGGGCCCGCGCCTTTTTCTTCCGGTATAGGAACGGGATGGGGGTCGAAAAAATCGAAAACGAAAACGCCGCGGTCCTGGAGCATCCGGCCCTAAGGAAGCTGCTTGGGGGGTCGGACGTATTTTCAGCGCCAGCTGCGGACGGCACGGTGGGGGCAGCCATCGGGGTGCCGTTCATGATAAAAGGCAAGCCCGCAGGCGGGATGCTCCTTGAAAAGCCGGGCCCATCCTTCTCCGAAGACGATCTGGATGTGATGGTCACGCTCTCCGGCCAGGCGGTAGTTGCCATAGAGAACGCCTGGCTCTACGAATCGGTCAAGGCGAACTATTTCGGGACCATACAGGCGCTGATAAACGTCATAGAGGCAAACGACAGATATACGCGCGGCCATTCTGAGAGGGTAAAGGCGGTCGCGGTAATGATAGGCAGGAAGCTTGGGCTTGCAGGCGCGGAGCTGGAATCCCTGGAGCACGCGGCCATCCTGCACGATATCGGCAAGGTAGGGGTGGACCACCTGGTGGTAAACAAGAACGGGAGGCTGACCAGGACCGAGGCGGGCCTGATAAAGGCCCATCCGCTCATCGGCAATGAGATACTTGGCCCGATTGGCACACTGGACGGCATCAGGGTGGCGATCCTGCAGCATCATGAAAGATACAATGGAACGGGTTATCCGTTTGGCATAGCGGGGGAGGATATAACCCTCAAGGCGCGCATCCTGAGCGTGGCCGATACCTTCGATGCCATGATGACGGATAGGCCTTACCGTAAGGCTTTCTCCCTGCGGAAGGTGAAGGACGAGATAAGCGCGTGCTCCGGCACCCAGTTCGATCCCCTGGTGGCAGGAGCGTTACTGGACATGTTAAATTCAAACGAAGAGGAGATACTTGCCAAGGCTGGATATACCGCAAATGCGGCCGCGCAGGCCGTCTGAGCTGCTGGCGGAAAAGAGAGGTTGGGGTGCCCCCGCTTTTATTTTTTACTCTTCAAATGACCGGAATTCAGGAAGTAAATAATAAATTGACTGGTTTGGTTATTTAGTTATTCTAAAGTTTTAAATTTAGATTTCCGAATTAATAGAGGGATGGATGGAACCGGAGGGTCAGGGAGCTGGTACGCTTAAAAAATTCCTTTTGAAGGGAGCGGGTTCGATCTTGCCGCGAAGCGAACCGGATCAACGCGGAGGGTTTTTTGCTTTTGCGCGAAACTGGAAAGGCCGTCTGAAGAGGGCCTCTTTCTGTCCAAAGCCATCTTCCCTGGCCGGCAAGGTCCTCATGGTGAGCCTGCCCTTGATCATCGCGGTAAGCGTCCTTTTCTGGTGCCCTTCGATCCACTACATGGAACGCGCCTCCCTGAAGCAGGCGATCAAGACCGCCCAGTCGCAATCCGGCCTTATAAAAAGCGCTCTCATATTTGGCATGCTCAAAAACCAGAAAAACGATATTCAGCAGACGGTCAGGTCCCTCGCCAAGGCCGACAATCTAATGTGGCTGAGAGTGGACGACATGAACTACAATGTCCGCTTTTCATCCAACAGGGAGGAGATAAACAAGGACCTGTGCTCCGGAGGCCCGAAGTACGCATTTACGGGCAAGCCCTGGAACATACAGACCATAGGCGGCAAAAGGGTGCTTTCAATGTTCACCACAATTCCCAACATGAGGCCGTGCTATACCGCTGCCTGTCACAGGCACCCCAAGGGCCAGAAAACGCTGGGGGTCATAGAGCTTGGGTATTCTCTTGCGCCGATGGACAGGCAGGTCGCGGCCCAGGGCAGGATGGCCGCCATTTTCGGATTTGTTTTCATATCCGCCCTCTCGGTGCTCCTGTATTTCATAATACGCCGGTTTGTCCTGAAGCCGCTGGCTGCCCTGACAGAAGGGGTGAGGATGACCAGCTACGAAAACCTGTCGCATGACCTCGAGATAGGGACCAGGGACGAGATAGGCATGCTGGCGCGCAGTTTCAGCGCGATGACCGAAAAGCTCAGGGAAAAACGCGAGGCGGCCCAAAAGGAGCTTGACGAATACAAGGCCTCTTTGCTCCAGGCCCAGAAGATGGAGGCCATCGGCGCCCTGGCGGCCGGCATCGCGCATGACTTCAACAACCTGCTTACAGGCATTATAGGGTATGCGGAGATCGCAAGGCTTCAAAGCTCCGAGCAGAGTGTGCAGGAGAACGCCGGAATGGTTGTGAACACCGCCAGGAAGGCAGCTCAGCTTACCAGGCAGATACTGCTTATCGGAAGGAAAGTGCCCCCGGAGCAGAAACCCACGGAAATACCGCAGTTTCTGGGCGATTCGATGAAGATCCTCAGACGCATGGTGGAGGAAAACATCGAGCTTGAGGTCATCATTTCTTCCGGCCTCCCCAGGGTCTATATCGACCCTTCACAAATGACCCAGGTGCTTATGAACCTCGTGGTTAACGCCCGGGACGCGATGCCGCAAGGAGGGAAGATAAGCATAAACATACGGGAGTTCCGCTGTGACGAGGAGTACTGCAGGCATAACGCATATGCCAGGCCGGGGCATTTTGTGCTGATGTCCGTTTCAGATACCGGCCCTGGCATACCGGAGGAGTTGAGGCACAGGGTGTTTGAGCCTTTTTTCACTACAAAGGAGCCCGGAAAGGGCACCGGCCTGGGGCTTGCGGTCACGCATTCGATAGTTGTTGCGCACGGGGGCTGGATCAGCCTTTGCAGCGCGGAGGGCACGGGGGCAAGGTTCGATATCTATCTGCCCGTCCTGGAAAAACCGGCCGCCGGCGAGAACCCGGTGGAGCAGGAAAGTTATGCTGGAGGCACCGGCACCATAATGATAGTGGATGACGAGCCCCTGGTGAGGGAAATAGGGTGCTCGATGCTCAAAGAGCTTGGATACGAGGTTTTGACCGCCTCAAGCGGCTCGGAGGCAATCGAGCTGTACAGGGCAAAAAGGGGCGGCATAGAACTTGTCATAATGGACAACATAATGCCGGGGCTGGACGGAGTGAGCGCGGCCCGCGCCATTAAAAAAATAGACCCTTCAGCCGGGGTGGTGCTGTCCAGCGGATATGCCGCCGATACGCAGGACCTGAAAGACGCGGACTTCAGCGGGTTTCTGAGCAAGCCTTACAGTCTGGGCCAGGTGGCGAAAACGGTCAGGGAGACCATAAAGGGCAAAAGGGGCCAGGGCAAAAAAAAACCTTCCCGGCTTTGCTGAGCTAGACAACCTCGAACATGAACTCGATCTCAAGGGGGCTGTCCATGGGAAGCGCCGCAACGCCGACCGTCGCGCGCACATGCCTGCCCGATTCGCCGAACACCTGCACAAGGAACTCGGAGGCCCCGTTCAGCACGGCCGCCTGCGCCGTAAATCCCGGGACTCCCGCAACGTAGCCGGTCAGCTTCAGGCACCTTTTGACCTTGCCAAGCTCTCCCAGGTGGCCCTTCACAACTGCAAGCGCGTTCACAGCCGCCGCCCTGGCGAGCATAAAGCCCTCACTCTCCTCTATACCCGCGCCCAGCTTGCCGGTCTTTATCAGCCTGCCTTCCCTGACCGGCAATATGCCGCTTAAAAAAAGCAGGTTGCCGGTCCTTAAAGCCGGGACATAGGCGCCAAGCGGGGCTGGCGGGGGAGGCAGCTCGATCCCAAGCTCTGCAAGTCTTTCCTCAGGGGTCATTCCGTTACAGGCCCAGTTCCTCCGGCACGCCTATCCTGCCAAGGACCGCGGAGGCCGCCGCCACCGCTGGGCTTGAAAGATAGACCTCGCTTTCGGGATGCCCCATCCTTCCGACAAAGTTCCTGTTTGTGGTCGCAAGGGCCCTCTCGCCTTTCGCCAGTATGCCCATGTGGCCGCCAAGGCAAGGGCCGCAGGTGGGGGTTGATACCACGGCCTCGGCCTCCACGAATATCTCGAACAGCCCTTCTCTCATCGCATCCATGTATATCCGCTGCGTGGCCGGTATTATAAGGAGCCTCAGGTTCGGGTTTACCTTTCTGCCTTTGAGTATCTGCGCGGCCTCCCTAAGGTCCTCGATGCGCCCGTTGGTGCAGGAGCCTATCACCACCTGGTCTATGCTTACGCCTGAAAGCTCCGCGGCAGGTTTGGTGTTCGAAGGCAGGCTTGGGCATGAGACCGTGGGGGGGATCCTGGATGCGTCATACTCTTTTACCGCCGCGTAGGAGGCCCCTGGATCGGAGGTCTGGAATTTGAAATCCCTTTTTGCCCTGCCTTTCACGTACTGCATGGTTATGTCGTCCGGCACGATTATGCCCGACTTGCCGCCGGCCTCAATGGCCATGTTGCACATGGTAAGCCTGGCGTGCATGGGAAGGGCCCTTATCACCTCGCCCTCGAACTCCATGGCCCTGTAAAGCGCGCCATCCACCCCTATGTCCCCTATGGTATGGAGTATGAGGTCCTTTCCGCCGACCCACTTTTGCAGCTTCTTCCCGTAGTAGATGAATTTCATGGATTCGGGTACCTTGAACCAGAGCTCTCCGGTGGCCATCGCGGAGGCGACATCTGTGGAGCCCACGCCTGTGGCGAATGCGCCAAGCCCGCCGTATGTGCATGTGTGGCTGTCCGCCCCTATGACGAGGTCTCCTGGCAGGACAAGTCCCTCTTCGGGCAAAAGGGCGTGCTCAACGCCCATCCTGCCGACCTCGAAATAGTATTTGAGGTCGTGTCCCCGTGAGAAATCCCTGAGCATCCTGCACTGCTCGGCCGCCTTGATGTCCTTTTGAGGAGCAAAATGGTCCGGGACAAACGTCACCCTCTCCCTGTCGAACACTCCACCGGCCCCGATGCGCTTGAATTCGGATATCGCTATGGGAGCGGTTATGTCGTTGGCCAGAACGAAATCCACCCTCGCGTTGATGAGCTGGCCGGGATGGACCTCCTTGCCCGCGCCATCGGCCAGATGAGCGGCAAGTATCTTCTCCGTTATGGTCATCATGTAAAAAAGACCTCCTTTATAAAAAAATCAGAAATTTTTTACTTTTTTCGGGTTTTTTATTATATCCCCCTGCCGTTGGCGCTGGCAAGGCCACCGGCGCCCCGTCCCGTTTGAGTATTTGCCCGCTTCTGGGATAAGATATGCAATGGGTGACGGCGGCAGGATCAAGATAACCTCCAGTTCCTCTTCCATGCTCGAAACGAGCGTTACCGTGGGCCCCTCCAAATACCTGGTGATCACGGAGCATACGGGCGGCGGCAATGTGATAACGCGTGCGTACCTGGGAGGGGAGCTTGTTTCTGCCAGTGAATCCGTGTATCAAAAGGAAAGCGGCCGGAAGTTCCAGGAGCACATGCAGGAGCAGCACGACCGCGCGATAGGGCTGCTCGAAAAGAAAGAAGAGGCCCCGGCAGCGGCGCAAAAGGAAAAGGAGAACAATTACCTCAAGGAGGCCCTTGCCCTTTTAAAAAAGAAGCAGGGCCGCCAGGCGCTGGACATCCTCGCCGAAGGGGTGGTCCGCTGTCCCGATGACGCCCTCATCCTTTCCTATTATGGCTGCCTCAGGGCCAGGCTGGGCGCGGGCAGGAAAGAGGGCATCTCAGACTGCCAGAAAGCCATCGGGCATATGGAGCGGCTGCCCTTCGGGGCGGAATTTTTCCTGCCGGTCCTGTATCTGAACCTGGGCAGGGCATATCTTTCCGCCCAGAAGAAAAAAGAGGCGGTTGCCGCCTTTGAAAAAGGGCTTGCCGCCGACCCCGAAAACAGGGAACTGCGCCTGGAGATGAAAAGGATGGGGGAGAGAAAAAAGCCGGTCCTGCCGATACTGGACAGGTCAAACCCGGTCAACAGGTACGCGGGGAAGTTGCGCCACGCCCTGCACAAAAAAAGCCAGGAGAACCGGTAGGCCGGATCATCTCTTTCCTGCCCTGGGCAGGATGGCTATTCCGGAGGAGTCTATGTGGCAGCGGAACATGTCCTTTCGGGGGTCGTAGCCTATCGTCTCGTCCTGCTCTATGAGGTTCTGCTTGTCCACGATGGCGTTTTTCAGCCTAGCCCCTTTTCTTATAACACATTGGTCCATTATGATGCAGTTGTCTATGGTGACGCCCTTCTCAATGCGCACGCCGGCCCTGATGACGGAGTTCCTGATGGCCGCGCCGGCTATCAGGCATCCGTCGGCGATAACACTGTTGACGATCTCCCCGCTTACGATCTTTGTGGCCGCGACCTCCGAGAAGGCCGGGTGAATGGGCCAGAGGCTGCTCATCGGGTCGAACCTGGGCTCCAGCCCCAGCATGTCCATATTGGCGTCATAGTAGGACTTTATGGTCCCTACGTCCCTCCAGTAGCCGGTCTCTTCATACGGTTTTATGTCCGGGAGCGAATTGGTGGAAAAATCATAGGCGAAGACCCTGCCTTTGTCCAGCGAGGCAGGCAGGATATGGGTGCCGAAATCGTGGTGCCTTTTTGCCTGCGCCTCAACGAGCGCCCGGATGAGGAAATCCCTGCCGAAAATATAGTTGCCCATGGACACGAAGGCCCTTTCCGGGTCTCCCGCCATGGGAATGGGCTCCCTGGGCTTCTCCTGGAAGGTGGCTATCCTGTTGTCGGAGTCCGCCACGATAACGCCGAAGCTGGAGGCCTCCTTTATGGGCACCGGCCTTGCAGCCACGGTTATGTCCGCATTCTTTTCCAGATGGAAGTCTATCATCTGCCTTATGTCCATGCGGTAGATGTGGTCCGCGCCGAATATGATGACAAGCTCCGGGTTCATCTGGCTTATGAAATTCAGGTTCTGGAACACGGCGTCGGCCGTGCCCTGGAACCATTCCGGCCCCATCCGCATCTGCGGCGGGACGACCGCCACGAAATGCTCCCGCATGACGGAGGAAAGCACCCAGTTGTGCCTTATGTGCTCTATGAGGGACTGGGACTTGTATTGGACCAGCAGATAGATGGAATATATCCTGGAATTTATCATGTTGCTCAGGGCGAAATCGACGATCCTGTACCTGCCGCCGAAGGGGACGGACGGTTTCGACCGCATGGCCGTGAGCGGGAACAGGCGCTCCCCCTTGCCTCCGGCAAGGACAAAGGCCAGCGTTGTAGGGTGAGCCATGCGCGTTGCCTCCTCCTGAGAAGATAAAATTTCGATTTTTTATTTTTTCACGAAAAACAAAAAAATAAAAGTGAAAAAGGCAAAAAAGAAAAGCTGACAGCCCAGACCCCGCAGGCGTCCGGGCCGCATTGGCTAATTATACCACAGCGTTTTTTGGCTTGGGATTCTCCAGTGGATGAAGTTGTACCAGATGCCGATCGGGGCCTTCCTGACACCGTGGAACTTCTTGTTAAGCACGGGCAGGGCGTCTGGCACATACAGGAAGGTATAGGGCTGCTCCTTGGCAAGCAGGTAGTGCAGCTTATGATATATCTCTTCTCTTTTTTTCATGTCAAAGGTGCTCCGGCCTTCCTCTATGAGCTTGTCTGCCCGGGGGTCCTTGAAAGACACAAAATTGAACCCCCCGTCTTTCGTCTGCGAGGAGTCGAAAATCTCATAAAGGTCCGGGTCCATTGAAAGGGACCAGCCGAGTATGACCGCCTCGAAGCGCTTCTTCTCTATGAAATCATGAAGCAGGGCCTGCCATTCGAGCACCTTTATGTGGGCGGTCACCCCCACTTTCCGCAGGTCTTCCTTGATTATCTGGGCGGCAAGCAGCCTCTCCGTGTTGCCCTGGTTCGTAAGGATAGTGAAACTGAAGGGCTTACCGTCTTTCTGAAGGAGGCCGTTTTTGAGCGTCCAGCCAGCCTGGCGGAAGAGCTCCAGCGAGCGGGCGGGGTTGTATGCGGGGTCCGGCACATGCGGGTTATACGCCCAGGAGCCGGGAAGGAAAGGGCCGGTGCACGGCGTGCCGTATCCCATGAGCGCCCCTTTTATTATGGACTTCTTGTCTATCGCGTGTGAAAGGGCCCGCCTCACCCTTACGTCCCTGAACAGCGGGTCCAGCAGGTTCCATCCCACGTATGTAAAGCCAAAAGACGGATGCCTGAAGCAGTTAAAGTATTTGCGGAAAAAGGCGGAGCGGGAAACTACAAGCTTGTACTGCGCCGGGGTTACATCCATGAAGTCTATGCCGCCGAACTTAAGCTCCAGGAACATCGTAGCGGGGTCGGGTATTATCCTCATTATGTATCTCTTTATCCCCGGCTTGCCCTCAAAATAGCGGTTGAACGCCTCAAGCTCGATCCTCTGCCCCGTTATCCACTGCTTGAGCCTGTAGGGGCCGGTGCCCACCGGATGGCGGTTGAACCTCTCCGCGGAAACGTCCTTTCCCTCCAGTATGTGCTTTGGCAAAATGCCCATGCTCCAGGACTCAAGCGCCGGAGCGAACGGTCTTTTGTAATAGACCTTGACGGTATAGGGGTCCGGGGCCTCCACCTTCTCCACCGGGCCGTAATTGCTTGAATACGGGGTGGGGACTTTGGGGTCTGTGACCGTTTTATATGTGAAAAGCACGTCAGCGGATGTGAAATCCCTGCCGTCCTGCCATTTCACGCCTTTCCTTAAATGAAAAACTATCTCGAGGCCGTTTTTCCTGATGTCCCAGCTTTTGGCGAGGTCTCCGGTTATCTTTATGTCCCTGTTGTATTTTGTAAGCCCGTTGAAGATAAGCCCGCTGATCTGGGCGGAAGCCGAATCAGAAGCGAAGAGGGGCAGAAGCTTCCTGGCGTCCGCAAGCGAGCCCACGACTATCGTGTCCGGCAGGCCTTTGGGCGCCCGGTGGCAGGCGGTCAGAAACGCGGCCGAAATAAATAGGAGTAAAAGCCAGGCGGCAGGCCTTATATTTTTCCGGATGCTAAAAGGGAAAAACACGCACCCCTTGTTTTATTTCCCCGTTGGCGCCTTCGGATTTTGGGTCTGCGGAGGCATCGCGGGCAGCTGCTGCAAGGGGGCGGGCCTCGATGCCGTGGGCCTGACTATGGTGCCTGCTCCCCTGAGGGAGGTAACGGTCAGGATAAGGGAAGTCAGCATGAAGAGCGCGGCAAACACAGTGGTCAGCTTGCCTAGAAAAGTTGCGGCGCCGCGGCTGCCGAAAAGCGTCTGGCTGGACCCGCCGAAGACCGCGCCTACCTCGGCCCCCTTTCCGCCCTGCACCAGGACTATGAAGATAAGAAGAAAACATATAGTCACATGCACTATGGTAACGAGTATCGTCATTTCCGGTTTGTCATCCCCTCTTGTACATTACAAGTTTTGAAAAAACCTGTGGATCGAGACTGGCCCCTCCCACAAGCGCGCCGTCCACATTGGGGCGGGCCATTATGTCATCTATGTTTTCAGGCTTTACACTGCCGCCGTAAAGTATCCGCAGGTCATCGGCCACACCGCCGTATATCTCCTTGACTATGGAGCGTATGAACCCGTGCGCCTCTTCAGCCTGCGCCGGAGTGGCTGTCACTCCGGTGCCGATCGCCCAGATCGGCTCGTAGGCAAGCACGGTATTCTTGAACTCATCTGCGCTGAACTCAGACAGCCCTTCAACGACCTGCCGCTTTATCACGTCAAAGGTCCTGTTGGTGTTTCTTTCCTCAAGGGTCTCGCCCATGCAAAGTATCACGCCAAGGCCGGCCTTCAAAGCGGCTTTGGCCTTCTTGTTCACTATGGTGTCGGTCTCGCCGAAAAACTGTCTGCGCTCCGAGTGCCCGACTATGACAAAGGAGCCGCCTGCGTCCTTTACCATCGAGGGAGATATCTCGCCGGTAAAGGCGCCCTTCTCCTCATAGAAAACGTCCTGGGCCGCCACGAGGATGCCGGAGCCGGCCAGAGCGGAGGAAACCGCGCTCAAAGCGGTAAACGAGGGGGCTATGAGCTTGTCAACATCCGCCACCCCTTTTATGAGCGGCACGACCCGCCTGGCGTAATCGACCGCTTCGCCGATGGTCTTGTGCATCTTCCAGTTTGCGGCTATCAGGGGTCTTCTCATCATAAAAATTTATAGGCAGAGGGCCCGGAAAGTCAAGTTTTTTGTTCGGTTGCTGTAAAATATGGGCTAAAGAAATGGAAGAGCTTGAAAGGGAATATCTTATCTCCTATTACGACAGGCGGGTCGGCCTCCTTGGGAAAACCCCGGCCGCCCTTGGATGGAGCGAGAAGGGCCAGTTGACCAGGTACGAGGCCGCGCTGGGGCTTTTTAATTTTGATTTTGACGGCCTCCATCCGGGGAAATGCAAAAGAAACAAAAACAAAAACTCCAGTCCTGAGGGGGCGTCCCTTGTTGATTACGGTTGCGGGATGGGGGATTTTTACGGCTTTCTGCTCGGAAAGGGGATAAGCGGAATACATTATTACGGGTTCGATATAAACCCTGGGCTCATCAGTATAGCGCAGGCCCGCTATATGGAGAAAAGCGGAGGCCGGGGTTTTTTTTCCTTTGGCGTCCTGGACATAGACACAGGTGAGCTTCCCGGGTCTTACGACTACTCCCTCATATGCGGGGTGTTCAACCAGAGAATGGATGGGGTTTTGGATTCCGCCAAAAGGTGCATAGAGAAAGTATGGAGCAGGACGAAAAAGGCGCTTGTCTTCGATGCGCTGTCCGGCGGAAAAGACTGGAGGGGAAAAGAAAAAGACGCATGGCTTCAGTACCATGACCCGGAGGAAATGCTGGAGTTCGCAAAAAAAATCCCGGGGGCCGCGGCCAGCCTGCATGAGGGCCTGGTCGAGGACGGCTTTATACTTCATTTAAGAAGGGACTGACGGCGGTGGAGAGGGAAAGAACAAAAAAAGGGCCTGTCTCACCATTAAGGACATCACCATTAAGGATAGGAAGGATATCCTACCTTAACCTTCGCCCCATATTCCGCGGGCTTGAAAAGACGGTTGAAGAGGAGGGCCGCTACAGGTTTTTTGATGGCCATCCGGCGATGGTCAACGCGAAGCTGAGAAGCGGGGAGGTGGACGCAAGTCCCTCTTCCTCGATCGTGTATCTGAAAAATCCCGAGGATTACAGTCTCATCGAGGGCCATTCGATAAGCTCTTTCGGCGCGATAAGGAGCATTTATCTTTTCAGCAGACTGCCCATGGAAGAGCTCAAAGGAAGCACGATAGGCATAACCAACCAGACGGAGACCTCCGCCGCCCTGCTTAAGATAGTGCTTAAAAAGTTCCTTGGAATGGATTTCAAGACCAGTGTCACCAGGCTGCCGGCCGCCAGGTGCCTGCGGACACGCCGGGCGTGCCTGGCCATAGGCGATGACGCGATGCTTGCCGGAAAGCAAATGGGGAAAAAGGGCGGCCCAGCCGCCTGTTTCATATACGACCTTGGCCTTATATGGAAGGAATACACGGGGCTGCCCTTCGTCTATGCGCTCTGGATAGCGAGGAAGGATTCCGTGGCGCAAAACAAAAAGGCCTTCGGGCTGTTCAGGCGGGACCTTGAGCGGGCAAAGCAATATGCCCTTGCGCACCTCGAAGAGGCATCGAGAGAAAAACCCCTGAAGGGCCTTGATGCCGGAGAGGTCCTCCGTTACTGGAAGGGCATCTCTTACGGGCTCGGCCCCATGGAGAAAAAAGGGCTTTCGCTTTTCCGCAGATACGCAAGGGAGCTGGACCTGCTATAGCCCGGAAAGCCGGAGAAAAAAATCCGCCTGGCCACGGGAGCGGAATTCAACATCGTGCTCAAGGCGCTCTTCCGGTCGCAGGCGCGAAAAACCGCCTGAAAGTGCCGGCATGCTTCACGGCATCCATTGACTTTGGGCCGTTCCTTATTTAAACTTAATCTCATGATGCGCCGGAAATACACGCTTGTCCGACTTAGTGGGGACCTCTTTTAGGGGCCCTGGCCGCGTGTTTTCGTTTTCTTTTTCCGGCTTTTTCGTATTTTCCCGCCGGCAAAAATAAATAAACACCCGATAAAACAGGCTTTGATCTGATCCGGCTGCGGTCCCCTCAAAGGAGGTCCGCAGCCATTTTTTATTTTTTTATTTTTCTCAAAAAACAAAGGACCATGATCGAAGGAGATAAATAAATGAAAAAGAAGGAAAAAATGTCTTTTCATAAATACAAGCCTTTCCCGAAGGTGGAGATAACGGGCCGCCGCTGGCCGGACAAGCGCATCACCCAGGCGCCTAAATGGTGCAGCGTGGACCTGAGGGATGGGAACCAGGCGCTTGTGACGCCAATGGACACGAAGAAGAAATGGGAGATGTTCAAACTCCTGGCCGCGATGGGGTTTAAGGAGATAGAGGCGGGCTTCCCTTCCGCATCGCAGGCGGACCATGACTTTATCCGCTATCTGATAGACGGGAAACAAGAAAACATCCCGGATGATGTGACCATCCAGGTGCTTACCCCTGCGCGTGAAAACCTGATAAGAAAGACGGTTGCGTCGCTTGAGGGCGTGAAAAACGCGATAGTGCATTTGTATAACTCCACCTCGGCGCTGCAGAGGCGGGTGGTCTTCGGAATGGGCAGGGCGGAAATAAAAGCGCTTGCCATAGCCGGTGCGAGGCTTGTCCGGCAGGAGGCGGAAAAATTGGAAGGCGGCAACATAAGCTTCGAATATACGCCTGAAAGCTTCATGGCCACAGAGCCTGATTTCGCGGTCGAGATATGCGAGGCCGTGATGGACGTGTGGCAGCCAACCCGCGAGCGGAAGGTCATTATCAACCTGCCCCTGACAATGGAAATGGCTACGCCCAACGTCTACGCGGACCAGATAGAATGGTTCTGCGGACACATCAGAAACAGGGATTCCATCATTGTCAGCGTCCATGCCCATAACGACAGGGGCACGGGTGTTGCCTCCACGGAGCTAGCCCTGCTTGCGGGGGCCGAGCGGGTGGAAGGCACCCTGTTTGGGAACGGGGAGCGCACCGGCAACGCGGACATCGTTACCCTGGCACTCAACATCTTCACCCAGGGTGCGGACCCGGGCCTGGACATAAGCGACATGGACAGGATAATCGGAGTTTATGAGCATTGCACTGGAATCCCGGTGCACATCAGGCACCCATATGCGGGCGGGCTCGTTTATACGGCTTTTTCCGGCTCTCATCAGGATGCCATAAGCAAGGGCATGAAGGCCATGGCAAAAGAGGAAAACCCGTATTGGGAAGTGCCTTATCTTCCGATCGACCCCGCGGACGTAGGGAGGACCTATGAGTCCATAGTCCGCATAAACAGCCAGTCCGGAAAGGGTGGCGTCTCGTATGTGATGGAAAGGGAATACGGCCTCCGGCTTCCCAGGGAGATGCGTCCCGAATTCGGCAGGGCCATCCAGGCCATATCGGACAAAACGGGGCGGGAGGTGGCCCCGCCGGACCTCTGGGACGCCTTCAGGCGGGAATACCTGGACGTGAAAAGACCTTATGAATTTACCGGCTGCGAGCTGGCCAACAAAAGCGCGGGCGCCGGGGGAGAAATGCCCTGCGGTGTCACGATAGAGGCCGTGATCACCTGCAACGGCAAAAGCGAAAATGTTACGGGCAGAGGCAATGGGCCCATAGATGCACTGTGCGATGCCCTGAACGGCCATTTCCCCGGCCTTGATTTCAGGCTTAAGGCCTATCACGAGCACGCGCTTGAAAAAGGCGCTGATTCAAAAGCGGTCGCCTACATCCAGGTGGAGAACGATAAGCACGGAGATTTCTGGGGTGCGGGCATCGATCCGAATATCGACGTGGCTTCTTTCAAGGCGCTCCTGTGCGCTTTAAACAGAATGAAAGCCGGGGCAATGAAAACGGAAGGCAAATGACACGGAAGGCCCCGCCCGTGCGTGCGCCGGCCAAAACGGGAATGTCCTGGCGGGCCCTGGCGCGATTCGTTGCACGGTGATAGACTTTTGGGAGTTTCAAAAATATTGTTTTAGGAGATGTTCTATGAAGAGGAAAACGTATTTTCTGGCGTTCGCAGCGGTGATATTTCTCATTGTGGCCGCACCGGCCAAGCCGGGCGGCGCGGCCGTAAGCATTAACGTCCAGATAGGGGCCCCGCCGCCGGTGACATTTCCCGCGCCCCCGGAAGTGGTGGTCATCCCGGGCACATATATCTATTACGCTCCAGGGATCAGCTTCGACCTTTTCTTTTACCGGGGTTACTGGTGGAGGCCATGGCATGGACGCTGGTACAGGTCGCAATATTACAGAGGCCCGTGGGTGTACATGGCCCCGCGCTGGGTGCCCAGGCCTATAATAGGGCTTTCTCCTGGCTGGCACAGCAGGCCCCCCATGTTAAGGCGCGTACCATACTGGCAGCTCAGGCGCAACTGGAGGCGATGGGAGCGGGACAGGTATTGGGAAAGGGACAGGAGGTGGCATGAGCGGGGCGGCTATTACGAAGACCATGGCAGGCACGGAGAACACCGCGGGCATGAGAACCATGGTATGGGCATGGGGATGGGAAGATGACGGGACCGCGCACTAAAATTTTCTGAAGGGCCATAAATAAAAAAACAGAAGGCGGCACCGGATCCAGGTGCCGCCTTCTGTTTCGGCAGCTATTTTTTTGAAAAGAAGCCCTTTTTGCTTTTTTGCGGCGCCTGTGTTTTTTCTTTTTCGTCTTTCCGGTTTTCCTGGTTCTGGGACTTTGCGGCGTTTTCCTCCAGGCAGACTATCCGCCCTTCCACCTTTGCCCCTTTTTCGATGGAGAGGCATCCCCTGTAGACCAGCTCCCCTTTGCCCTGAGCATTCGGTCCTACTTCTATCCCGTCGCTTTCAAGGGTCCCGCTGAACTCCCCGTTTATGTGTATCTTCGTTGCCGCCTGTATCTTTCCGCCGTGAAATTTGCCCGTGACTTTAACGTACCCTCCGGCAACTATGTCGCCCCCGGTCATGCTGCCCTCGATCTCCACACTGCCGCCCCTGGTCCTGATGTTGCCCTTGCAGGTGCCCTTTATGAACACGTTCGAATTTTCGTCGCTTGTGATATCGCCCTCGTAATCCCCGGTGACCTCCAGGTCGCGGGTTATTATCATGTTGCCGGTCAGCTTGCTGCCGGCGATTACGGCATTAACGGCCACTGCGTTTCTTGGCGCGGCAAGCGCGCCCCTGCCCGGCTCCGCCGCCGCTGCATCGCAGGCCGCACGCTCCGGCAGTTTAATTATGGATACGGTTTTTTCTGAATGGTTGTCCTGATTTTCGATGGCCTTCAGGTTCTCGCTCATCCCAATGCCCCTTTCATAAGCCTCTTCTGGCAAGTAATAAAAGTTTTTCGCTTTTGTCTTTCTGCCCGGGCATCCTGAAGTGCCTGAGCCCGGTCTTTTTCAATATCTTCCCGGCCCACCTGTTTAAAAAATGGCCCCTTGCCAGGAACGGGAATAGAGGCCTCATACGCGGGTTTATCTCCTTAAGCAGGGCCTCCGCTTCGGGAATCACTCCGCCCTTAAGGCTCCGGCGGACAGCCTCCAGGGCATCCGAATCTTTCCCGGCCTTTTTATAGAGCTTGCCCAGGTTGACATGCACAATGGGGTTGCCGGGAGTCCTGGCAGCGGCCTCCTGGGCCAACACTATTGCCTTTTTCACCCGTCCGCGCTCCAGGCCCATAAGCAGGGCCATATAGGAAAGACAGAGGCTGTTTGAAGGGTCCAGACCGAATGATTTTTCGAAGCAGGGAAGGGCCATGAGCATCTCGCCCCTTTTGAGCCGTTCAAGCCCTCTTTCAAAGAGTTCTTTTGCGGGGTCGTCCATTCCAGCCTTTCAAAAAACCGGGTTCAAGGGAGTGCTTCACCGGTTAGTGATTGATTATAAGAAGACCGGCGCGGTTTGAAATATGACGCGGGTCACAAAACGGAAAAGTGCTCCTGGGGAATTCCTGCGGGCAAACGGACATCTTTACTATTCCGGCAAACTAATGATTCCATGATTGAAAAGAAAAATATGACGGCACTTAAAGGGCGCTGGTCTCACATGCCTGGCTTCTCAGGATTCCTGGTGGAAACACAGCAAAGTTCCTGTGCTTTGGACCGATCATGGCTGCGTCCACCTACCCGCAGAGTATGTTATAAAAGGAGGGGAAAAAGGCAGGAGGACTCGCTGCGTCCTGGGTCTGAGAATTCTGAGTACTGTGTGTTCCCTGCCTCCCAAAGCCCTTATAGGTTGATTGGGTCTTCGAACCCTTGTGACAAAGGTGGATTGGCTGGGAGGCAATTCCTGTCTTTTCGAAATCTGAGGACGGGAGGTGGCGGCGTGTACAAACTTTTTGTGGGGGTTGATATCTCTAAGGAGACATCATCTGCCCATGGTCTGGATGAAAATGGGGAGAGCCGTTTTTCTATGACCTTCTCCATGAACGAGGAGGGGTTTTCAAAGCTGTACAAGGCATTAAAAAGCAATTGCAAGGACCTCGCCGAGGCAATGGTGGCGATGGAGTCAACGGCGTGTTATCACATCAATCTCTTTTCTTTCCTCAACTCAAAAGGGACCGATGCATTTGTTATCAATCCTCTGCTGATCGCCAATTTTGCCAAACTCTCTCTGCGTAAAACGAAGACCGACAAGAAGGACGCTCTTACTATCGCCCGATTCATCCTGGCCAATAAGGATTCTGTTTCTCAGATC
>JAJYJB010000120.1 GCA_021789735.1 Nitrospirota bacterium
CTCTGAATCTTCCTGTCACGCGCTTGATAATCCGTGAGCGCCTGGAGAAATTGCTCCTTGCCGAAATCTGGCCAAAAGGTGTCCGTAAAATAAAATTCCGAATAAGCGGACTGCCAGAGAAGAAAATTGCTTATCCTTTTTTCACCTGATGTTGTAGGCGACCTCGAAAACGGCCCCAAAACCGATATTTTGGGACAGGGCTGGAACGGGCCATGGGCAGACCGGGGCGTTGTCCTTCCGGCATGAGGGCGCGCGGGAGGAACCAGGCGTAAGATTTATCCTGTAAACGGGGCCTTACCTGGATTTGTGTTTTTTGAGTAACCGATAAGACCTCCCTTCGAAGGTCATAAACCTTCCGTTGTAGCTGAGACGATCGAGGATCGCGGAGGCTGCCGTCGCGCTGAATATCGAGCCCCATTCTTTGGGTGATAGGTTCGTTGTCACTATTGACGGCAGCATCTCGTTTCTTTTCGATATGATCTGAAAGAGGGTGTCGGTATCCTCCTTTTTGTGATACGTGTATCCGAGTTCGTCGATGCACAGCACCCTGATCCTTGAGTAATAATCTATCCTGGCCGCCGGATTGGGGGCCTTCTGGATTTTTGAAACGAGGTCGAACGCGGTGATGCAGGCGGCCGGGAAGCCCTTCAGGATCGCCTCATAGCAGATGGCTTGAGCTATATGCGACTTCCCAAGCCCGGTGTCCCCGATGAGAACAAGGTTGTCGGCGTTCTCTACCCATGGCGAGTTGGCGAACGAGAGGATTTCCTCCTTGCCGATTTTCGGATTGAAGTGCCAGTCGAACTGGTCCAGGGTCTTTACATGCCTTATCCCAGACAGCCTGAGGAGCCTTTTTATTCTGGCCTGCCTTCTGTATTCGGCCTCCGTTTGGAGAAACCCGGCTATGATATCGCGCCGGTCCGGGGGTATCTCCCCGGCCGGGGTCCTGCAGCCAAGGTCCTTAAGCAGCATTTCAAGTTTATTCGTCATATTCCTCCAGTCCCCTGGGCTTATAGGAAATGCCCAGAATGCTTCTGTTTTGAGGCTGGACAGTTTCTGGCTCATCGGGCTCCATGCGCAGATAAGACAGAAACGTCCTCAGCCTGGCCGGTTTCTTCCGCGAACACTCCGCGGCGGCGCTTACAAGCATCCCCCTGCTGTGGGTCTTCATGAGCCTGAATATCTCGTAAGCCGTCTTCTGGGGGTCTTCCCCGCACTCCTGGTTCTTGGTCAGAAAGCCGGCCATTGAGGGGTGCAGGTTTTTGATGGCCTCATGTATGCGCTCCAATTTCGCCTTTTCGGAGAGCTTGCGGTAACTCCTGTGCAGCGGGTTTATGATCTGCTGGCGCCTTTCAAAAGACCTCGGGTGAGAGGCCACCTCTTTCTTGCCGTCATATATCTTCACCATATAGGGCGTTGAATGGACGGAGAGCGCTTTGCCCACAAGGTAATCCGGCGCCGAGTAGCAGTTCGTATCGAAGATCATCATCCCCGTCTTAGTCGTTTTGGCCGGCGGATGGACAAAGACATTGACCCAAGGCTTCTGGGGCAGGGGTCTTAGTTTTTCCTCTTTCAGCATGTCCTCGGGCTTCCTCTCGGTGGCCCTGTGGACTGTGCGGTTTTTGACGGCCACCCACTCATGGAGCCCCTGATTAAGGGCCTTTAACGAGGAGTATCTTTCCATGGTATTGAAAAACGTCTCCCGCATGGACCTGATGGCGCGCTCCACGCGCCCTTTCTCATTGCCCGCCCCGGGGTTGCAGAGGCGTATTTTTATGCCGTAATGATGGGAAAACTCCAAAAAACGGGGATTGTACCCGGGTTCCTTCTGCTTCCGATTTAAAACCACCGAGGATAAGTTGTCGTAACGCAATCCGTAGGGAACGCCTCCCATGGCGAAAAAGGCCATCAGATGCCCCTCTATGAAAAACTCAAACGAGCTGCGGGCAAACACATTGGCAAACAGATACCTCGAATAACTGAGGATATAAACGAAGCAGTAGAGTTTTCCCAGCTTGGGGTGGTTGACATAGCACCAATCAACCTGCGCCTCCTCAGACGGCATGAAAGTTAACGGATGATATACTCTGCCCGCCTTGTGGCGGAAGATTCTCGTATATTTCGCCACCGTCGTGTAGCCCACCTTCAATCCCCTTTCCGTCAGCCATTCGTGAACCTGTTGCGCCCTTAATGAGGGGTGTTCCTTGAACCACCCGGCGATCAAGGGCCGGTATTCGTCAAGGGTAAAGGCCCTCTTTTTCCCGGCGCCCTGATAGCACCCCCGGTATATGCGGGAGGCCCGCTTCCGCCCAATCCCCGTCTGCTCCTGTATCTGGTAAAAGCTCAGTTTCAGGACGTCCCTGAGGTACAGTATTGTTTGCCTTACAGACTCTTCCATTCTTTTGCCTTTACGGTATCCGCCTAACTTCCCAGTAGGGCCGCCGGTACCCTATGAGGCCCTCGGATATCAGTTCCTCCCGGGCTTGCCTGAGGCCCAGGTTGTCCAGGCGCAAAATCTCCGAGACCGACCGCTCGGAGTAAAAACTCCGCCCTTCCCGGTCTCCCACGACCACCAGGAACAGGTACAAGGCCATGGACTCATGACTCAGGCGGCCCAGGTATCCCCGGTGAAGTATCTGGTGGTCGATTATGGAGTAGCTCCGCGCCCAGCGCATTTTTCACAATAGAACAGCCCGGAGCATGAAATCCATCGAATCTTGTATCTCGCGGCCCCTTTTTGCCCCCGGCCACGTAGAACCCGCATCCACACTGCCTTACCAGCCTTATCTCGTCTTGTATCTCACTTTTGAGTATCTTCTCCGGCACCACCAGAACCAGCGTCTTTACTGGCTCCGCGAGGTGAATCTCGTCTTGTATCTCACGCCTCCTTTTCCTCCATAGACGCTGGTAACCGGGATGTTTCTTGCGCCATTCCTTGATCTCGTCGTACCGGTCCTTGTAACAGTCCGGGTGCGCCTCCACCCATCTCCGGCGGGCCTCCTTCTTCCGTTTCTCCCTGCACTCCGGGTTGGCGCAGCTCTTTGTCCCCACGACCCTGAGATCGGGCCTGTAAAACCGGCCACAATAAACACACTTCTTCGGTCCCCTTACTGCTTCCATACATTTATGTTGACTGATGGCGGCCAAAAGGAGGGGATAAGGCGCGTCCGCCGCACCGGCCAAGTGGGTCCGACCCAAACCGGCCGCACCCCTGGCGGTCACAACATGCCTCCATGGTGTCAGAGCGGGGAATCAAATACAAAAGGCTGAAGACGAATTAGATACAGAATAAAAGGTGGGACAAGGATATATCGGTTTTAGGGCCGATTTGGATATCGCCTACAGGGTATTTGTCGGCCTGGAGTTCTTCCGGGATTCCGACCTGAAATCCATTAACAAAGGGACGACTGCTGAAAAAAATGAAAAGGCACTGCGGATTTTAAAAAACCTGGATATAGGCATATGGCCCATGTTCATAGTCAGACCTGAATTCGAGAGAAAGGATTTCGCGGACCTGCGGAGGCGCTGCCTGGGCCTGGACCTGGACTTCATCGGATTTTCGGTGCTGACGCCGCTGCCTGGCACCGGCTTGTACGAGGATGTGAAGGAAAGGCTTATAACCTCAAATTACGACTATTTCGATTTCTTTCATACGCAGCTTCCAACAAAATTGCCGCTAGGGGAATTTTACAGGGAGCTAATCGGCCTGTACAAGGGCTCGCGGTCCCTAAAAAACCAGATCAAGTTCATGTGCAAGTACCCGCTGAGGGAATTGCCGGGGTCGCTTCGGACCTTCAACAAATTCATAAAGAGATTGAAAACGCTGGCGGATGATTATTTGTAATGGCGAATTGGGGGACGGTTTCACCCACAAAATGAAAAAGGAGCTAGCCTAAATTGGCGTAACCCCTTGATTTTTAAAGTGGAGCTGATCGGGATCGAACCGACGACCTCTTGAATGCCATGTATGCCTTTTCTTGGCGGCTTACCTTTCATATCCTTTCAAATCCTTGTAATTATAGTTTTTTCTTCATATCAAGGTAAACAGCCTATATCTTTGCCTTGCCCATCTTTTCAGATACGCACTGCATAATTAGTG
>JAJYJB010000121.1 GCA_021789735.1 Nitrospirota bacterium
CTATCACCCCGTAGGTGGTGCTGGCCTCGGCCAGTCCGTAGGCCACGTCCGCCCTGAAAGTATGGAGCGGCACCCTGCCCTCCCTGTACCACTCGGTACGCGCTATCTCGGCCCCAGCTAGCCTGCCGGAGCATGTCACCTTGATGCCCTGCGCCCCGAATCGGAGCGCCGATGCCACGGCCTTCTTCATCGCCCTCCTGAATGCGACGCGCTTTTCGATCTGAAGCGCGATGTTCTCAGCAACGAGCTGCGCGTCTATCTCGGGCTTCCTTATTTCCTTTATGTCCACGGAGACCTCTTTGCCGGTAGCCTCCTGCAGGTCCTTGCGGAGCTTCTCGGCCTCGGCCCCCTTCTTGCCGATGACTATTCCCGGGCGCGCCGTATGTATTATCACGCGCAGCTTCTGGGGGGTGCGCTCTATCTCTACGCTCGCCACCCCGGCATGGTACAGCCTCTTCTTTATCATGCGCCTGATATGGTAGTCCTCGACCAGCTGATCGGAGAATCCCTTCTTCTGGAACCACCTGGACTCCCAGTTTCTTATTATGCCAAGCCTTACGCCCGTCGGATGCGTCTTCTGACCCAATTAAAAGCCCTCCTCTTTATTCATCGGACAAGAGAATCGTGATGTGAGACATTCTTTTCTTTATCGTGTTGGCCCTGCCCATCGAGCGCGGCTCCATCCTCTTCATTACTGGCCCCTCGTCCACAAAGACGCTCTGGATCCTCATCTTCTCGGCATCCGCGTTCTTCTGCTCCGCGTTGGCTATCGCCGACCTAAGGACCTTCGCCACGTAATGCGCTCCCCTGTAAGGCATGAACTTAAGCGCCAGCAGCGCCTCGCCAGCGTTTTTGCCCCTCACCAGGTCGACGACCCTCCTTGCCTTCCTGGGCGTAAGCCTTGCATATCTCAATATGGCCTTTGACTGCATTTCCTTACCTCTTTTCGGAACCCGCGTGCCCCTTGAACGTCCTGGTAGGGGAGAATTCACCCAGCTTGTGCCCGACCATGTTGTCCGTGACGTACACGGGTATAAACTTTTTCCCATTGTGAACAGCGAATGTGAACCCGATGAACTCGGGGATGATGGTCGAGCGCCTTGACCATGTCTTAATGGGCTTCTTTTCCCCGCTTTCTATCATCCGGTTTACCTTCTTGACGAGCTTCTCCTCGACAAATGGACCTTTTTTAAGAGACCTGGGCACTATTTCCGCCTCCTGACTATGTACTTGTCCGTGAGCTTGTTCTTTCTGGTCTTCACACCCTCGGGCTTGCCCCACGGTGAGCAGGGCGGCCTTCCGCCGGAGCTCCTGCCCTCGCCTCCGCCAAGCGGATGGTCGATGGGGTTCATGGCCACGCCGCGCACATGCGGCCTCCTGCCCCTGAGGCGGCTCCTGCCGGCCTTGCCCCAGGATATGTTCTCATGCCCCAGGTTGCCCACCTGCCCCACGGTCGCCATGCAGCCCGCCGGCACTATCCTGACCTCACCGGAGGAAAGTTTCAGCTGCGCATAGCCCGCGTCCTTGGCCACAAGCTGAACACCGGAGCCCGCGCTCCTTGCAAGCTTTGCGCCTCCGCCAGGCCTCAGCTCCACATTGTGCACCACGGTGCCAAGCGGGATGAAAGAAAGAGGCAGCGCGTTCCCTGGTTTTATGTCCGCCTCCGGACCGGATGACACGGTGTCCCCAGGCTTCAGCCCCTCCGGCGCAAGAATATACCTTCTCTCCCCGTCGGCGTACTTCAGAAGCGCTATCCGCGAGGTCCTGTTGGGATCGTACTCTATGCTTTCCACCACAGCCGGTATCTTCGCCTTTTCCCGCAGAAAGTCTATCGCGCGGTACGTCCTCCTGGGGCCCCCGCCTCTCCACCAGACGCTGATAGCCCCTGTCCTCATCCTGCCGCCAGTCTTCTTGAGCGGCTTGAGGAGCGGCTTGTGGGGCTCGCTCTTCGTGATCTCGGAAAAATCGTAGCCTGTCTGAAACCTTCTGCCCGGCGATGTCGGCTTGTATTTCTTTATGCCCATTTTATTTTACGCACCCTCTATGAAATCCAGTTTTTCGCCCTCTTTGAGGGTCACGACCGCTTTTTTCCTGGCCGAGCTCATCCCTACGGACCTGCCCCACCTTTTCCTCTTGGCATGCTGCTTGATGGTGGCCACCTTCTCCACCTTGACCTTGAAAAGCTCCTCCATGGCCTGCTTTATCTCTATCTTGTTGGCCTTCAGGTCCACCTCGACCAGCAGCTTGTTTGCGCTTTCTTTCAATGCCGTCCCCTTCTCCGTGAAAAGGGGCTTTTTGATTATGGAATATAGCTTCATATCGGCCTAGCCTCCAGGACTTCCATGGCCGCCTTGGTGGCGAGCACCTTGTTATGGGAAAGGACCTCGTAGATGTTCAGGTCCCTTGCGCATGTTACGTCCACTCCGGGGATGTTCCTTGCGGAAAGGAGCACCGGGCGGTCCGCCTCGGAGACTACAACGAGTGTGCTTCCGCCTGACAAGCCGAGATTCTTAAGGATGTTCACCATTTCCCTGGTGCGGGGCTCCGCAATATTTATGCCGTCCACAACCAGGATCTCGCCGTCCTGTATTTTTTTCGAGATGGCCGCAAAAAGCGCCGTCCTTCTTGCCGTCTTGGGCAAGTCATAGGAGTAATCCCTGGGCTGAGGGCCGAATATCGTCCCGCCGCCCCTCCAAAGAGGAGAACGGCTGCTGCCCGCGCGCGCCCTGCCGGTATGCTTCTGCTTCCAGGGCTTCCTCCCGCCTCCTGACACCAGTCCTTTCGTCTTGGTCGCATGGGTGCCCTGCCTCTGGTTGGCAAGATAGCTGACCACCGCCTCGTGCATGAGAGCACCCTTGCCGTCCATGCTGAACCTTTCTGAAAGGTCCATGGAGCCCACAACATTGTTTTTAATGTCTTTTATCTCTATGGAAGCCATTTTCGGTATCAGCCTTCCTTCCTTATTTCCACGATCGTTCCGGTGGCACCCGGCACCGACCCCCTGACCAGGATAAGGTTCTGCTCGACTCTGATATCCTCCACATGGAGGTTCTTGGTCGTCACCCTCACGGAGCCCATGTGTCCGGGAAGGGTCTTGCCCTTCCACACCCTGGACGGGAATGAGCTTGCGCCGATGGAGCCTGGGGCGCGGTTGAACATGGAGCCGTGGGAGCTCGGCCCGCCAGCGTACTTGTGCCTCTTCATCACGCCCTGGTAACCCTTGCCCTTGGACACGCCGCTTACTGACACCTTGTCTCCCTTGGCGAACTTCTCTACCGTCACGGACTCTCCGACCTGAAGCCCCCCCATCGGAAACTCCCTGACGTATCTGAAAAGGGTCTTGGAGCCGGCCTTCTCGAAAACGCCTTTCATGGGCTTGGTGACCAGCTTTTGCTTCCTCTGCTCAATAAAGCCCACCTTCACCGCCTCGTAGCCGTGCTTTTCAAGGGTCTTTACCTCCAGCACGAAGCCGGGCTGCGCCTCTATGACCGTCACCGGCACAAGGCGTCCACCTTCAAAAAGCTGGGTCATACCCAGTTTCCTGCCAACAATCCCCGTCATTGTTTTATCTCCACATCGACGCCCGCAGCGATCTCCAGCTTCATGAGCGCATCCATTGTCTGCTGCGTGGGCTCATAGATGTCTACTATCCGCTTGTGGGTCCTTATCTCGAACTGCTCACGGGACTTCTTGTCCACGTGCGGGCTCCTCAGGACCGTGTATTTGCTGATCTTCGTAGGAAGCGGCACCGGCCCGGCCACCCTCGCGCCGGTCCTCCTGGCAGCCTCCACTATGTCGCGCACTGACTGGTCAAGCAGCCTGTGGTCGTAAGCCCTTAGCTTTATTCTTATTTTCTGCTGATTCATTATAGCCACTGTTTTATTCCCGTTATCCTTTTATTCCCTTATCTCGGTGACTACGCCCGCGCCCACAGTCCTGCCGCCTTCCCTTATGGCGAACCTGAGACCCTCGTCCATCGCCACGGGCGTTATGAGGTCCACAA
>JAJYJB010000049.1 GCA_021789735.1 Nitrospirota bacterium
ACAACAGGCTGTACTGGCTGTCCGCGAGGGGGGTATTGTAATGGAAGAGGGGAAAAACGCGGGTACTCAGCTGGCTGAAAAGCTGTCTGACCCTGCCACTGTTAACGCCCTCAGCAACCTGGTGGACAGGTTGACCGAGCTGCAGCAGACGGGCGTTATGGACTCCTTTTTCCAGGCGGTGCAGGCCATCGGTTTCATGAAAGACGGCATGACCGACACGATGGTCAACAAGAACGCCGCCATGGCGGAAACCCTGATGGAGATCGCCTCCGAGGCCGCAAGCCCGGAGATAATGGCGTCCCTGAAGGAGCTGAAGGAGATCCACAGGACAGGGAAGCTCAAAGACCTTTTTGAGCTTACAGACAATATCTCTTTTATGTTGAACTCGACCACCACCAAGATGATCGAGAGAAACGCTGAGATCATGGAGAAGCTCTATGGTATCGCCAACGAGGCGGCTGACCCGTCAATGCTTGAGGCGGTCCGTGAGCTCAAGGGCCTCCAGAAATCCGGGAACCTGAAGACCCTGGCGGAGGCCTCGTACATGATGGCCTTTATGACAAACGCCATGACCGACAGCATGGTAAGCAGGCTGGCCTCCTTTATGTCCGCCTTCGCCGAAGAGGTCGCTACCCCTCATCTTACGGACATCATAAGGGGCTCTTTAAGCTGCATGTCGAAGACCGTGGATGAGTTCAAGGCCGAGCCCCCGAAGCCTGGGTTCAAGGCCTTGCTTGCCACCATGAAGGACCCTGAAGTTCAGATGGGCCTGCAGTTCATGGCCAGGCTTGCAAGAAATCTGCGCCATTGCCTGATGGCTGCCTACGACAAGTCCTAGGCGGAAGGGTAAAATCTTTAACAAAAGAGGGCAGGATCAATTGATCCTGCCCTCTTCTGTTTAAAAAATAACGAAAAAGAAAAAAGAGGAAAGCCAGACCCCTTTTTACCACATGATCAGTTTGTCGTGGGACTCTATCAGATCCAGTATCTCGGATGCGGATTTCTCGTTCAGCCTGACGACGGTCACCTGCTGGGTCGCCTTGTGCCTTTCAAGGATCTGCTGGCCGGTAGCGTCCAGGTCTCTCTTTAAAATATATAGTATCTTCATTGGTAGCCTATGCCTCCTGCCTAGTAGGGGTCTATGAAATCGTACTCTGTGAGCTTGTCCGCCAGGGCGTCCACCGTAAGGAGCTCCATGTCCGCATTCTCCTTGTTATTGGTGAATATGTTCAGGCCCATGTCCTTGCAAAGCTCATAGTTTCTCTGGGTGTCGGGGTCCGCCTCCACCTTTCTGTTGAGCACGAATATGTCTATCACGTCGTCCAGCACGATAAGGCCTGCGCTGATCCTGAAGGCCTCACTCTGTCTGTCTCTCACCAAGATCGCCACTTTTCTCGCCATTTCCGCCCCTCCTAAAAAACCAGGACCTTGTCGCACTCGCTGTGGAGAAGCGCGTTCTGGTATTGTGTGCCGTTTATAATGCCCTCGGGGATTTCCTTTTCATCAAGGTATCTGCCTTTTGCGCTGTAATTGCAAAGGCTCATGTCCACGTTCTCAAGTTTCCTTAAGTCCGTGACCGCGCAGTTTTTAACCAGATAGATGCCGTCGTCGGTCATGAACAGGCTGACGCTGTGTCCCCTTTTGACCGCCTCCTTCGTGATCTCCACGATCTTGTTGGCCTGAGGGGTCTGTGTTATGAGGATTCCGATTTTCATATGTCCTTGTCTCCCATCCCTCCTTGATTATTTTTTTTGATTTTTTGATTTATTGAAAAATCGGACGATTATATAAATTTACCCGCGTTGCTGTCAATTCGAGGCATTCCTCCGGCCGTGCCCTTTTGGCCGCTTTTTGGCCGCCCGCCGCAAGGATTTTAGTTCTGGCCGCATTTTCCTTTGACTAACTGCAGCGCCTGATTTAATATTTTATCTATGCTTCAGGGTATGACGGGTTTTGGGTCCAGCGAAAAAGGCGGCTTTCGTGTTGAGATACGCTCACTGAACAGCAGGTATCTGGAGATGAACTTCAGGCTGCCCAGCGGGCTGATGGAGCAGGAGGCGCCTTTGAGGAGCGCCATAAAAACCATGTTTGCCCGAGGCAGGTTCGATGTGTTCATAGGCATAAAGGAAGGGGAAAAGAAGGTAAGCCTGGATGCCGGAAGGGCAAGGGAGCTGTATGCAGGCCTTGATGAGCTTAGGCGGGAGCTCGGTATCCTTGAGCCCCCTTCAATAGCGGAGCTTAGCGCCTTCAAGGACTTTTTCCTGTCGGAGGATTCCGGCAGGGACCTGGCCTCCCTGAATGAGGCCTTTGAGGAGGCGCTCACGCGGGTGGAGGCGATGAGGCTTGACGAAGGACGTGTCATAAGGGAGGACATCGCGGCCCGCACGGAGCTGCTGGAGCGCTTGAACATCGAGATGAAAGATCTCCTGCCAAAGACCGAACAGGCCTTGAAGGAAAAGTTCTCGGACAGGATCAGGGCCATGATGGCCGAGGCCGGCGTGGACGAGGCGCGCATCGCGCAGGAGGCCGCGGTGCTGGCTGAAAAGGCGGATATCGCAGAGGAGCTGACCAGAATAACCGGCCACCTGCAGCACTTGAGAAAAATCATAAGCGGGAAAAATGATAAAATAGGCAGGGAGCTCGATTTTCTTCTGCAGGAGCTCAACCGGGAGGCAAACACCATAGGCTCCAAGACCGGGGAGATGGAGATAACCGGCAGAGACATCCAGTTCAAGACGGAGGTGGAGAGGATCAGGCAGCAGGCCCAGAACCTTCAGTGAAATGACAGTTAAAAAAGACGACCTGTCCCCAATACTGGTGAATATAGGGTTCGGCAACATGGTCGCCGGGGCCAAGGTGGTTGCCATCCTTACGCCTGGCTCCGCGCCAATAAAGCGCCTCAGGGAGGAAGCCCGGGAGAGGGGCAAGCTCGTTGATGCCACCGAAGGCAGACGCACCCGCTCCATACTCGTGACCGACAGCGACCATGTCATTCTTTCCGCCCTGCAGGCGGAAACGATCACCCAGAGATTCCTGGGCAAGCCCACCCCGGCGGAATGAGCAGCGCACATAAGACCGGCAAGCCCGGGGCCTCCGGGCAACGGGATGATATATGCAAGACCGGAGGTCTTTTCATAATATCCGCGCCTTCCGGGGCGGGCAAGACCACGCTTGGACGAGAGGTCATGAAAACGGTGCCCGGGCTGAGGGAGTCCGTGTCCTATACCACGAGGAAACCGAGGGCTGGGGAAGTGGACGGGACCGATTACAACTTCATCACCAAGGAGGAGTTCGACCACATGTCCCAAAAGGGCGAATTCCTTGAAAGCGCCATGGTGCACGGCAACTTCTACGGGACCTCGCGCAAGAACCTCGAAAAGATCCTTGCCGGCGGCCAGGACGTAATCCTTGACATAGATACCCAGGGGGCCAGGCAGCTTAAGGCAAAGGCGGCCTTTCCGGGGGCCGTTTACATTTTCATTCTGCCGCCTTCCCTGGAAGTGCTCAGGCAGAGGCTCACGGCCAGGAATACCGAGGGCGAGGACCAGGTCGCCTTGAGGCTGAAAAACGCCCTTGGAGAAATAAAAGAATATGAAATGTATGATTATGTTATAGTGAACGACAGGCTTGAAGACGCTCTTGAGCGCCTGAAAGCGGTTATACTGGCCGACAGGTCTTCCCTTAAGAGGGTTGACCGCGACTGGGTGAAGAAAAATTTCGAGCTTTTCTGAATAAAAAGGAGGTGCCGCGATGATGGATATAATCTCGCTTCCCGTCAAGATGGACAAGAAAAAAATAGACAGCAGGTTCCGCCTGGTGGCCATAGCGTCACAGAGGGCCAAGGAGCTTTCATACGGCGCGAAACCAAAGCTGCCCAGCAAATACAGGAAAATGGCTTCCCAGGGCATATTGGAGGCTGTGGAGGACCAGCTTGAGTTCCTGACCGGGGAAGAGGCCCGCACCGCCCTCGAAGAGGCAAAGAAGCTCGATCTCCGCAGGCTCCTTGAGACAAAGAAGCGCGAGGCCAGGGCGGAGGAGCTCTCCGAGCTGGAGCGCGACCTCAGGGTCTACTTGCACGAGAAGGAGGAGAAGGGCAAAGAAGGCCTCGAAGAGCTGTTTACCGAAACTGAAAAAGATGCGGAAGAGGAGTCCTCTAAAGAATAAAAGACTGCTGGTGGGCGTGACGGGCAGCGTTGCCGCTTATAAGGCGGTGGAGCTTGTCCGGAGGCTGAAAGACGAGGAAGCAGACGTCAGGGTGATAATGACGTCTGCTTCTTTGAATTTTATAACCCCACTTTCCATGGAGCTGGCAACCGGAGCGGCAAAAAAACAAAGGCCGCTGACAGGCCTTTGGGAAGAACCCCTCGCCCATGTGGACCTGGCCACCTGGGCCGAGCTTTTCATAATAGCCCCGGCCACAGCCAACACCATTGGCAGGCTGGCGAACGGCATCGCCGATGACCTTCTTTCCGCCTGTTTTCTGGCATGGCATGGAAAAACTCTGATAGCTCCGGCAATGAACCCGGGCATGTACATGCATGAGGCTTTCAGGAGAAATCTGGAATTTCTCAGGTCGCTGGGCGTTACCGAAATACCGCCAGAGACCGGCGCGCTGGCCTGCGGCGCTGTAGGCGCCGGCCGGATGGCCGCCGTTGAAACCATCATAGAGGCCGCAAGGAATGCCTTTACCCAAAGAGACATGGAAGGCCAAAACGTGCTTGTTACCGCTGGGCCTACAAGAGAACCTCTTGACCCCGTCAGGTTCATCTCCAACCGTTCGAGCGGTAAAATGGGCTTTGCCCTGGCTGGGGCCGCAGCCTCAAGGGGCGCTGCGGTCACACTTGTGACCGGCCCTGCCGCCATCATGCCTCCCTCAGTGGTCAAAAAGATCATAAGAGTGGAGACCGCCCAGCAGATGCTGGAGTCGGTCCTCGAAGAGGCCCCGTCTTCCCGGATGCTTATTATGGCAGCTGCGCCAGCCGATTTCGCACCCGAAGCATCTGCTTCAAAAAAAATAGAAAAATCAGGCGGATATAATTTAAAGCTTAAAGCAACACGTGATATTTTGCTTGAGGTCTCCAAGCTTAAGCAAAGGCCCTTTACGGTGGGTTTTTCAGCGGAAACCGGTCCGCGTTTTGACAGGGCCCAGGAGAAGCTCAGAAAAAAGGACCTGGACATGATAGTGTTCAATGACGTTTCGATGGCCGGGGCAGGTTTTGATTGTGACACCAACCGGGTATCTGTTTTCGGGCGGGACGGCGGGCGCGAGGATGTCCCTGTTATGGAAAAAGAGGACCTGGCCCACCTCATCCTGGACAGGGCGCTGGCATCGCTTGCGGTAAAGACCGGGAAAAATAAGAAACCGGATTAAATTAAAGTAAAAAACCCTTCAAATCACTTGATTTTTTAGGCATGGTTGTTTAAAAATCTAACATGTCCGCCGAACTGGAAAGATTGAAGGAAAAGGTCCGGAGGGATCCCAACTCCAGGCTGTTCATTTCCCTTGCCGACCTATACAGGAAAGAAGGAATGCTTGAGGAAGCGGTGCAAGTCCTTACTGACGGTCTCGAAAGGCAGCCCGACTACATGAGCGCGCGTGTCGCGCTTGGAAAGATATATCTGGAGGAAAACAGGTTGGATAGCGCCCTCACCGAATTCAGCCTGGTGGCAAAGGCAATCCCTGAAAACCTGTTTGCGCAAAGAAAGCTTGCCGACATATACATGATGATGGAAGACGCCGAGCGGGCCAAAACGGCGCTGGAGACGGTCGTACGCCTTAACCCGCTGGACAAGGAAGCTGTAGAGGCCCTTGAAAGATTGCGGGGCGGCGTTTTAACGGATCCCTCCGGCGAGGACGGTCTCCCCCGGGAAATAGGGACCGAAGAAGAAAGCGAAAATCCCTTTGTCCCTGAGGGAGACGGTGCCTGGGAAGGCCCGGAAAAAGGGCATGGGCCCGGGGTGGAAACCGGGGCCGAAGAGGTAGAGCGGGCCATGGATTTTTTAGGCGAAGATGGTCTGCCCGACGGACTTTCTGCAGAAGCTCTTTTAGTGCAGAGGGCCGCGTCTGAAGAATTTGGCGGCCCTGAAGAGGGAAAAAACAAAGACAGTTCCGAAGAGAAAGGCCCCGAAGATTCGCAGGATATATCCGATTGGTTTGAAGAGCCCGCCGGCCCCATTCCATCCGGCGCGGCCAATGACGGAGATCCGGAGCAGGAAGGCCATGCAGACCTGTCTTTTGGCGGATTGCTTGAAGAGGAGCTTGACAGGGCTAAGGGCGAGGGTGCGGAGTTTCAGACTGTTTCAGATGAAGTGCCCGCAGGCGAAGATGGTGTGTCTGCCAGCTCAGGAGAAGGCTGGCAGGATGAAAAAGAAAAAGCCACCGGAGACGATGACCTCGAGCGGGCCGATGAGCTTGTTCATAACGGGCAATATGCGCTTGGGTTCATGGTCCTCAGAAGGAGGCTGGAGAGCTTCCCTGATGATACGTCCACACTGCAGAGATTCGAAGAGCTTAAGGTGCTCATAAAACTCCTTGGACTGGAAAATGAGGTCAGGGCCTCGATGCTGGATTCCTTTCTCCAGTCGGCACAGAAAAGAAAGAGCCCTTCAGAAAACAGGCAAGATCAAGAATAAAGACCTGAACGAAAAAAACAATAGCAAAAAACAAAACAAAATAAAATAAAAAACTTCAAAAAGGGCCATTCATTCTATATAATGATGACGCGGGCATTTTTTATTTTTTATTTGTGGGTACGGCCGTCCGGTTCTCAAAAGAAAAATTTCTTTTTGCGCAGGGGGGGAGTAGTCAAGATGAATGAAGCTGCCTTCAAGATCGAGGGGATGAGCTGTCAGCACTGCGTCATGGCGGTTAAAAAGGCGGTGGAGGGGCTGAAGGGAGTTAAAAGCGCGCAGGTGGAGATAGGTAAGGCCACCGTGAAGTACGAAGAGGGAAAGGTGAGGCCTGAGGACATCGAAAAGGCCATAAAGGAGGCCGGCTACAAGGTGGTGAAAGGATAGATGCCAAAGGTTCAGGTCATACACGGGCCCAATTTAAACCTGCTTGGAAAACGGGAGACCGCGGTTTACGGCACCGGCACGCTTGCGGAGATAGACTCTGGCATGAAAGCCCTGGCCGGGCAGCTTGGCCTGGATATAGCCGCCATGCAGACAAACAGCGAGGGGGAGATAGTAGACGCCATACAAAAGGCGGATTATGACCTCCTTATAATAAACCCCGCGGCCTACACGCACACCAGCGTCGCCATAAGGGACGCTATCGCGGCCGTGAACAAACCGGTCATCGAGGTCCATCTGTCAAACATCCATAAGCGGGAGGAGTTCCGCAGACGTTCCTTTGTCGCGGAGGTGGCTGTCGGGCAGATAAGCGGTTTCGGGCCCGGCAGTTATATGCTTGCGCTCCGGGCCGCAAAAAAAATTCTAATGGGCGGAGCGCCACACTCCGGTAACTGAAAGGCCCGGAGAAACGGGAAGACACCTTTTTGTACCCCTAAGCATGGCTAAAAAAAATATCAAAATACCGGAGGGCCTTACCTTAAACGAGTCGCTCCAAAAAAGGCTCTCTGCACTGCGCAGGTCGCTTGGGAGGTCTGACGCCCTCCTTGTAAGCAACATGACCAATGTCCGCTACATGACCGGTTTTTCAGGTTCGGCGGGATACGTCCTTGTCTCCCGGGACAAGGCGGTCTTTATTACCGACTCAAGGTACGGCAGCGGTGCTTTGGGTGGGGCGGAGGGCCTATACGAAACGGTCATCTTAAAGGGCAGCTTCTGGACGCTTTTAAAGCGCATATCAAGGAAACTGGGGATCGAAAGGCTTGGGTTTGAAAAAACCGCCTCCTATGCCTTTTATGAAGGCCTGCAAAAAGCCCTTTCCGGCGGGCTCCTGGTCCCAATGACGGACGTGGTTGAGGAGCTGAGGGTCTCGAAGGACGTCTATGAAGTCATGTGCATCAAGGAGGCGGTGAGGCGGGCGGAGGAGGCGTTTGACAGGATAAAAGGCCATATCAGGCCGGGAGTCACTGAAAAGGCCCTTGCAACGCGGCTTGAGGAGGCTCTTCTTAAGGTGGGGTCTTCGAGGCTTCCCTTTCCTGTGATAGTGGCGTCGGGAGAGAACTCGGCGGTCCCCCATGCCAGGCCATCCGGACGCAAAATGGTGAAGGGCGACCTTGTCGTCATAGACTGGGGCGGCGAATCCGATGGATACTTCTCGGACATGACCAGAACGTTCCTGCTTGCTGGCGGTTCAAATGGCGGAGGGCGGCTCACGGAAAAAAGAAGGATATACCGCACGGTGTTCGAGGCGCAGCTTAACGCGATATCCTTCATAACCGGCGGGGGGGGCAGGGGCAAGAGGCCGAAAGATATTGACAATTCGGCCAGATATGTTATAAAACAGGCAGGCTACGGGGAGCTTTTTGGGCACGGTACGGGGCACGGCGTGGGCTTGGAGGTGCATGAAAAACCGGGTCTTTCGCCTCGCAGCAAGGAAAATGGACCGCTGCCGCAGGGCGCGGTCGTCACGATCGAGCCCGGCATATATGTTCCGGGGCTTGGCGGCGTGCGGATAGAAGATATGGTTTATATGGCGCCCGGCCGCCCTGAGGTGCTTACCAGTCTTCCCAAAGACAGGCCTTGATCTTTTTTGTTTTATTTTTGTTTTTTTAAAATATTTTCAAAAAGACCCGGGGAGGTTTCATAAGAGTTGATTTCCACCAGCGATTTCAGAAAAGGCATGAAGATAGTTTATAAAGGGGAGCCCTGCGAGATAGTCGACTTCCAGCATGTAAAGATGGGCCGCGGCGGCGCGGTGATACGCACCAAGATGAAAAACCTGAAGACGGGCAATGTCCTGGAGGACACCTTCCGTTCCGGCGACAAATTCGACCGGCCGGAGCTGGAGCAAAAGATGATGCAGTACCTCTATTTCCAGGACGGGCTCTACTATTTCATGGATACCGAGAGCTATGAGCAGGTGCCTTTCACCGAGGCGCAGCTCGGAGACTCGCGGCTTTTCCTGAAGGAAAACACGGTTGCCGCTGTGCTGTCATATAAAGGCACCCCGATAGGGGTGGAGCTGCCCACGTTCGTTGAACTGCAGATCGCCGAGACCGAGCCGGGCTTCAAGGGAGACACCGCTGCGGGCGGCTATAAGCCCGCAAAGCTTGAGACCGGGGCGACCATAAAAGTGCCATTCCATATAAACGTGGGGGACATGATCCGGGTAGACACGAGGACCGGCGAGTACGTCGAAAGGGTAAAGTAATATGGAGATAGAGGACATAAAGGCCCTCCTTGAGCTCCTCAAGGAAACCGACATAACGGAACTTGAGCTGGAGAAGGAAGGCTCCAAGATAAAAATATCACGCGGCAGGGTCTATGCAGCAATGGAAGTGCCACCTCCGCTGCCGCTTGCGGCCCCGCCCATGATAAAGCACGCTGAAGAGGCGGAAGCGGAACGGCTGGTGACGGTAACCGCGCCCCTCGTGGGCACTTTTTACAGGGCTTCTTCGCCGGAGGCCCCGGCTTTCGCTGAGGTGGGCACCATCGTCAAGAAGGGGCAGGTGCTCTGCATTGTGGAAGCGATGAAGCTTATGAACGAGATCGAGTCCGAAGTGAACGGGGTTGTCGTAAAGGTGCTTGCGGAAAATGGCCAGCCTGTCGAATACGGGGAGCCCCTCTTCCTCATAGAGCCCTCATAAGAGAAAGACAAACAAATAAAAATGTTCAAAAAGATACTTATCGCAAACCGCGGGGAAATAGCCGTCCGGGTGATAAGGGCGTGCCGTGAGCTTGGCATTCGCACCGTGGCCGTCTATTCAGAGGCGGACAAGGCAAGTATGCACGTGAGGCTTGCAGACGAGGCCATCTGCATAGGGCCCGCTTCGGCCGAGCAGAGCTACCTGAACGTCCCCGCCATACTGACCACCGCGGAGATAACGGATTCGGAGGCCATACACCCTGGCTACGGGTTCCTCTCCGAAAACCCCCAGTTTGCCGAGGCCTGTGCGGCCTCCGGCATTGCTTTCATAGGCCCTACCCCGGAGAACATCAGGCTTGGCGGCGACAAGTCCAAGGCCAAGCAGGTAATGAAAAGAAGAGGAGTGCCGGTGGTCCCGGGCAGCGACGGCCCGCTTAAGGATGTGGCCTCCGCGGTAAAGACGGCCAAAAAGATAGGTTTCCCCGCCATTATCAAAGCCTCCATGGGCGGAGGCGGCAGGGGTATGAAGATAACCAACAACGAGGAAGAGGTTGAAGACGCATTTTTCATGGCGCAGAGAGAGGCGCTTGCCGCCTTCGGCTCAGCCGAACTCTATATCGAGAAATATCTGCGAAACGTAAGGCATATAGAGGTCCAGGTGCTTGCCGACAACAAGGGCAGGATAATACATCTTGGCGAGCGCGAGTGCTCCATCCAGCGCAGGCACCAGAAACTTATCGAGGAATCCCCGTCTTCTTTCGTGACGGAAAAGCTGCGCAAGCGCCTTGGGGAGCTTGCCATCAGGGCGGCCCGTGCGGTCAAATACAGGAACATAGGGACCGTGGAGTTCATAGTCACTCCGGAGGAAGAAGTCTATTTCATGGAATTCAATACCAGGGTGCAGGTGGAGCATCCGGTGACGGAGATGGTCATGGGGATGGACCTCGTAAAGCAGCAGATACTCCTTGCGTCCGGCCAGCCAATTACGGCAAAAAAGGTGTTCAAGCCCAGGGGGGCCGCCATTGAGTGCAGGATAAATGCGGAAGACCCCGACCGCTTCATCCCCTGCCCCGGGAAAATAGATTTCATCCACCAGCCGGGGGGGCCGGGCATAAGGGTTGACACGGCGGCGTACTGCGGATGGACCGTGCCTTCCCACTACGATTCCCTGATAGCCAAACTCATAGCTTACGGCAACAACAGACAGGAAGCCATCGCCCGCATGAAGCGCGCGCTTAACGAGTTCGTTATCGAAGGGATAAAGACCACGATCCCGTTCCACCAGAGGGTCCTTGAGAACAAGGACTTCATTGAAGGCAAGATAGACACCGGGTTCATTGACCGGCTCAATAACCCGCCCGTTTAAAGCCGTTTTTAATTTTTTTAAAAAAAGGCCACGCCATTTCTGCGCAGACCAATAAAGGGAAAGACAAAAAATCGGCCCAGGGGGCAGGCCGCGGGCGTTTGTATCTGGGGGGCATATGCTTCCTTACAGGCGAGCGCTCCCGCTGCGGTCATGATGCGGCCAGCCAGGCCAGGGCCGCCATCGAGGCTGGCATGAAATGGGTGCAGCTCAGGATGAAGGACGCCCCCATGAAAGAGGTCTGGGAGGCGGCCCTTTATCTAAGCGGACTTGCGCGGGAGCACGGCGCGGTCCTGACAATAAACGATTACCCGGATGTCGCCCTCGCTTCGGGCGCGGACGGCGTGCACCTGGGGCAGGACGATATACCGCTTAGGGAGGCAAGGCTTATCATGGGCGGCAGGCTGATCGGAATATCGACTCACGATATGGCGCAGGCCGAGGAGGCATGGCGGGGCGGGGCGGATTACATAGGTTTTGGCCCCGTCTTTCCCACTGGCACAAAAGACGCCGGCCCGGAAAAAGGCATATCCGCGCTTGCCCGGGTCTGCAAGGCCGTCGACATCCCCGTTGTGGCCATAGGCGGCATCACTCTGCGGAGCGTAAAGGAGGTCATTGGAGCCGGGGCGGGCGCGGTGGCCGTCTCAGGCGCGATATGCACCGGGGACATCCGCGAGAACACTCAGCGGTTCCTGGAGATATTAAAGGACTTTCAGGATATTTAGCACCGCTTCCTGGCAGACCTCCGAGGCCTCTTCCTTTAGCCATCTGGAGGGGTGCTCTCCGGTGATATTGCTTATGCCCCTTATCTCCAGAAGCGGGATGCCGAAGAAAAGGGCGGTCTGCGCGGCAGCCGCCCCTTCCATGTTCTCAACGATGGCGCCGTACCTTTCGCCAAGCCTCCCGGCCTTCCGGACCGATCTCCCAGTGGCGCACACGGTGAGGAACGTTCCGGTTGCCAGTCCAGGCATGTTTTTTTGGTCCGTTGCCTTTTTTGCCTTGGCCAGAAGGCGACCGTCCAGCGGGAAACTGTCAAAAAACTTTTTTTTGCCCTTTACGATTTCGAGAAGCGGAAAGCCCAGCGCTTCAAAACCCTGTTTCGGCGCTTCCTGCTTGCCAGGCCCGGCCGCGCGTTTGTCAATGTATGCTTTCGTCCCGGTCCTCAGGCCGCAATCGGCGTATATCTCCAGTTCCGCCGCGGCCAGTGCGCCTTTTTGCAGGCCGCTGGAAGGATATGCGCCCCCTATTCCAAAGAGGATCAGGGCCTCGGGCTTTTTTCTTTCCGCCAGGATGGCCACGGCGCGGGCGGCGTTTGCCGCGCCTATGCCGGAGCATATGAAAGCCGCTTTTTTGCCCCATATGCTGCCTTCGAGCAAAGAGGAACCAGCCAAACGGGCGGGGGTTTTTGCTTTCCTATTCCCCGCGCGGTCGATAAGGTTTTTGATTATCAGGCCGGCCTCAAAGCCGACCGCTGAGATGAGCCCTATCATGCTGAATTCTACCAAAAAATCCTTTATTAATCTTGTAAAAAAGAGGTTTGCATGCTAAAGTATAAAGCTAACTTACACACGCCCGCAAAATCGTACTCTTGCCGGGTCCCCTTTTGAGGGGTGCAGGGACGAGGGCGGAGGGAAGGTAAAAAAACCGAGAAGGAGGAGTAAGACAAATGGTAGCAACGATGAAAGAGCTCCTTGAGGCCGGCGTCCATTTCGGGCACCAGGTCAAGAGGTGGAACCCGAAGATGAAGCGTTACATCTTTGGTGAGAGAAACGGAATCTACATAATCGACCTTCAGAAGACCCTGAAGGGGCTTGAGTCAGCCTACAATTTCATAAGGGACGTGTCGGCGACCAACCAGCCCATCCTCTTTGTGGGGACCAAGAAGCAGGCGCAGGACTCGATCGCGGAAGAGGCCAGGAAGGCCGGTGCGTACTATGTGAACCAGCGCTGGCTGGGCGGCATGCTCACCAACTTCAAGACCATCAAGAAGAGCATCGAGAGGCTCAGGAAGATAGAGACGATGCGGGAGGATGGCACATACAACCGGCTTACCAAGAAGGAGATATCACGTCTTGAGAAAGAGAGGGGTAAGCTCGAAAAATACCTGAGCGGCATAAAGGACATGCCTTCTCTCCCGGGGGCCATCTTTATTGTCGACCCAAGGAAGGAAAGGATTGTGGTGGCCGAGGTAAAGAAGTTGTCCATCCCGTCCGTCGCGATAGTGGACACAAACTGCGATCCTGACGAGATCGACTACGTTATACCGGGCAACGATGACGCCATAAGGGCCATAACCCTGATAGCCTCCAAGATGGCCGAGGCGGTCATCGCGGGCAGGGACATATACAACAAGAAGACATCTGAAAAGACTGAGGAGGCCAGGATAGAGGAGAAGATCGCGGCCACCGAGTCCGTCCAGGCGGAAGCCGTGTCGCCGGTGGAAGCCGCGTCTCCGGCCGTTGAGGGGGGCGCTCAATGATAACCGCGGAGCTTGTCAGGAACCTTAGGGAAAAAACGGGCGCCGGGATGATGGAGTGCAAGAAGGCCCTTGAGGAGACCGGCGGGGACATGGAAAAGGCGGTGGACGCCCTCAGGCGCAAGGGCATAGCCACGGCGCAGAAAAAAGCGGCGCGCACGGCCTCGCAGGGCATGGTAGGCTCTTATATACACATGGACAAGATAGGCGTCCTTCTGGAGGTGAACTGCGAGACGGATTTCGTCGCGCGCACGGAGGACTTCAAGGACCTTGTAAAGGACATAGCGATGCACATAGCCGCGGCCAGCCCGCAATACTTGCAGAGGGAGGAAGTCCCCCAGGACATCATAGACCGCGAGACGGAGATCTATAAGACGCAGGTCCAGGGGAAGCCCGAGCACGTTGTGGAGAAGATAATACAGGGTAAGCTCGAAAAATTCTACGAGGAGATCTGTCTTCTTGACCAGATATTTGTGAAGGACCCGGAAGGTAAGAAGAAGATAAAGGACCTGATCACCGAGAAGGTGGCGAAGGTGGGCGAAAATATCCTGGTAAGGCGCTTTACAAGGTACCAGCTTGGCGAAACAGCAAAATAAAAAACAAAAACCTCTGCTTTTCAAACGGCTGCTTATAAAGCTCTCAGGCGAGGCGCTGATGGGCTCCCGCACCTACGGCATAGACCCGGCGACGGTGGACTTCATAGCCAGGGAGCTCGGCCAGGCGATAAAGGCGGGTGCCCAGATAGCCCTTGTCATAGGGGGCGGAAACATTTTCAGGGGTGTGGAGGCCTCGGCCCAGGGCATGGAGCGCTCTTCGGCGGATTACATGGGGATGCTGGCCACAGTGATAAATTCCCTTGCCGTCCAGAACGCGCTTGAGAAGCAAGGCATACCCACAAGGGTGCAGACCGCGATAGAGATGCGCGAGCTTGCCGAACCGTATATAAGAAGGCGGGCAGTAAGACACCTCGAAAAAGGAAGGGTAGTGATATTCGCGGCGGGGACGGGCAACCCATATTTCACCACAGACACGGCGGCCGCCCTCCGGGCCATGGAGATAGGCGCGGACGTTATTTTCAAGGCGACCAAGGTGGACGGAGTGTACACCGCGGACCCCGTGAAAGACCCCAAGGCCAGGAAGTACGACAGGATCAGCTATCTTGAGGTCATAAAGAAGGGGCTCAAGGTAATGGACTCCACCGCCATCACTTTATGTATGGACAACCATATGCCCATTGTGGTATTTAATCTCAAGGGGAAGGGCAATATAACCGGGCTTATTGCGGGCAAAAAAATAGGCACTATAATAGAGTGATACGGGGAAAAGGCGAGGTAAAACGAAGGCCTTCTGAATGAACGATATGGACAAGGCACTGAAAGACAAGCTCCAGCACAAGATGGACGGCGCGGTAGAGGCCCTCAGGAAGGAGTTCGGCTCTGTGAGGACCGGCAGGGCGTCGCTTGCCCTCCTTGAGGGCATAACCGTCGATTATTACAATGTCCCGACCCCCCTGCAGCAGGTCGCGGCCCTTTCCGTGCCGGACAGCCGCCTCATCCTCATCCAGCCCTGGGAGCAGAAGCTGGTGCCGGAGATAGAACGCGCGATTCTGAAATCGGACCTTGGTCTTACGCCCGCAAACGACGGCAAGTCGATAAGGCTTCCGGTGCCACCTCTTACGGAGGAGCGCAGGAAAGACCTGGTTAAGGTTGTGAAGAAGAGGGCAGAGGAGACGAAGGTCGCGATGAGGAACATCCGGAGGGACATGAACGAGCATGTCAAGAAGCTGGAGAAGGACCAGCATATAAGCGAGGATGAGGTGAAAAAGACCATCGATGAGATACAGAAGGCGACCGACGCATACATAAAGAAGGTCGATGATCTTTTGCACGTTAAGGAAAAAGAGATAATGGAGGTTTAACGGGTAATGAAATCCAACTTCATGTTGAAAGTTGAAGACGCAAAGGCCGTTGACATACAGAAGGCGCTGCAGCAGGCCGGCATCAAGATAAAGAGCGTACAAGAGATATATAAGGAGAACGACACCGCGCAGCAGGAGAAAAAATAAATTATGCCCTCTAAGAAAGACGAAAAGCCAAAAGTGAAGTCCGCTCCGGCGGCGAAGGCCGCGGAAAAAGGCAAGCCGTCCCACTCCGCAGGCGTGAAGTCCGCAGGGAAGGAAAAGCTTGCTGCAAAAAATGAAAAGACACGGGCGAAAAGCGAACCCGTTCATAAAAAGGAGGCGGAGGGGGTCCACTCCGACAGGACGTTTCAGTTAAGGAGGGAACTTCTTGCTCAGCGGGACGCGATCCTTGGCGAGGCCAAGAAGGAGATAAGCAGGATCATCAGCGGAGAAAACAGGCAGATCGTCGAGACGGCCCTGGATGACGGGGACTGGTCTGTCGTGGACCTTTCAGAGGACATAAGCTTCAAGCAGTTGAGCACCCATCGTGAGAACCTGACCAAGATCGACGAGGCGTTAAGGAAGCTATCAGAAGGCACATACGGCATCTGCGAGGACTGCGGCGAGGAGATAGACATCGAGCGCCTGAAGGTGATGCCCTTCGCCATATACTGCAAGGAGGACCAGGAGAGGCGCGAGGTCATGGAAGCCATGGAACGGGAGACTGGACTTTAGTAATATACCTTCTCCAGAAACAGGCCTTTGGCGGGCGCGGTTGGGCCCGCAAGCCTCCTGTCTCCGGACTCGATTATCTTCTTAATGCTGTGGGGCTCTAGCCGGCCCCTTCCGGCCAGAAACAGCGTGCCCACGATGTTCCTGCACATGTGCCTTAGGAAGGCGTCGGCGGTGATGCTTATCCTGACGAACTCACCTTTCAGGCCCGCCGTTAAAAAACATACCTCTTCCATCCTGGTTATCTCGATGGAAAAGATCTCCTTTACCGGCGTTTTTGAGCCGCACCCGGATGCCCTGAAGGCCGAAAAATCCCTTTTCCCCAGGATAAAGGCGGAGGCCTGCCTCATGGCTTCAATGTCAAGTCTCCAGGGGATGCCCCATGCATAGCGTCTAATGAAAACCGGCGGATAAGGCGTCATGGCCATGATGTAGAAATAGGTTTTTTTCACTGCGTCATGCCTAGGGTGGAAGTCAGCGGGGCAGTCGTCCGCCTCCAATATCCGTATGTCTTCCGGGAGGGTCGCGTTCAGGGCCTTTTTTATGGCATCCGGCTGCATACGGAAACTGACGCCCGCCTGGAAGGCCGCAACCTGCCCCAGGGCGTGGACGCCCGCGTCAGTCCTGCCTGCACAGACAACGGAAACCTCCTGTCCAAGCAGACGTTTCAGCTTTCCTTCGATCTCTTCTTGTATGGTCCGCACGCCGGAAAAATGCCCGGCTGCGGGCATTTTTTTCTGGCTTTGCCACCCTGCATAGCGGGTCCCGTCATATTCGATTGTAAGCCTGATCTTTCTCAATTTTTCTAGTTTAAACGTTTTTTATGGCATTATGGCTTCCGGAGTGGTACGGCCGGTTTTTTTGCGGTATTTTTTCCCATTATTTTCCATGCCGGTTTTTATTTTAACATCCGTGGCATCCATTGATGCCTGCGCATGGGGGGTCTGGTCTTTCGGGATCTTTTTGTAGGGAACACGGCAACGATGCCCGCTAAAAAATTAATTTTTTCTAAAACAAAAAGCCCATGCCCGCGCCATAATAATGGGTGAAGCCGCCCAGGTTTCCGGTAAGCCGTACGCCTTCCTCTGCATCCACCTCCCACCAATGGTAAATGAGATATTGAACGCCGCCGTCAAAATTATACCCTGCCCCTTCATCACTGGCCGCTTTTGTCTGGCCGTAGAACTCGCCATAGAACTGCAGCCGCTCTATGGGGTCCCACGTGGCGGTAAGAAACTGGTTGAAACTCGTGAAGCGCCCGCCTCCTTCCGAAACCGGGTCTGTCTGGGAGCTTATGCCAAGTTGGAACGATAGCCCGATCTGGTCAGTGAGAGCGTAATCAGCGATCGCGTTGAATGTGGCCCCCAGACCGCGGCTGCCGAAGGCGTCGTTTCCTGATGGCAGGGTAATGATGGCCTCTACAGAGCCAATCCATTTGCTGGTATAGCCAAGCTCGTGTTTGAAACCGATAGAGGCGGCCGAAAGGCCGGAAGAAGCTTCCTCCGGAACTCCAGATCTCTGGCTGTTGTAATCGGAAGCAAGGACCTTGAACTCGTTTGCGCCGGGGAGTCCGAACCTCAGCTCGGCCTCCGGATAGTTGTCCGCCGTGCCGCCTCCCGCGCCCCGGACATTTGCGTGCATGAAGCCTAACTCTAAAATGGCATGCCCAAGCGGGGCGGCGCATGAGCTGTCTGAAAAGGTTGGACGGTCAAGAAGAGAAAATAAGGCGGCCGGGTTTGAGGCTGAGCATGGGTTTGCGGCCGCGGAAGCCTTTATGCCGCCTGCGAAAAGCAACAGCATAAAAAAACAAAAAAATGAAAAAGTAAAAAAAAGAAAATTTCTCATGGAAATGACATTTTCTCCTTTCAAAAGATATTAAGGAGCTTTATTTTATTTCAGTTTATCAATTTCGTGCGAGCCAATCGACCCCGCCGCAATTTGATGCCCCGGGGCGGCTTACGGCACAGCATCCCTTTGCTTCCAGATGGAGAAGGACAGAAGATTTTGAGATAGGTCCTGTTGTGATAAAATGAAAGGAGATAAAAACCGTATGAAAGAGAGCCTTTAAAATACCCCCCATATCCGGCAATACATCGGGCCTCAAGGGGAGCGAGCTCCACCTGCTTGAAAGGCTTTTCCGCAGGAAAGTTCCCCCTTCCGTGATAGTGACTCTGGAGCTTGCAAGGCAGCTTGCGGCGCTTTCCTTCAGCCTGGGCAGGCAGATAGGCATCCTTATAAACAGGCGCGGGACCGTATTGCAGGTGATGGTTGGGGACTCGGGCAGCATATTCATACCATCGCTTGAAGACCATCCGCTGGGCAGAAAGGCCCTGCGGGGCCTGCGTCTGGTCCACACGCACCTGAAAGACAAAAACCTTACGCGCGATGACCTTACGGACCTTGCCCTCCTCAGGCTGGACATGATCGCGGCCATAGCGGTGCGGTCCGACGGCCAGCCGGGAGCGGTGCAGATGGCCCATCTGCTGCCCAAAGGGGAAGGCCAAAAAAAGGTCGAGATAATGGATTTACCTGACACGGGGCATCTCGCCGGGGGACAAGGGGCTTTTGATTTCGGGGAGTTCGTCTCCGCCCTGGAAAGCGAGATGGATAGGCAGAGGCTCTTCGAATTTGACCGGTCGGACAAAAGAGAGAGGGCCATCCTGATAAGCGTCTCAACAAGGCCGAGATACGAGCTTGAGGAATCCATGGAGGAGCTTAAGGAGCTTGCTGACTCCTCCGGTGTCCTGGTGCTTGGGACGGTAATACAGCGGCTCAGGGAGATAAACCCAAAATACCTTATGGGTGAGGGTAAGATAAAAGAACTTGTTATAGACGCCCTGGACAAGGGTGCTACCCTCCTTGTGTTCGACCAGGACCTGGGTCCTTCACAGATAAAATCCATCACCGAGCTTACGGAGCTCAAGGTGATAGACCGTTCCCAGCTTATCCTGGACATCTTCGCCAAGAGGGCCGGGACGCGCGAGGGCAAAGTCCAGGTGGAGCTGGCCCAGCTTAAATACCTGCTTCCAAGGCTCACCGGCAAGGGCACCGCGATGTCTCGCCTCATGGGCGGCATAGGCGGAAGGGGGCCCGGAGAAAGCAAGCTGGAGATAGACCGCCGCCGCGTAAGGGACCGCATCCACTTTCTGGAGCGCCAGCTGAAGGCGCTTTCCCTGGCAAGAAAGCAGAGGAAGCACAGAAGGGTCGAAAAGGGCCTGCCCATAGTCTCC
>JAJYJB010000050.1 GCA_021789735.1 Nitrospirota bacterium
CCCATTTTAAATTTTTTTGTCTCCTTTTTTAAAGAAAAAATGGTCTTCCGGGAATCCTGTGGGCGGACACGGCCATTTTATTTTAACTCACCATCCCACCCTCTTAATGTGTGGGGGGTGCCCCCCCGATACGAGGCTGGGAGGCGGGTGGTGTGTGCGCAGTGGCCGCCGCGAACCCCTTCGATATTGCGCGGCGACAGCCGTTTGCCGTATTCATGTAAGCCGCGCCGGGACCACAGTTCGCCTCATTACGGAAGACGGCGGCCCAACGAAGCGAATGCCGCCCCCTCACACGGAACCTGAAGAGCCGAAAAAATTAAAGACAAAGAGGTCCAAAAAACAAAAATCCAAAGCGATTATACACTATCCGGCGGATTTCATATTGCCACCGCGGACCCATGAAGGAAGACCGCACAAAAATGAAACTTTCCTTGACCAAAATTTTTTGTTTTTTTAGGGCGCTACAGCCTCTCATAGGGGTCCGTCCTGTTAAGCCTCCTGACCAGCTCGCTGCTGTAGCGAGTGCCTATGGTGTCCCTGTTGGCCCTGACCCAGTCGGAAAGCCTGGTGGCCCCCGAGGCCTGGGAATCCGTGCAGAGCAGGCCTGCCATTAGCCCCTTTATCTCATCCCATGTGATGGTGACGTCCTTGTGCAATTTCCCTATGAGCCAACCAAGGATGTAGCCCGCAAGCGGAGGAACGGATATCACGGGCCGCGGCTTCCCCAGGGCCTTTCCGATCATATCGACCAGTTCCCGGTAGGTATAAACCTCCGGGCCTACCGCATCTATTATGATGTTTTTGTTTTCATGCATACCGCCCTGCTCCACGGCAAGCCTGGCGAGGTCGTCAACGTAAACCGGCCGGACGCAGTAGTCGCCCTTGCCGAAAACTGCGAAAACGGGGAAATTCCTCAAAAACCATGCCATGTTGTTTATGAGGATGTCCTCCCTGCCAAAGAGCACGGACGGCCTCAGAATGGCATGGCCCAGCCCGCTGCCGGCCAGCAGCCGCTCAAGCAGGGCTTTCCCCCTGAAATACTCAAATGGGGAGTCCTCAGAGGGGTTGGTTATGCTTATGTGGACCACCCTCTTTATGCCTGCCCTCCTGGCGCAGTCAAAGAGTATTCCGGTATTTTTTACCGCCTCCGCGTACGAAAAGGAGACGGAGCTCTTTTTCCGGTAATTGAACCTGACCCAGTAATTGTTATAAAGCACGGAGGCCCCTGACAGGGCTTCGACCAGCTTCCCAGGATGCACAAAGTCATACGGGAATGTTTTTATCCTGCCCTGGAAAGGGTTTTGCCGGTCAGGGGAATTGGTCAGGGTGCGCACCGTATGGCCGGCCTCAAGGAGCCGCCTGGCGATATACTTGCCGGAGAACCCGAACGCCCCGGTCACAACGTGCACTTCTTTTCCCCTTTTTTCCATTTACTTTTCCCTTCAAAAAATTTCCGGCCGTTTCCGGCGGAACAAAAAGAAAAAAGTCCAGGGAGGTGTTTTTTTCAACCTCTTGCAGCCAAAAAAAAGGGGGGTTGGGACAGGTCCTAAATTTAAAGCTTCGTTATCTTGACCCTTGAGAGCTTCCTCTCCTCCATCTCAAGGATGAGGAAGCGCAGGTTCTGGTATCTTATCTGCTCCCCCACCTTGGGGAGCCTGCCGAACAGCCCGAACACGAACCCGCCTATGGTGTGGAACTCCGCCGATTTCATGTCCGCCCCCACAAGCTCGTTCACCTCGTCCATTCCGGTCTGGCCCGACACTATGAAGGTCCTCTCGTCCACTATCTCGATCTCGCGTTCGGCCTCTATCTCCTCGAACTCGTCCTGGAGGCCGCCCACTATCTCCTCCATTATGTCCTCAAACGTGATGAGCCCGTCCGTGCCCCCGTATTCGTCTATCACTATGGCTATCTGGAACTTCTTTTTCTGCATCTCGTCCAGCAGCTCGGAGAGCATCTTGTTTTCCGGGACAAAGTAGGGTTCCCTCATTATCTCCGTGACAGGGGTGTTCTCGTTCACGGTGCCTTCGGCCATTTTTATAAGGATGTCCTTTATGTACAGTATGCCGGAGATGTCATCGATGCTCTCCCCGATAACGGGATACCGGGAATAGCCCTCTTCCTTCACCAGGGCCATGGCCTCCGAAATGGATGCGGTGCTCGGGATGGACACGATCTCGGTCCTTGGCACCATGACCTCGGACACCATCATGTCCCCGAACTCAAAGACCCTGTGCAGCAGCTCCTTCTCCTCCTCTTCCAGCGTGCCAGCCTCTTCGCCCACCGTTATGGCTGCCTTTATCTCATCCACGGTGAGGTACGATGGCAGGGGCTCCTGCTTTATCCCGATCATCTTCAGGAACCGCGTGAAGAACCACACAAGCGGGCTTATGAGCTTCATGTACAGCTGCACCGGCCTGGAGAGCGTGAGCGCGAACTCGTCCGCATGGGCCAGCGCCATCGTCTTTGGCGTCAGCTCCCCGAACACGACGGTGAGGAACGTCATGACGATGGTGGAGATTATCACGCCCCCGCTGCCAAGCAGCTTGACGGACACCAGCGTGCCCAGGGCGGTTGCGAAGATGGTAAGCATGTTTGCGGAGACGATGACCGCGCTAAAAAGCCGGTCCGGCTGGTCGAGTATCTTTTTAAGGATAATGGCCCGCTTGTCGTTCTTCTCGACCAGGCTTCTTATCTTGTACCTGTTTGCCGAGATGAACGAGGCCTCCACGCTGGAGAGCGCGGCCAGCGCGAAAATCGAAAAGATTATGAGAATTGCTTCGAGTATACTGGGCGGCTCCATTAAAAATGGGGAAAGGTCAGTTCGCCTTCATCTTGTCTATCACGGCCCTGGCGACGTCCGTGGTCGATGCGGCGGAAGGGTCGTCGGGGGATGGCTTCATGTCGTATGTGACGTGCCTGCCCTCCTCTATGACCCCGGCTACCGCCTTGCCGAGCCTTTCGGCCGCGTCCTGTTCCCCAAGATAGTTTAGCATCATGACACCTGATAGCATCATAGCAAAGGGATTCATCTTGTTCAACCCCTTGTATTTGGGGGCGCTTCCGTGGGTCGGCTCGAAGACCGCGTATCCTTCCCCGATGTTTGCGCCGGGGGCAAGCCCGAGCCCGCCTATGAGCCCGGCCCCGAGGTCGGAAATTATATCGCCGTAGAGGTTGGGCAGCACCAGGACGTCATAGAGCTCCGGCTTCTGCACAAGCTGCATGCACATGTTGTCTATTATCCGGTCTTCAAACGCGATGTCCGGATAGCCAGCCGCGACCTGCCTGGCCACCTCAAGGAAAAGCCCGTCCGAAAACTTCATTATGTTGGCCTTATGGACTGCGGTGACCTTTTTCCTGCCGTTCTTGCGGGCGTACTCGAAGGCAAAGCGGACTATGCGCTCCGAGCCGAAAACCGATATGGGCTTTATGCTTATCCCGGAGTCTTCCCTGATGTTTTTCCCGGAGAGCTCGCGTACCGTGTCTATCACGCGGAGGGCCTCCGGCGTGGATTTCTGGAACTCTATGCCCGCGTACAGGTCCTCGGTGTTTTCACGGACTATCACCAGGTCTATGTTGCCGTATATGGATTTGGAGCCCTTGAAGGTCTTGCAGGGCCTCAGGCAGGCGTAGAGGTCCATCGCCTGGCGAAGCTGCACGTTTATGCTCCTGAAACCTTTGCCCACGGGCGTCGTGACCGGGCCCTTTATGGCCACTTTGTTTCTCTTTATGGAATCTATGACCCTTTGCGGAAGGGGATTGCCCTCCTTCTCATAGACGTCCTCGCCTGCGTCCTGGGAATCCCACTCGAAACCCACTCCGGTGGCCTCAAGCACCATGCGCGTGGCCTCGGACAGCTCCGGCCCTACTCCATCTCCTGGGATAAACGTTACCTTGTGCATAATGGGGACTTTATTTTTTCCCTTTCTCCGGTTTTTCTTTTTTTATTTTTCTTAGAAAACGACCGTGAGGATCTTCCTGACGATGTCAGGATGGGTCGCCAGAAGGCGGAGCTCGTCATCGGTCAGGGGCTTTTGCGTATGCAGGTTCGCATACTGCACAAGCTCGAGGACCTGCCTGGCCTCGGCGTCGCTTTTGAAGCTGATCCCAAGCTTGTCATACACGTGCCTGAAGCCCTTGATCCCGCCGTAGGCCCCGGTTGTGATGACACGGCCGGTCTCGGTGATCATCGGCTCGCCGCGCCCAACGTCCTCCGGGTCGTAGAGCTCGTAGTTCCTCCTGTCCTTCAGGGCGCCGTCCGCGTGTATGCCCGATTCGTGCGCGAAGGCGTTTGCGCCTACGCCGGGCTGGTTTATGGGTATGGGCAGTCCGAAGGCATAGGAGGCGTACCTGGCTATCTTCCAGGCCGTCTTGAGGTTTATGTGCTCGTCAAGATGTGCGCGCTCCTTGAGCGCCTGGGAGTAAGTGAGGGCAAGCACGGTGGACACCAGGTCGCAGTTGCCGCAGCGCTCGCCATAACCGTTCACAGTGGTGTTTATATAGGCATCAACCCCTCCGTCCACGGCGCCCTGCGCCCCGGCAACGGAGACGGCCTCGGCCATGCCAAGGTCGTTGTGGCAGTGCATCTCTATGTCCATCTTGCCCGCCAGGGCAATGGCCTTTATCCTGTCATAGCTGGTGATCGGGTCGTCGAGCCCGAGGGTGTCACAGTAGCGGAACCTGTCCGCTCCGGCCTCTTTCCCCGCGTGCACGAACTCCACAAGCTTCTTGATGTCCGTCCGGGAACCGTCCTCGGCGTTTATACCGACCGTTTCGGCGCCCAGGGCCTTTGCCGCCCTGACCGACTTCTGGAGGGAGCCCAGTATCTCGTCCCACCCCTTTTTGCCCTGGAACTTGCCCTGTATCATGATGTCCGAGGTGGACATGGACACGTTTATGTGCTTCATATCCGGGCAGTTCTTGAACGAAAGCTCCACGTCCTCCACTATCGCCCGGCACCACCCTTCAAGATGCAGCCTCTTTATGACGCCCTGTTTCGCAAGCTCAAGGTTGGCGTTTATGTAACCCACCTCGTGCTTCAGCGTGGGAAAGCCCACCTCGCTCTGGAAAAGGCCCATCTCGTCCAGATAGAGATTGAGCATCGTCTTGGACAGTTTCGGCAGCAGGATCCTGGATGTCTGGACCCCGTCCCTGTTGGTTACATCAATGAGGTAAACCTTGTGACCCGCCATATTTTTAAACCACCTGAAGTTTTTTTAAAGTTTATATTATACACGGAACGGCAAGGGAGTTTCCAATATCCAAAAGTATGGCAGCGCATCAGTTGAAAAACAAAAACACTCGTGTACAAGGCATAAGACGGACGGGGGTATGCGAGCGGCTTTTTCTGATGTGCTAAAATCCGAAATGGCCTCTTTCTTTTTTGACCTTGTATTCCCCATGAAATTAAAGCCCCTTACCTACAGCGCCCCCGAGACTTTGGGGCCCCTGCGGCCAGGGACGGTCGTTGAGGCGGAGCTTAAAAAGACGGCAAGGCGCGCCATAGTGCTCTCCTCAAGAAACGCCGCGGACATTTTTTCCTCGGGCAGTTTTCCGGCTGGCAGCATAAAGCCGGTCAGGTCCGTTGTCTCCGGCTGCCCCCCGGTCAGCCCGGCGCTCCTTGGGCTTCTTAAATGGATGGCCGGGTATTACATGGTGCCCGAAGGCTCCGTGCTCAAGGTGATGTGGGGCGGCGAGGTCTTCGGGAAAGACCCGTCGGGACGGAAAAAGGAAAAAGACCCAAAAAAGACAAAGCCGCAGGAGGAACTGCCGGACGAGGGGCAAAAAAAAACGCCGCAAAAAAGTCTCCCGGCGGCCTGCGCCCCATATCTTGCGGAAAAGTATCTCTCTGAAGGGCTTGAAAGGCTTCAGCAACCGGACGGCTACGGGGCGTTTCTCCTCCATGCCGGGGCCGAAATGGAGATGGAGTTCGCCCTTGCCGCCGCCAGGGGCGAACGCGGGGTGATAGTCACCTGTCCGGAGCGGTCCCGCCTGAGCGAATACGAGGCGGCCTTCGGGCCCGTTTTCGGTGAAAGGCTCTGCGTTTTGCACGGAGGGCTCACCCCGGCCAGGCGCAGGCTGGCCTACGCCCGGATCCTTGAAGGGAAGGCGGACGTGGTTCTTGGCACCAGGGTGGCGCTTTTTGCACCGCTTAAAAAGGTCTCGCTCATGGTGGTGACCGGCGAGGAGAACGAAAATTACAAAAACCAGGAAGATGTCAGATACGGAGGCCGGGAAGTGGCGGTGATGAGGGCATGGCTGGAGAAGACCCGGGTGCTCCTGTCCTCCGAGTGCCCGTCTGCGGAATCCTACATGAACACCCTCAAGGGCAAATACGCCTATATCCGTCTGAAAAAAGAGGGGCCCAGCGTCAGGGTGGTCAAAGAAAAAAACATCTCCGCCGGTCCCGCCCCTGGGCAGGCAGGCAAAAATCTGCCGGCTGGCAAAAAAGTGGCCCGGCTGCTGGACAGATCGGTGGAAGCCGCGCTTTCCCGCGCGCTCCAGGGCGGCAAAAGCGCCCTGCTCCTAGCAAGCAGGCAAGGGCACTCCGTTCCTTACTGCGAGGAGTGCGGCCATTTTGAGCGGTGCCCTTCCTGCGGCACGGCCCTGGTCTTTCACAGGGAAGGCAAAGGCGCGCTTAACTGCCACATTTGCGGCTTCTCCCAAAGGTCAGCGCCGGAGACATGCGGCAGGTGCGGCGGCCACTCATTAAAGCCGCTGGGCGCGGGCATAGAGAGGCTTGCCGACGAGGCAAAAGAACTTTTCCCGATGGCCGCCCTGGAGATAGAGAACAACGCAGAGGCCCAGGGGGCCTCCGGGGGCATGTCCGGCGGGGCGGCCATCTTTCTTGGCACCAGGAAAAGGGTCTCAAAAAACGCCCGGGCATCCGGGGCGGGCGCGGCGGCCCTCATACACCCGGAATCGGCGTTTTTCCAGCCTGGCTTCAGGGCCAGGGAAAGGCTGTTTGCGGAAATAAACCGCCTGGCCGGAAGGATATCACCCGGAGGGGCCCTTTACATCCAGACGAGGATGCCGGAGCTGTTCCGGGACATGAAGGACCTCGATTACGAGCATTTCATGGAAACGGAGCTTGAGGAAAGAAAGACGCTCGGATACCCGCCTTTCTCGAGGATGGCCCACATCGCCATAAAAAAGGGGGGCAAAGGGGACGCCCCCCTGCCTTCCGGCTTCCGGATACCGGAGGTATGCGTACCGGAGGAGCAGGCAGCGGCCGGGAAGGTGGAGATCCTGGGGCCCGTGCAGAAATCAGGCGAGCGGGGCGGGGAAAAATTCTATTCCTTCCTGGTAAAGGCCCCCTCGGCCCAAATGCTTAAAAAAGCGGTGGCGGCGCTGCTTGGGGCCATCAAGGCCGGAAAGGTCACGGTGGACATAGACCCTGTCTGAAAGGGTGCGAACGGGGGGGGCCTTTTTTGACCTCAGGCTGGCCGCCCGATCAGACCAGTTTTATGTTTTTCCCCCTTGCCGGGCCAAGGATGAGCCTGGCCTCAAGGACGTCCTTGCCGATGGCGGCCTTCAGGGCGTCAGCGGAGGGGAATTTCTTTTCGTCCCTGATCCTTTTCACAAAATATACCGCAAGGTTTTCGCCCAGGATGTCCCCCTTGAAATCCATTATGAATATCTCAGGGGAAAGTCTTCCGCCATTGAAGGTGGGGTTTGTGCCTATGTTCATGACCCCGTCGTATATCCCCCCCCTGAGCCTCACTTTTACGGCGTATACCCCCTCTCTGGGGATGAGCTCATGCGGGGAAAATATGTTGGCCGTGGGATAGCCGAGGAGTCTTGAGCCCCTGCCCGCGCCCTTCTCCACGACCCCCTCTATCATGTATTGCCTGCCCAGAAGCGGGGCAGCCTCATCCACTCTGCCCCTCTCAAGAAGGCCCCTTATGCGGCTGCTGCTTACGACCTGCCCCTTCATCCTGACGTTCCTGACCACGGTGAGCTTAAAACCGTATTTCTTTCCCCTTTTCCTGAGCAGCTCCGTGGTGCCCTTCTTTGCCCGCCCGAAAGCATAATTGTGCCCCACCACTATCCGGACGGGACGGAGCTTTTCAACCAGTATGCGCCTTATGAATTCGTCAGGATCGAGACCCGCGAACTCCCGGTTGAAATTCACAAGTAGCAGCCGCTCTATGCCCAAAAGCCCCATGACCCGGGCCTTCTCCTCGGGCGGGGTCATCAGGCTTGGGGCCCTTTCCGGAGAGAGGACCTTTACGGGGTGGGGGTCAAAGCTCATGGCCATGGAGCTGCCGCCTATGGCCCCGGCGGACTCTACGACCCTCTCCATTATCCTCTGGTGCCCGATATGGACACCATCAAAATTCCCTATGGTGAGGACCAGGTTGGGCCAGGTCTTCCTTATCCCCTCAAGTCCCCTTATTATTTTTATTCCCACTTTTTAATTTTTAAATTTAATTCAACTTAACTTTTATTTTATTTACGCGCCTGCTTTTGACTTTGTTTCCGTAAGGGCGGCCATTTGCACAAGCTCATCGAATATGCGCCTGGCCTGCCATACCGTCTCTTCCATCCCGCCCTGGTTGTTTATAACGTAATCGGCCCTTGCGACCTTCTCAAGCAGGGGCATCTGCACGGAAAGCCTCTGCCTGGCGCTGTCCGGGGATATGCCCTGCGCCATAAGGCGCGCCAGTGCGGTACTTTCATCCACGTACACGGCTATCACTTTGTCGAACAACCGTTCGTAGCCCTTCTCATACAGAAGCGGTATCTCGATGAACGCCACGGCGGTCCGGGAGTTTTTTGTCTTTTCGAGCGTTTCGTCTATCTTCCTTATCGCAAGCGGATGGATTATGCCCTCGACCGCGCCCCTGACCGCCGCATCGGCAAAGATAAGGTCCGCCAGTTTTCTTTTTGAGAGCCTGCCCCCCACAAAGACGCCGTCGCCCGCGGCCTTTCTTATCATTTCAAGCACCCCGGGGTCTTCAAGGAGCCCCGCCACGATGCGGTCCGCATCCATGCACAGGGCGCCCATATCGCTGAAAGCCTGGAGCACCCGGCTCTTCCCGCTGCCGTAATTGCCGGTCAACGCCACTTTGAGCATAGAATATTATACAAAAAACGGCAGGCCCAGGCGGATAAAAACCCGCTAAAAACCTTGAAAATTAAAAGACTATCCTATATCTTAGAAGGTAAGAAGCCCCTGTTTTCCACAAAAACAAAAAAAAACGACAGAAAAACTTCTTCTCAAGGAGGAGGATCTTATGGGCATAGAACAGATGGATATGAAGCTTAAGGAGCTCGTGACCGGCAAAGCCTTGGATGCCAGGGCCGGCGCAAGGGACCTCCTAAGGGCGGACACCGGCAAAAAAAACCTCCTCCTGGTGAAGATGGCGCGCGCCCTGCTGGCTAATGGGGAGGCTCTCATCAGGGAAAACTCCAGGGACGTGGAGGCCGCCCGTGCCAAAGGGCTGTCAAAGGCGCTGATAGACAGGCTGACGCTTGACGAAAAACGGATAAAGGAGATGGCATGCGGCCTTGAAGAGGTGGCGGCGCTTCCCGACCCGGTGGGAGAGGTCCTGCATTTAAGGCAGAGGCCAAACGGCATGCAGGTGGGCAGGATGCGCGTGCCCATAGGCGTCATAGGGATCATCTACGAGGCCAGGCCCAACGTCACCGCGGACGCCACCGCCCTCTGCCTTAAGGCCGGAAACGCGGTTGTCCTCAGAGGCGGCTCCGAGGCCATAAACTCCAACCGCGCCATAGTCGGCATACTCAGGGCGGAGGCAAAAAAGGAAGGCTTCCACGAAGGGATAATAAATTTCATAGACGTGCCGGAGAGGGAGGCCATCCTTGAGATGCTCAAGCTCGAGGGGATAATAGACCTCATAATCCCCAGGGGCGGCGAAGGCCTTATCAGGACCGTTGCCGAAAACTCCAGGATCCCGGTGCTAAAGCATTACAAAGGGGTCTGCCACGTGTATGTGGACAGGGACGCGGACCTCATCATGGCCAGGGAGATATGCATCAACGCCAAGGTCCAGCGCCCCGGCACCTGCAACGCCATGGAAACCATGCTCGTGGACGAGGAGATAGCCCAGGGCTTTCTGCCCGATGTGCTTAAGGCAATGGAGGCGAAGGGCGTTGCCGTGAAGGGCGACAAAAAGACTATGGAAATATACCCCGCCGCGCAGGAGGCGGCCGACGAGGATTACTACAAGGAGTACCTGGACCTGATCCTGAACGTAAAGGTGGTCTCCGGGATGGACGAGGCCATGGAGCACATTGCCAGGTACGGCTCCGCCCACTCGGATTCCATAGTCACGATGAACTACGAGAAGGCGATGAGGTTTTTAAGGGAGGTGGACTCCTCGGCGGTCTTCGTGAACGCCTCCACCAGGCTCAATGACGGAGGGCAGTTCGGCCTTGGCGCGGAGATAGGCATCTCGACCGACAAGATACACGCCAGGGGGCCCATGGGGCTTGAAGAGCTGACCTGCGCCAAGTTCATCGTCCTTGGAAGCGGACAAATAAGGCAGTAAGGGGCGCTGCCTTAAAAAATAGAACAAAAAAGTAAAATAAAATGAAACTTTTTGTCCGGAGGAGGTAACTGTTTTTCATGTTCATCGAGCGCGAACTCAAACGCTACAACCGCCAGATGCTTATGGAGGGCTGGGGGGAGGAGACCCAGAAAAAGCTAAAAAGATCAACGGTTTTCATAGCCGGGGCCGGAGGGCTCGGCTCTCCCGTGGCCATATACCTGGCGGTCGCGGGAATAGGCCACATAAGGATATGCGATTTCGATTCCCCGGACTGGTCCAACCTTAACCGGCAGGTCCTGCATAGCCCATCGAGAATAGGCATAAATAAGGCGGTCTCCGGCAAGATGACCCTGGACGAGCTAAATCCTGATGTGGAAATAACCGCGTTTACGGAAAAGATAACCAGCGAATCGGTGGACAGGCTTGTGGGCGAAGCGGACATAATCCTGGACTGCATGGACAACTTCCCAACCAGGTATGTCCTTAATGAATGCGCCATGAGAAAGGGTATCCCCCTGGTCTTTGGGAGTATCTGGGGAATGGAGGGCAGGCTTAGCTTCATAAAAACGCCAGAGACCCCGTGCCTCAGGTGTATCTATCCGGAAGCGCCACCTTCAGAGGTGTTCCCGGTGGTTGGGGCCACGCCCGGGGTTATAGGCTCCCTCCAGGTGCTTGAGGCGCTAAAGTACCTTACCGGCATAGGCGAAAACCATAAAGGCAAGCTCCTTGTGTGGAATGGATACAAAACGGAGTTCAAAAGTTACAAGGCATACAAGGATCCCGAATGCGCCTCGTGCGGCAAAAAAATAGTGTAAAGTGAGCTTTTTGGTTTGTCCCTGAATGACCGGATAAAGCACCTCACCTCTGTCGACAAAGCCCACATCTGGCATCCTTTTACACAGATGAAGGACTGGGTGGATGGCGACCCGCTCATAATCACCGAGGCAAGGGACTGCTTCATAAAGGACATACGAGGCAGATGGTACCTTGACGGCGTTTCTTCTCTGTGGGTGAACATCCTTGGCCATAGGAAAAAAGAGATCGACGGGGCCATATCCGCTCAGCTTGCAAAGGCGGCGCATACGACCCTCCTTGGACTGGCCAGTGAGGCTTCCATAGAGCTTGCGGGCAGGCTTGCCGCCCTGATGCAGGAAAGCTTTGGACCGTTTTCCGCCGGCAAAGACAAAAGACTCTCGCGCATATTCTACTCTGACAACGGTTCCACGGCCGTAGAGGTGGGGCTTAAGATGGCCTTTCAGTACTGGCTGCACAGGGGAGAGAAAGAAAGGACCCTCTTTGTGTCGCTTGAAAACGGCTATCACGGGGACACGATAGGGGCCGTGAGCGTGGGAGGGGTGCAGATGTTCCACGATGTGTTCAAGCCGCTTCTTTTTAAAACGTTGAAGGCGCCTTCCCCCTGCTGCTACCGGTGCGAGCTAGCGCTCAGATACCCCGGGTGTGGTATCGCCTGCACGGGCCCGATCGAGGAGATATTTAAAACCCAGGGTCGCGAGATAGCAGCTTTTGTGCTTGAGCCCATGGTCCAGGCCGCGGGGGGCATGATCATTTCGCCGCCCGGATATTTGAAGAAGGTAAAGGGGCTTTGCGATAGATACGGCATCCTAATGGTGGCCGACGAGGTTGCGACCGGTTTTGGGAGGACAGGCAGGATGTTTGCCTGCGAGCATGAGGGCGTGGTGCCGGACATCCTCTGCCTCTCAAAAGGCATAACGGGAGGATATATGCCCCTTGCTGTGACCATAACCAACGATGAGATATACGGGGCCTTCCTGGGCGGCTATAGTGAGCTTAAGACTTTCTTCCATGGGCACTCCTACACCGGAAATCCCCTGGCCTGCAGCGCGGCCCTGGCTGTACTTGATATCTTCGAGAACGAAAAAATTATCGAGGGGCTGGCCCCAAAGACCGCCCTTGTGGAAGAAAGGCTTGAGCGGCTAAACGATCACTCCAGGGTAGGCCATGCGCAGAACCTGGGGCTCATGGGCCGCATCGAGCTGGTGGCGGACAAATCCTTGAGAACGCCTTACCCATGGGAGGAGAAAATGGGCTGGAAGGTTGCGCTCCGGGCGCTTGAAAAAGGGCTTTTCCTACGTCCTCTGGGCAACGTTATAGTCCTTATGCCGCCACTTTCCATAAGCCTTGAGGCCCTGGATCGGATGATGGAAATAGTCCACAGGTCCATATGTGATGCGGCCAGCCAATAGAAAAAATATCTTAAAATAAAATAAGGCCTTTTTGAAAAAAAGGATTATTTTATCTCTTTGGCTTTTTATATGTTATATTCACATGGATTGCGTGAGGCAGTATAATTCAGGTGACTCACGCGATTTAACGCCCAGGGACTTTTCGCGAAAAAAATTTTTAAAAATTTTGTATAAATCAAAAATTTTCCTTAAAGGAGGGGTTTTGGGATGAAGCACTTCAGCGACGTCGTCGAGACAAAAGGCACTGTGGCGCTCAAGGACAGGGCTGCATTCATCGAAAATCTGGACGCCTACCTTTATCAAGCCGTGTTCGAGCCAAACGCCGAACGGAAGGTGGCCCTTCTGACGGCCATAAAAGAGGCGGTGAAGGCGGAGGGCGTGATTCCCTGCTCCATCCATGACTTCTACATGGAGATGGGCAGAAATTACGCTGGCATCACTGTGCCTGCCATCAACATAAGGGGGCTCACGTACGATGTGGCAAGAGCAATATTCAGAAAGGCGCTGGAGCACAAGGTGGGAGCGATGATATTTGAGATAGCCCGTTCCGAGATCGGCTACACCAAGCAGCGGCCGCTTGAATATTCCACGGTAGTCTTATCGGCCGCTCTGAAGGAAGGTTACAAGGGTCCCGTCTTCATACAGGGGGACCATTTCCAGTTCTCGCTTAAAAACTACCAGAAAGGCAAAGAGGGCGAGACGGAGTACATAAGAGGGCTGATAAAGGAGGCGCTCGACGCAGAGTTCTATAACATAGACATAGATGCCTCGACGCTCGTTGACCTCTCCAGACCCACGGTCAAGGAGCAGCAGAGGCCCAATTTCGAGCACACGGCAATGCTGGCCGGGTTCATAAGGAGCAATGAGCCTGGCGGCATCCATGTCTCCATAGGCGGAGAGATAGGCGAGATCGGGGGGAAAAACAGCACTCCCGATGAGCTCTCCGCATACCTCGAAGGGTTCAACGAGAGCTTCAAAGGCTCCGACGGGCTAAGCAAACTTAGTGTGCAGACCGGCACTTCCCACGGCGGCGTGGTGCTTCCCGATGGCACTCTTGCCAAGGTCAAGATAGATTTTGAGACCCTGAAGGTGCTCTCCGATATGGCAAGGAAAAAATACGGGCTCTCCGGCTGCGTTCAGCACGGCGCCTCTACCCTTCCGGAAGAGGCCTTTGACATGTTCCCCAAGACAGGCACGGTGGAGGTTCATCTGGCCACCGGCTTCCAGAATATAATCTACGACAGCAAGCACCTCCCCCAGGACTTTAAAAAAGAGGTCTACCAGTTCATAAAGACAGAGTATGCCTCTGAAAAGAAGGAGAGCGAGACGGAGGACCAGTTCATCTACAAAACAAGGAAGAAAGGGTTTGGCCCCCTCAAGCAGAAGTGGTGGGACCTCCCTGCCGGGACACGTGCGGAGATAATGAAAGAAATAGAGGCCAAGTTCGAACTCCTGTTCGACAAACTCAAAGTGAAAAATACCATGGACCTCGTGAACAGGAGCATAAAGCCAGTGGCGGTCAAAAAGGAAGTCCTACTCTAGCCCTAAACGATATGCAAAGAGGCGGAAACAAAACAAACCAGAAATCTGTTTCCGCCTCTTTCTATTTTCGCTTACGCCATGCCCGGCTTTTTATTTCAGTATGTCCTTTGATCCGCTCACTATAACTATCCTTCCCAGGTTTTCAAGCGAGCGTTCATGGGCTGCCCTGTCCATTGAAGAGACGCAATCGGAAACAACGACCGGATAAAAACCCCTGTTGGAGGCGTCGCGCGCCGAGGACTCTATCCCAATCTCCGTTGCGATGCCGGTAAATATGAGCGTGTTTATGCCTCTTGCCCTCATCATATTTTCGAAATTCGTCCCGACAAAGATGCTAGCTGAGGGCTTTTCCAGGACAACGTCTCCGTCTGCGGGCCTAACAGTGCCCGGTATCTCCCTTTCTTTCGATCCATGCGCCATGAAGGAAGGCAGCTTGGAGAGCTCCTTCACATTAAAGCGTCTCATCATGGAGTATGTCTGCCAGGAGGACCGGAACCCCGCAGGCGGAGGGGTGATGAGGGTGTACACAACGGGCATTTTCTTCCTGAGCCTTATGATGAAAGGCGACAGGCGGGCCAGGAACTCCTCTTTGTTGAATATCCTGTCCACAAGGCCGTTCTGGACGTCCCATACTACAAGACAGGAATGCGACGGATCGGTTATTTCCTCGATATTTTCGTAAATGACGATGCCATCGGCTTTTATCATTCCGGTTTTTACACCCCCTTTTTTGTCTAAAGGAAAAAGTCCTTTTTTGATCAGACCGTGGAGAAAGAAAAATGGTCGGGGCGAGCCGATTCGAACGGCCGACCTCTCGCACCCCAAGCGAGTGCGCTAACCAAACTGCGCTACGCCCCGATTACCTTAAAATGAGAAAAACTGAGACTAAAAACAAAAAGACAACCGTTAAAACTGTTCCAAGATTTCGCGAAGGCGGTTTCTTATGTACTGCAGACTGCCAGGCGATAAGGCCGCTTCCTCTTTTTCTTCTTTCACTTCCCTGAAGTCTTCCGATTCCAGCCTCAGCCTTACCCCTTCGATGGTGTATTTATGGTCGTAAAGGAGCTCCTTGATCCTCATTACAAGGTCGAGGTCCTTCCTGACATACACCCTCTGGCCGGATTTGTTCTTCCTGGGCCTTAGGAACGGGAATTCAGATTCCCAATATCTTAACACATAAGATTCCACTTTTGTTATGCGGCTGACCTCACCTATTTTGTAGAAGAGCTTGTCCGGGAACTTCTTCTGCTCCTGGCCGCTACTTGCCTGAGCCCTCTGCATTCTGTTTCTCTATGACCGCCTTCATTTGATTGCTAGCCCTGAAAGTAAGCACCCTCCGGGGAGTTATCTCAAGCTCATCACCGGTTTTGGGGTTCCTTCCCCTTCTCGCCCTTTTCTGCCTCACATTAAAGGTGCCAAAGCCCGAAAGCTTTACGCTTTCCCCTTCCCTGAAGGCTTGGGAGATCGTCTCAAAGATGCTCTCCACGATCGTCTGGGCTTCCTTCTTGGATAGTCCTACTTTTTCAAATATTATTTCAACAAGGTCAGCCTTTGTCATATGCGTTTTTAACCGCCTGATAAATATTTTTTCCTAATTATATTGAGGACATACAGAGTTGTCAATAGAAATCTCTGAAATCAGGGCCATCGGGCCACCCGTAAGCCGCCAGTCGTGCGTCCGCAAGGGGCGGCAGGCGGACCTGCATGATAACCCTTTATAAATTCATTGAAATTTCCTGAAGGGGATGATATTCTACTAGAACGGGGCTGTAGCTCAGTTGGGAGAGCGCTTGAATGGCATTCAAGAGGTCGTCGGTTCGATCCCGATCAGCTCCACTTCCATTTTAAAAAGGAGGACCTGTTAAAATGGCTTGCAAAGGCAAATGTGGTACAAGCAAAACAAAAGGCAAAGAGGCTGACAAGGGAACAAAAAAGAAATAAGAAGTCTAAAGGGGGGCCGGAAAAGAGCTTATTCTTTTTTCTGGCCCCCTTTTTTGCGTCAAAAATCCCCCGCCTGATCTTCTTTCAGGAGCGTTTGCCTACTGAGAAGGCCTTTCCAAGTTTACTGCCTACCCCGTAATAAAGGCGGCTTTCAGGAGTGAAGATAAGAGGGCTCAGTTTTTCGATATCGGGCGTAACGCTCCCTTCCTGCAGGACGGCCTCATCGGCTTTCACATCCATTATCTCCCCGATGAACTGGGTGTGCAAGCCTATCTCCACTGTCTGCAGGAGCCGGCATTCTATCACAAAGGGAAACTCGCCGACATATGGGGCATCCGCCATGGCGCCCTTTACTGGGGTGAGCCCGGTAGCTTTGAACTTGTCCTCGTTCTTGCCAGACACCATTCCGAAATAGTCCGCCTCCCTTATGTTCCGCTCCCCGGGTATGCTTACCGTGAAGGCCTTTCTGAGGACAATATTTCCGTAAGAGTAAGTGGCCTTCCTAAGGGAGACGGCGATGGCTGGCGGAGCGGAACAGCAGACCCCGCCCCATGCCGCTGTCATCACGTTAGGCCTGCCTTCGCTGTCATATGTGCCTATGACCATTACTGGCGTTGGATAAAAGAGGACTTTCGCGCCGAGGGACTTCTTCATTTTTTGGCCTCCTTGGCTGATAATTTTAAAAGGGTTTTTGAGATAATAAATCTCCTTTTCGGCAAGGTCAAGTGAAAAACCGGTTCCGGGTCCCGCAAGTAAAATTTTCGGTGCGTTTTCCGGCGCGTGTTTGTATAATACAACCTCACGGCAGTACCAGACAAAAAGCTACCGGGTGTTCTTTTTGATTTTTTCGTTCGGACAAAAAAAAATTTCCAAGTCGGACCAAAGGAGCGGCTGAAAAAATGGGACTGATAAGCGCTTTAAAAAATCTTTTTGTGCCGTCTGAAGAACCTGTCCGGCCTCACACTGGCCGTAATGACTTGTGCTGGTGCGGCAGCGGCAAAAAATACAAGAAATGCCACCTTGCCGAAGACGAAAAAAAAATGGCTAAAAAAAGCATGGCCGCCTGTTCCGGCAACAGCTGAAAGGCATCCCGTTAGGCTGAGTTCAGCCTGTTCATCTTTACTGCAAAAAGTGTTTTTTGTTAATATGTACTGTTGTGGAGAGGTGGCCGAGTCGGTCGAAGGCAGCCGCCTGCTAAGCGGTTGTGGGGGTAACACCTCACCCAGGGTTCGAATCCCTGCCTCTCCGCCATAAAGAAAAATATTATTCGCCATAAGGAGGATACCAAATGTTGAAAAAAGCAATTTTGCTAATGGCGTCGTTGGCGCTTGTTGCTGGATTTGCCTCGTGCAAGAAGAAAGAGGAGCAGCCACCGCAGCAGGCGGTGCCGGCGCCGCAGCAAATGCCAAACATAGTAATGCCGCAGGGCGGCCCGCAGGTGGTGGTACCGTCGGATGTGAAGAGCTCCTGGAAGGCCGTTTCCCTTGTGATAGTCGACAAGGCCACGGGGAAGACCACTGAGGCCAAAGTCAACATCGGCTCCGATTACATGATACCCGGCTCAAAGATGGATATCCATGTGGTCAGCTTCCTTCCTGATTTCAAGATGTCGGGCACCCAGATAACGTCCGTCTCCAACGAGCCTAACAATCCGGGCGCGCAGGTGAGGATATCGGATAACGGAAAGGAGATATTCCATGGCTGGCTGTATTCCAAATATCCTGCCATCCATCCGTTTGTGAACGACAAGTACGGAGTGACGCTCAAAGAGGGCATCAAGAAATAAATAGAGGCTGAAAAAGAAAAGCCTGCCTCAGGCAAAGGATCTATAAAAGAGAAGGGGCCTGGAAAAACCAGGGCCCCTTCTTTTGTCCGGTCCTCAACTTCAGGGCTGAACCGCCCCTGAAAAGAAGACGCACAAGGCTACCTTAAAGAAAAAGTGTTGCATTTCGCGTTGATGCCGCTGGCCACGACGTCTATCCCATCGGCTGAGCATTCGAGGTTCCTGTTAAACTTGCAATTTTCCACCTTGCAAGCCCCCACCGCCCCGGTCTGGTCCACGCCTCCTTTGCTTGAGCTCCGCAGGTAAGTGTCGCAGAAGGGTTGCGGCCCCCCAACCGTTATGGCCATCGCGTGGCACTCATTACCGCCTTTGTTGTAAGAACAATCGGCTACGTTACAGCTTTTGATAACGGACATTTGCAGAGTAACACTTGTTGGCATCTGAATATACCTCCTTTTTACAGCCCGTCACGGACTTTTTACTGTCGTTTGATTCCATTCTATCAGTTGACCGCCTCGTGTCAACAATTGGACTGCCAATGAAACCGAGGGCAAGAATACGGTTATCGGGTTATGATTTAGTAATGGAGGAAGCGGAAAAAGAAAAGAGGCCCCATTCCCCGGGACCGCTTGACTGCCTGATAGTTGGCGCCGGGCCTGGCGGGCTGCAGGCCGCCATCTATCTCTGCCGTTACGGCCGGAACGTGCTCATCCTGGACAGAGGCGGAGGCAGGACAAGACATGCCAAACAGATAGAGAACTTCCTCTCCCATCAGATAATCTCCGGCCAGGAACTCATAGAAAGGGGTCTGGCCCAGGCGCAGAGGTTCGGGGCCCGCGAAGAGAGGGAAACTGTAATCTCCGTTGAAGAGGGCGAAGATGAGAACCTGCCCCTTTTTTTGACTTCCACTGCCAACGGGGGACGTTACCGGTCCCGGACAGTCATAGTCTCAAGCGGGGCGCAGGATGCGCTTCCAAGGATAGGGAACCTGCACAAATATGTGATTTTTCAGGAGCATTCCCCACTTTAAGGGGTTAGATTTTCAGCAGCATTCCCCACCCTTTTTCAGGGCATTCCCCACCCCATAGCGGTACCCAGGTGTAGCGATCTTGATAAC
>JAJYJB010000051.1 GCA_021789735.1 Nitrospirota bacterium
TATCGGAAGCAAATAACCTCTTGTCATCGAAGAAAATCTACTTCCAACGCTAACAATAATTTTATCTAGGTTGGCTATTCCTTTAGCACACTCGTCAAATGCCTGATCTGAGTTCTCAAGAAAAGTTTCAGCACTTTCGTCAAAAGTATTTCTAGCAGGCTGCTGAAAAAGTCTTCTCATACAATGATCGCGTAGGGTATAGTTGATGAACACTATTTTTAGAGGAGGACAGATGCGAGGCATCAACGATACCCAATCGTATATGTTCACCTACGTTTCGCCGGAACAGCGGGTCCCGGCAGACCATCCCCTCAGGCCCATCAAGGCGTTTGCCGATGCTGTTCTCAAGGAGCTTTCCCCTGTATTTAACAAGATGTACAGCAAGATGGGCAGGCCGTCGATTCCGCCTGAGCGGCTCTTGAAAGCCCAAATGCTTATCGCCCTTTATTCCGTTCGTTCTGACCGTTTGTTTGCGGAGATGCTTGATTACAACATCCTGTTCCGGTGGTTCCTGGATATGAATCTTGAGGAGCCCTCTCTGGATGCCACGACTTTTACCAAGAACCGCGACCGGCTTCTTGAACATAATGTTGCCGTAAAATTCTTTGACAAGGTCGTCCTTTATGCCCGGAAGGAAGGGTTGCTCTCTGATGAGCATTTTACGATAGACGGCACCCTGATTGAAGCCTGTGCAAGCCTGAAGAGTTTTAGGCCGAAAGATGAAGACCCTGCTGATCGCCCGAATGCGGATGGCGATTCTGGAAATCCTACCGTAAACTTCCATGGAGAGAAAAGAAGTAACGCGACGCATTGTTCTATAACGGATCCCGAGGCATTGCTCATGAGGAAGGGCGCTGGGAAAGAGGCTAAGCTCTCCTACAGCGCCCACGCCCTTATGGAAAATAGGAACGGGTTTTTGGTGGACCTCAAGGTCAGCCAGGCGACTGGGAAATCCGAACGGCAAACGGCCATGGCCATGCTTGGCCGCCAAGGTAAAAAGAGAATTAAACCTAAAACCCTTGGGGCTGACAAGGGATACGATACCAGGGATTTTGTCGAGAAACTCAGAAACAAAAACATCACTCCGCATGTGGCAGCCAATATAGAACGCAGGGGAGGCTCCGCAATAGATGGCCGCACCACCCGCCATGAAGGTTATTCCGTCAGCCAGCGAATTCGTAAAAGAGTTGAAGAGATATTCGGATGGCTCAAAACGGTCGGCGGTTTTCGAAGGACGCGCTTCAAAGGGCGGGACCGGACGGAACTCCAGGCGATGTTTGCGGGAGCTGCTTACAATCTCATGAGAATGGCAAAGCTTATTGGGAAAGAAGCGGCCATAGCATGAGAAAACGAGCAGGGAACGGGCTTCAAGCCCGGCCAAAAGCGGATTACCGGAGTGGAAATGCCGTTCTGTTATGCCGCCACGATTGTTCAAGGACAAAAATTTGCTCTGTATCATGAATTTTTCAGCAGCCTGCTAGCTAGTGTATTGCGTCGTAAATCTCTTTACATTAGAAAGCTCCAAGAAATAAATCCGTTTTTTCGTCATTCCCGAGGTCTTAATCGGGAATCCAGTGACTTCGATTTTTTTTTTGCCGGCCATAAGACAACGTCGCTGGATTCCCGCTTACGACATGCGGGAATGACGGCCAAAATACTCGAACAAATGTAAAGAAGCGTTAGACTCACTACACTAGGAATATAGTCCGCCGCCTTGGCCCGGGTGTTCAGGGATATTTGAACAGCTTAGCCTGAAAAATCTTTTAAAAACAGGAGATTAAGTTTTTAGATTTGAACAAAAAACACAAAAAGGGGGATAAAGGGGTCACGGTTTCTTGGTGCCGGTGGGGGGAATCGAACCCCCACGAGGTTGCCCTCACCGGATTTTGAGTCCGGCGCGTCTGCCAGTTCCACCACACCGGCTGTGTGGACTTCTTTTGGCCTGAATCTCAGCAAATAGTGTAACAGAATTCCGGAAGCGAATCCAAAAAGCAGTTCAAAGTTGTTCCAGGCGGGGCCTTTGCTAGAATTGGGTTAAGGTCCATTAAAAACAAGGAGGCCAATCATGCCCATCCGCTCTGTTGATCTGCCGGCGAAACCGCTTCCGCCAAGGCCGGTTTTGGCCGTTGTCCTTGGCCTCCTGTTTCTGGGCTCTTTCCACTATTGCTACGGCCTGAAGCTCCTTGGCGGGGCCCAAAAAAATTCCGCCTCGGTTTTGGAGTACCATAACGGCCCAAAGCGCCTGGGCGTCTATATAGACCCGGCATTGACCAAAGCCGCCGCCCGGTCGCTCCATTTGGACCCCTCGTTCAGGGCGCACATCAAGGGGGCGGTTTACGCGCAGCTTCTCTACGTGGCACAGGGCAAAGAGAAAGGGGTTATCATCGCGGCAAGCGAGGAAAATGAAGTGGCCGCCTTCGATGCCGTAACCGGCAGGACCATATGGGAGCGCAGGCTCGGCGCGCCCGTCCCGCTTTCAAAACTCCTTTGCGGCAATATAAACCCGCTCGGCATAACCGGCACGCCGGTCATGGACAAGTCATCAGGGACGATATACGTGGACGCGATGACGACCCCGGACGGCGGCGCGACAAAGAGACACTTGGTCTATGCGCTTTCGGTAAAAAACGGCTCCGTGGTCCACGGCTGGCCTGTCGATGTGTCATCCAGGGCCAGATACGGGAAGACCGTCTTTGACTCCTCCGTCCAGAACCAGCGCGGCGCGCTGGCCATTGTAAAGGGCCGGGTCTATGTCCCATACGGCGGGCTCTATGGCGACTGCGGCAAATTCAGGGGCTGGCTCGTAGGGATCGGGGCCTCTAACCCGGCCTCCGTCAGGGCCTGGGCGACCGGGGCCCTTGGGGGCGGAAGCTGGGCGCCGGGAGGCGTGGCATCGGAGGGGGGCAGGATGTTTATCTCTACAGGAAACACCATTGACGCAAGCAGGTGGTCCGGCGGCGAGGCGGTCCTCAGGTTCAGCGCCGGTCCGGTCTTCAGCGGAAAGCCGTCCGATTACTTCGCTCCCGGGAACTGGAAGCAACTGGACGCGGTTGACGACGACCTTGGCGGCACGGGCCCCATACTCCTGGACCTGCGCGGCAAGGGAGGCAAAACTTACAGGCTCATTGTGGCGCTGGGCAAAGACGGCAAGATATATCTCATAAACAGGGACGATCTTGGCGGCATTGGCGGGCAGCTGGCCGCTGTCCGGGTGTCCTCCGGAAAGATCATCGGGGCCGCGGCGGCTTACACCACCTTGCGGGGCACGTATGTGGTCTTCAAGGGCAGGGGCATTCACTGCCCGCGCGGCCAGTCGGGCGACCTTACCGCGGTCCGGCTTGTCGCGGGCCCCGGGCTTACGGCGAAAACAGCCTGGTGCGCGGACCAGCACGGTATGGGCTCTCCGATGGTCACCACCACCGACGGGCATTCAAACGCGATCGTCTGGAGCGTGGGGGCCGAAGGGGATGACCGCCTGCACGGGTTCGATGGCGATACCGGGCGCGTGATCTATTCCGGCGGAAAGGACGCCGCCATCGGCCGGGTGCGCAGGTACCAGACGCCCATCCTGGCAGGAGGGCGCATATATGTCGCCGCCGATGGCGTCATAAAGGCATTCAGCCGGTAGAAAAGAGCAGCTTGAAAAATGGAGCACGGAGGCCGAAATGTACGTCCAGCGCCAGACAATGGACTTGAGCAACCGCGCGGACATGCGGGCTTTCAGGACAGTAGGCGGCGCCGGGTTAAAGGTTTTTTGTTCTTGAGAACGACAATTTTTTCTCTACCTGTCCGTCATGCCCTTCATCCTCAGGTAGTTTCCGATGCTCCTGTCGTATGTCTTTTCGTACTGTGCGTTGAAATAGCAGGCTGGCAGTTCGCCGTTTTCCCTGTGATGTTCCAGGCAGAGGCAGCACTTGCCCTTCCTGCTGCAGGAATAGGTGCAATTGCAGCGCGCCCTGTTCTTTTCTATCGTGCACTCCATGGCCTTTTTGACCTCCTTCCGGCGGAAAAAATTGTTTTTCTCCCTATTTGCCTATGCAGAACTCGCTGAATATAATGGCAAGTATATCATCATTGCTGACCTCTCCCGTAATGCTTCCAAGCTCCCGCAGGGCCTCTGAAAGCTCCAGGGAGATTATCTCCGCGGGCAGTCCGGAGCCGATGGCCTCAAGGGCCCTGTCCAGGGCCTTCCGGGCCTTGTCAAGGGCGGTTTTATGGCGCAGGCTGGTCACGAGAAGACCCTTTGCCGCACCGTGCTCCCCCCGCCTGAAGCTTTGGGTTATGGCCTCTTTCAACTCCTCCAGCCCCTCTCCTGTCTTTGCGGACACGCATATCGCCGGCCAGCTTTCTGGGAACGCGGCCGCAGGCATTTTACCCTTATTTCCTTCTGCGAACAGGTCCTTTTTGTTTATTACGAGAATGGCCTTTTTGCCATGCTCTTTGATCCGGCTGATGACCCCCAGGTCCTCTCTGCCGGTCTCCGAGCTTCCGTCCAGCACGCACAGGACGAGGTCCGCCTCCTCCATGGCCGCGAGGCTCCTTTTTATCCCTTCGGCCTCGGGCCTGTCCGTGGCCTCCCTGATGCCGGCCGTATCCATTATCCTCAGGGCGTGGCCGCCCAGGTTTATATATTCCGATATTACGTCCCTGGTGGTCCCCGGAACATCCGTCACTATGGCCCGCTCCCGGCTGAGGAGCGCATTTAGCAAGGAGGATTTCCCTACGTTGGGCTTGCCCATGATGGCGGTTTTGATGCCGTCTGTCAGGAGCTTTCCCTCCTCGTAGCTGTCCGAAAGCGGGCCCAGGCTGCGTGCCATGTCCTTTATATCCCCGGTTATCCCCGTTATCCCGTCCGGCTCTATCTCTTCCTCCGGAAAATCTATGGAGGCTTCCAGGTGGGCGCAGATGCGGGCAAGCCTCCCGGTCTCTTTTTTTATCCTTGCGCCAAGCCCTCCCTTAAGCTGGGCGAGCGCCGCCCGGCCGGCCGCGTCCGACCTGGCCCGGATAATGGAAAGCACCGCCTCGGCCTGGGTGAGGTCGATCCTCCCGCCGAGAAATGCCCTCTTGGTGAACTCTCCGGGCAGCGCAAGCCGCGCCCCTTCCTTGAGGACAAGCTCCATCGTGCGGGCCAGGGGGTTTGCTCCGCCGTGGCAGTTTATCTCCACCATGTCCTCGCGTGTATAGGTGTTTGGGGCCCGCATGACCGAAACAAGCACCTCATCCACCTGCTGCCCGGTCTCGGGGTCGGTTATAAAGCCATAGAGCATGCGGCGCGACCTCACTGCCGGAAGGTCTTTCCTTTTTTTTCTGCCGGCGGGCGAAAGTGAAAAAATCCTGGAGGCTATGGCTAGCGCGTCAGCCCCGCTTAAGCGGACGATGCCGATGCCGCCTTCTCCGGGCGGGGTGGATATGGCCGCTATTGTGTCATGTTCGGGCATAATATAAAATTAATCAATCGCTTGCGGGATTGTCCACTTCAGGGGAGGGTTTTTGTTTTTTAAATAAGGTGAAATTCCTTAAATTGAAGACCTGTGAAACCAAGGCTCAGCCAGAACTTTCTTTTTGACCCCTCCATACTGAGGCGCATAGCCCAGGCCTCCGGCATCTCCCGGCAGGACACTGTGGTCGAGATAGGCCCCGGTCTTGGGACGCTCACAAAGGAGCTCCTTCAGAGGGCCGCAAAGGTTGTAGCGATAGAGTTCGATGAAAAGCTCTATCAAAACCTGAAGGAGAAGATGCCGCCGGAGAGGTTCGAGGTCTTCCATGCCGACGCCCTTGAGTTCCCCTATGGCAGTCTCGGGCAGTTCAAGGTGGTCGCGAACATCCCCTATCACATCACAACGCCTCTGATATTCCGCCTGCTGGAGGAAAAGGGGCTTGAGTCCATGACTCTGACCATTCAAAAAGAGGTGGCCCGGAGGATAGCGGCAAAGCCGGGCGGCAAGGATTACGGCGTCCTTTCCCTTGCGGTGCAATACAAAGGCAACCCGCGCATAGCCTTCACCATACCCAAAGGCGCTTTCAGGCCCGTCCCCAAGGTGGACTCCGCCTGCATACGCATAGATATTTATGAAGCGCCCCCCGTTAAGGTCCCAGATGAAGGCCTCCTGTTCGCGCTAATACGCGGGGCTTTTGCCCAAAGGAGAAAGACGATGGAAAACGGGATAAAAAAGCTCTGCCCAAGGCCAGCAGAGGCCCTGGAAAAAGCCGGCATAGACCCTAAAAGAAGGCCTGAGACATTGAGCCTCGATGAGTTCTCACGGCTTACGGCAGAGGTGTTTAATTTAAAATTAAATTCAAATTGATTTAAAGCTGGTCCGGTCCTGTTTGGCGCAGCCGGGAGTGAACATCCTGAGCCATGTGTCAAATACTCTACGTTTGTCCTCCCCGTAGCGCGAAATGGAGGCCCTTACCTCCGCGAGCGGTTTTTCCCTGAGCGGGTCTTTGCCCTTGGAGTAGAATTTATCGGCAAAGCATATGATGATCTCCTCAATGCTCCGGGGGGACATGTCCCTTTCCGGGATGGGAAGACCTTGCCGCCTTATATCGTCCACGGTGAGGCCGGTCCCCACATGCCTTTCGGCAACGAGGGCATGGGCCGGCAGCCCTTCCTTCTCCAGAAGATTCCTGCCCAGGTAGCCGTGGCATATGTAGGGTCTGTCTCCGAAACAGCCTATTTTTGGGGCGCCGGTGAGAAAGATCCCTATGTCATGCAGCATGGCTGCCTCATAGATGAAGCCTTCATCGGCCGCTTCCCCGTTCCCTGCGGCAACATGGGCCGCCTGCAGCGCTTTTTCCGCTACTTTTTTCGAATGTGCTATGAGCAGCCCATGGGCCGGCGAGCCTTCCCCGTAATATTTGCCGATTATTTCAAGCGGGTCCATGAACATTTAGTTTAGCATGCGCTGGCGGGCCTTGGGCTGAGGCTGGGTCCTTCCGCCAAAAAATTGAAATTATCATGCTTTTCAGGTATCCTAAGTCTATATCGAATCAGGCTTTCGGAGGTTACAACAGAATGTTCAGTATAACGGATGCCGCCGCCAACAAGGCGAAGGAGATGTTAAAGGCCGAGGGCAAAGAGAACTTTGGTCTCAGGGTGTATACCGTTCAAGGTGGCGGCTGAGGCTGCGGACCTTCCTATGGAATAGGAATAGAAGAGCAGGCAGGCCACGATGATCAGGTCGTGGAAAAAAACGGGCTCAAGGTGTTCATTGACTCAAAGACTTCCACCAGCCTGAGCGGAATGCAGATGGATTTTGTGGAGGAGAAGGAAGGCTCGGGGTTCGTGCTCAAGGGCCAGCCGTCCGGCCCCGCGCGCGACTGCTCCAGCTGCGGGCACTGATCATCAACGGCTGATGTTCCCCTACCAAAGACCCAGAAGACTCAGGTCCAGCGAAACGATCCGGAGGATGCTGAGGGAGACATCCCTCAGCCCTTCGGATTTTATTTATCCCCTGTTCATCACGGAGGGCAAGGGCGTCAGAAAAGAAATATCCTCCATGCCGGGCTGCTACCAGGAGTCCCTGGACAAGGCCGTTGAAAACGCCAGGGAGACGGTCTCTCTTGGGGTCCCCTCCGTCATTCTCTTTGGCATACCGGAGCACAAGGACGAAAAGGGCTCCGGCGCCTATGACGAAAACGGGATAATACAGCGGGCCGTAAAAGAGATAAAGAGCGCCATCCCCGGGCTTTACGTCATAACGGACGTATGCCTCTGCGAATATACGGACCACGGGCATTGCGGCGTCATAAGGAACGGCGATGTGGCAAACGATGAGACTGTGGACCTACTCGTGAAGGAGGCCCTTTCCCATGCCCGCGCCGGGGCCGACATGGTCGCCCCTTCGGACATGATGGACGGAAGAGTGGGTGCCATAAGGGACGCCCTGGACGAGAGTGGCTTCAGCAATGTGCCGGTCATGAGCTACTCTGCCAAGTATGCCTCCGCATTTTACGGGCCTTTCAGGGAGGCCGCCGAATCCATCCCGCAGTTTGGGGACAGGCGCTCCTATCAGATGGACCCGCCAAACAGGAGGGAGGCCATGAGGGAGGCCGCGCTGGACATAGAGGAGGGCGCCGATATCATCATGGTGAAGCCGGCCCTTGCCTATCTGGACATAATAGCGGACCTGAAGAGCGCCTTCGATGTGCCTGTGGCGGCATATAACGTAAGCGGCGAATACAGCCTCATAAAGGCGGCGGGACGGCTTGGGTGGGTGGACGAAAAGCGCGTCATGATGGAGTCCCTCACCTCTATAAAGCGGGCCGGGGCCGACCTCATCATCACGTATTTCGCAAAAGACGCGGCAAGGCTTCTGAACGGCTAGAGGGCATTTCCCCTTTTAAAATAAATTAAAAAAATCCCGGCGTGGCGCCGGGATTTTTTATTTTTCAGTTTATTTAATTGTCTTCCTGCCTTACTTTCTTTTTGATATTTGCCCCCGTATCTCGCCTTCCGGGTGAGCCTTTGTGTGGACGTTCACATAGGTGTTGCCGGTCTCCATCTCCCGGACCAGGTCCTTGACGGTTTTCCCTTTATAGGGCCCCATTAGGTCCTTTTTCGTGATTATTCCCCTGGCCAGCACGCCGCTGAACTTGCCTTTTTTCATGCTGCGGACGTGGAGCATCGCTATGGGGGGGCCGTTTTTTCCCTTTGCGCCCAGGTGTATGTGGGCCATGGTCACGTCCTCGATGTCCTTGACGCGGACCATATAGCGGATCTTCTCCGTCTTCACGTCTGCTGAGAACACGGCGCGCCCTGAAGCGCTGGTGGTTACTGTGGGCACCTCGGCCGCGCCAGAAAGCTTCGCCGAAAAAGATATCTTTCCCTTGGCCATCGAAACGGCCGGGAAGGCAACGAGCACGGCGGCCAGCAGCGCCAGCGTCTGGAGCCGTATCAGTTTCAGATTTTTTTCCATCTCTTTCCTCCGGATCGGTGTTTTTGCTTTTTTCTTTTTCTAACTATCTTCTATTACAGGTCCCGGGGGTGTGTCAATAGAGTTTTTTTGGGATACCGGAGGAAGGGGTTTTACTTTTTGTCCTATTTCCTTTTTCAGATGAGCCCTCTTTCAAGGAAGCTGTAATAGCCTTTTTTTGACACTATCAGGTGGTCATGGACCTTAAGCTGAAGGCTTTTTGCCGCGCTCTTAAGCGCCTCGGTGAGCATGATGTCCTCCTTGGAAGGGTTGAAGCTGCCGCTTGGATGGTTATGGACGAATATCATGGCAGTGGCCTTGTAATGAAGAGCGCGTTCCATTACCTTCCGCGGATATACTACGGCCTGGTCCACTGTGCCCTCCTGTATGACCTCGTCCCCCACCATCTCGTTCCTGGCGTTCAGGAATATGGCGCGGAACTGCTCGTCCTTTAGCCCCTTCATCTCCGCCATGCAGTAGTCAATCAGCGCCATGGTGCTGGAGATGGTCTTTTTCTTTACCAGGCTCCGTTTCAGATACAGACTGGTGCAGGCCTTAAGGAGGTTCAGGAATGTCGCGGAGTTCTCCCCCATGCCTTTGACCTTTACTAGCTCGGAGAAGGGCGCGTCGAGCACGTCCTGGAAGCCCCCGAACCTGGCCGTCAGCTCCTTGGCAAGGGGCTTTACGTCTTTTCTGGGGATGGCATACGTGAGCAGGAGCTCAAGGGCCTCGTATTCGCTGAAGCCCGTGAATGAGGTCTTCCTGAACCGCTCTCTGAGCCTTTTTCTGTGCAGGAGATAGTGGGCCTGGGCCTTGTCCTGGCCGTGCTTGGGGTCTTTATCTTCGTGCATGCGGTTTTACCCTCCTTCCGCTTTTGCGGAAAATTAGGCATCCTTCCTGAGCGCCCCTCGCGGGGCGTAGGTTCCATCCATATCGCGGACGAGGTATTATAGAAGGTATCACCAGGTGGAAAAAAGCACCCGCAGGTTGTGGAGCTCCGCCCGCAGCCCCGCAGGGTCTTCCCTGATCTCCATATCTTTCCACGTTTTTATGCGTATGCCCCTTTCATCGAAAGTCGCTTTGACCGCGCCGTCAGCGCCGGTCTCAAGGACGCTGGCGCCGCAGTCCTCGACCGCCTGGAGGGCCTGTGTCCTTCCTGGCGCCTGGCTAAAGCGGTTGCTCCTGCCGGAGGAGACCACGGCAAATGCCGGATGCACGGCATTAATAAAGGAGCGCCGGCAGTCTGGCTCCCCTGCGCGGCACGGCATCTTGAAGACATCACAGCGCAGAAGGCCGCCCAGCCGCAGCATGTCTTCCTGTGCGTACTGTCCGATCTCTCCCGCAAAGAGGGCGCTTTTCCCCCATCTGTCCTCTATCTTGAGGACCAGGGAACTGTTGTCTATGGCGCGCGAGAGGGGCCTGCGCAAGGGGAAGAACCGGGCATATGGGTGCAGCACGGTTATCCTGTATGAGCCCGTGCCTTCGCGTCCTTCGATGTATTGGCCGCGGGAGAGCTTTTCCTCCGGTATGCCGGGGAAAGCCCTCCTGTCCAGAAGGAGCATGCCGTTGTCCCATATCTGGCCGATACTGTAACGGCTTGCAAGATAGGCGGCTCCGCCGGTGTGGTCATGACGGGCCAGGCTCAAAACAAGATAGTCTATGTGGCTTTTGCCCATGTACTGAAGAAACCTATAGGTCTGCCTTCCATAAGCCCCGGTGTCTATTACGGCCGTTTTCCCGTCGGGGAGCTCCGCTACAGCGGATTCCCCGGCCCCATCGTCCAGGAACGTAATATGAAGCTCTCTGCCCCTAAACGGATAAATGAAAATATACCTGTACAAATGGAGCCCCGTCCATATGGCGAAAGGCAAAAGCGCAAGGACGATGAAGGCCTTTCTTTTACTGTACAGCCATGCGGCCAGAAAACCGTAGAAGACAAGCAGAAAACCGGCAGGGAAGGCTGCAACACGCGGGCAGACGTGGGGGATGGAAGAGAAAAAGCGGGCCAGGTGAACCGAGGCGGACGCAAGCCAGCCTGAAAGAAAAGGCAGGGGGTACCAGCCCGAGACCAGGTATATAAAACCGGACAGGACGGCAACCGGCACAAGCAGGAACCCCGCAAGCGGCACCGCTGCCAGATTGGCCACCGGCGATATGAGCTGCACCCGGTGAAAATAGTATGCTATAAGCGGCGTGAGCCCCGCGGTTACCGCGAAACTGAGGACGGTCACTTTGATGATATGTTTTTTTACAAAGCGGGCCCTCCCGGCTTTTCCGCCCCCCTCTCCGTTTTCAGCTTCTTTCTTTTTCCCTTCCTCCCGGGAGATAAAAAGCCCGATAAGCAGGACCGAAAGGAAAGAAAGCTCAAAAGAAAGGTCGAAGACCACGTCCGGCCGCCATAGGACAAGGACAAAGGCAGCAAAGGCAAGCGTTGTCTGCCAGGCCTTCTTCCTGCCTATTAAAAGTCCAAGCAGAAAGAAGCTTATCATTATGAAGGCCCGCATGGCGGGCACCCTCATTCCAGAAAGCAGAAGATAACCAGAAAGAAGCGGAAGGCTTGCAAGCGCAGCGGTTTGGTTTGGGCTTATGTAAAGCGTTATGCGCTCCAGCCACTTAAGCGGAAAGGACCATAACAGCACTCTAACCAGCAAAAAAATGCACAGGCTGAATATGCCAAAATGCATACCGGCTATGCTTATCAGGTGTGCAAGCCCGCACCTGTCAAAGCTCCGCCTGGTCCGCCAATCCAGCATGGAGCGCTCGCCGGTCGTTATGGACATGAGCAAGCCGGACTCAGGGGCCGGGAAGTTTTTTCCGTAATACAGGTTGAGCCTAGCCCGTAAGCGCTCAGGCCAGGGGGCTGCCCCGCAGGAGATGCTCCTTTGCACCTCTGCGAACGGTTTTGGCGGTAGGTCCGGAACTCCAGGGTCCAGCCTGGGGGATGGCAGGGAAAGTTCGGCCCTGAGCCTGTAAAGCTTTCCCGGGTGGAGGGGATATTGCGTATAAATACGGACGGAGTCGAAAGCCGGCAGCTTTTTGCCCGCTGGGGCGATGGCGGCGGACCTCGTCACCGTGAAGGTCTGCGAAAAACCATACCTTTTTCTCACCGGGACGGAGGCATAGCCCGTGAGGGCCGCCTCTAAACGCCCGCCCGCATAAGAGGGCCGGGGCTGATGCCTGCAGGCGGCATAAAGGGCCCCCATGAAAATGAGAAGGATGAACATGTATCTTTTTTTAAGGCCGAGAGCGGCAAAAAGAAAAAGGCCGGCGAGGGCTGTAAGATATGGCAGATATTGAGCGCTTTTGAAGAGGGCCACTCCCCCTATGAACGAGACAAAGGCTGCCCATAGCATAGGTGGGTATTATATCAAGAGGCAGGCTGCAAAGTGGGCGGGGAATAAAGGAAAGCTGTCTTTCGGCCCCCGTTAGGCGGTTTTTTCCCTGATGAACGAGGATATCTGCCTGACCAGCCTGTTCACAGTCCCTCCGTCCCTGCCCTCTACCATCACCCTTATCTTGGGCTCTGTGCCCGACGGGCGCACGAGGACCCGGCCATTACCCTCAAGCTCCTTTTCCGCTTTTTTTATCAGGGCATCAAGGCCGGGTATGGCTGAGAGGTTCAATCTGCTTTTTACCGTCACGTTTTCGAGCACCTGGGGGTAGACCGGTATGGGGGCCTTGAGCTCGGAGAGGGAAAGCCCCAGTTTTTTGACCAAGTAAACCATATGGAGGGCGGTTATGGGACCGTCGCCGGTGCTGTTCAAGTGCAGGTTCACTATATGCCCGGACTGCTCCCCGCCCAGTGCGAAACCGCCTCTGAGCATCTGCTCGGTCACGAACCTGTCCCCAACGTTCGTCCGCAGGAATCTTATTCCGTTCCCCTCCAGAAACCGCTCGACCCCAAGGTTACTCATGATTGTGGAGACCACCGTTTCGCCGGGCAGCCTTCCTTCGTTTTTAAGCTCAAGCGCCCAGATGCCTATCATGTGGTCGCCGTCGACGATTCCGCCTTTTTCATCCACAAGGATCGTCCGGTCGGCGTCGCCGTCGTGGGCCACTCCGATGTCCGCCTTGTTTGAAAGCACCGCCTCCCTCAGACCGTCGGTATGCAGTGAGCCGCATTCCGCGTTTATGTTCGTGCCGTCAGGCTTGCCGTTTATGGTTATGACCTGGGCACCAAGCTCTTCGAGCACCCAGGGGGTTATCTTATAGGCCGCCCCGTTTGCGCAGTCCACCACTATTTTCAGCCCTTCGAGGGAGATGTTTTTAGGTATGGTTGATTTTATGTATTCGATATAACGCCCCTTGGCGTCCTCAAGCCTGAAGGCCTTGCCTATCTCATGCCCGGCTGGTCTTTTTTTGAAGAATTCATCATCCTGGGCCATCTCCTCGATCTGGCTTTCCACCTCGTCCGGAAGCTTGAACCCCTGGGAGCTGAAGAATTTTATGCCGTTGTCATCGAAGGGGTTATGGGAGGCGGAGATCACGACCCCGGCATCCAGCCTGAGCGTCTTTGTGAGAAACGCGACACCCGGGGTGGGAAGTGGGCCTACCAATATGACGTTCATGCCCATCGAGCAGATGCCCGAAGTAAGGGCGCTTTCGATCATATAGCCTGAGAGGCGCGTGTCCTTGCCTATAAGGACCATGTTCCTTCCCTGTTTTTTCTTAAGCGCCACCGCGGCCGCCATACCTATCTTGGTGACCGTCTCCGGGGACATCGGGAACTGATTGACCTTGCCGCGTATACCGTCGGTTCCGAAGAGTTTTTTCTTCATTTTCTTCTCCTTATCTCTATCTTCACGCGCACCTCTCCGGGTATGACCTTCTCGACGTCGTCAGGGACCTTGATCGTCACATCTTTTTCCAAGGTAGCATTAATACCGGTAATGTCAATAGTCTCCGTTTTCAAGGCGCCCAGCCTTTCCACCGCGTCTTTCGGACCGCGCACCTCCACCTCGTCAGGCGTCGTTGAAATCTTGTACACGGCAAAACCCGTGGCTGGCCGGCCTGTGACATTCGCTTCTACCGGCAGCATAGCGCTGACCCTTTTCTCCAGATAGACCCAGACCCCCTCCGGAGAGACGCCTACTACAGAGACGTGGGGCGGCGTAAGCACGTCCTCCGAGCCAACGCGGATGAAGTATCTCCCCGTCTCCATCGCAGCGAGCTTCAGTGGTATTTTTATGTCCGAGGGTTTAAGCCTTTTAAGCACAAACTCGTTGCCTTTGATGAGCACATTCATGGTGTCCGGTCTTGTTTCGGCCACAATCAGGTCTGCAGGCAGGTTCTTGAACTGGGGTTCCACATCCATGGACATTTCGGACTGCCCCCTCAGGAGCACAAAAAACCAAAGGAATATCGCCAGAAGCAGCGCGGCCCCCTTAAGCCATATGTTTGCCAGCAGGGCTTCTTTGATCTTCATTTTGCGCCACTCTCCGGGACTTGCCCGCCTGCTGCCCGCTGCTCTTCGGTCTTCTTGGAGGTGAACGCCTCGGTCAGGAGTTGCCGGAGGGTGGTCATGTCCAGATGCTCCGTGAGCGTCCCGTTCATCCCGACGGATATGGAGCCCGTCTCCTCAGACACTACTATTGATACCGCATCTGTCTCCTCCGTTATCCCCAGTGCCGCCCGATGCCTTGTTCCCAGCGCTTTCCTGAGGCCCGTAGTGAGCGTTATGGGCAGGAAGCAGCCGGCCGCCGCAATCCTGTTGCCCCTGATAATGGCCGCGCCGTCATGAATGGGAGAGGTCGGGTGGAAAATGCTCAGCAGGATTTCCCTGGAGACCTTTGCGTCAAGCGGGACGCCGATCTCGATGAAGTCCTTCAGCTCCGTTTCCCGCTCTATGACGATGAGTCCGCCTATTTTTCTGTTTGCCAGGGACACCGTCGCCCTCACGATCTCCTCTATGGACTTCAGCTCCTCAGCGGTGGTGAACTTCTGCAAAAGGGATGTCTCGCCTATCTTGGCAAGGGTCCTCCTTATCTCAGGCTGGAAGATGACAATAAGTGCTATGACTATATAAGACCAGAAGCTCTGGAGGAGCCAGTCCAAGGTGAGCAGGTTCAGATACCTGGCCACTATGGAGACGACCAGAAGAAGCGCCAGACCTATGAGCATCTGGGCCGCCTTCGTGCCCTTTATTATCAGCAGCAGCCGGTACAGCACTATTGCGACCAGCACTATGTCCAGCGCGTCAAAAAAACTGAACTGGCGCAGTATATAGCCCATCAGATCCGGTCTTTAAGCCATTCCAGAGGGCTGACCTTTACGAGCCCCCCTGAGCCGTCGGAATAGACGACCGAGGCTATCCCCGCGTTCAGTATCATGCGTTTGCACATCATGCAGGGCTCGGAGGAGCATTCCAACTGCTCTCCGCAGTCAACACCCGAGATGTAAATGGTGGCCCCTGTCAGCTCCTCGAGCGACGCCCTTATTATGGCGTTGGCTTCGGCGTGGACGCTGTGGCAAAGCTCGTAGCGCTGGCCATGGGGGATCTTAAGGATCTGTCTGGTGCAGTTGCCGGCCTCCAGGCAGTCTTTAACGCCGCGCGCGGCCCCGTTAAAACCCGTGCTGACTATCACCCTGTCCTTTGTTATGACCGCCCCGTATCTTCTTCTGAGGCAGGTGGCGCGCAGGGCCACCGCCCTGGCTATATTTATGAAATACTCGTCCCATCCGGGTCTGTGAGCATCGTGTTTCAAGCCCCTATTTTATCACAAAAACGGGGGGCGGTTCGGGCACCCGGGCTTATTGGATTTTGGTTGAGTTATAATTCAGACTCGTGAGCGCAAAGCACAAAATAGCAAGGGCAGCGGGCCTGATGTCCATAGCCACCCTCATAAGCAGGATACTGGGGTTCGTGAGGGACATGGTATTGGCATTCTACATGGGAGCCACCGGCCTCTCGGACGCCTTTTACGTCTCCTTCAGGATACCCAACCTTCTAAGAGAGCTCTTTGCCGAGGGGACGATGGCCTCCGCATTCATACCGGTGCTCAGCGAGTACCAGTTGAAAGAGGGAGACGAGGGGGCGCGAGACATGGTAAGGGCGGTCTTTACTTTTGTCCTCGTGGTGGTCGGGGGAATATCCCTTGTGGGTATTTTTGTAGCCCCATTCATTGTCAGCGCGATAGCGCCAGGTTTTCTGGCCCACCCGGAAAAATTCCACATTACGGTGCGTCTGACGCGGATAATGTTCCCGTTCCTTCTTTTTATCAGCCTGGGTGCGCTCTCAATGGGGGCGCTGAATGTGAAAAACATCTTTTTCCTGCCCGCCCTGTCAAGCGCGGTTTTGAACCTGGCGATGATAGTCACAGTCGTATCGCTTGCACTGGCCTTCGGCAACCCGGTGTTGGCCGCGGCGGTGGGTATCACGGTGGGTGGCATAGTCCAGTTCCTATACCAGTTGCCCGCCTTGAAAGGCGCGGGATATTCCCTGAAGCCGGTGGCCAGGTTCTGGAGACACCCGGGGCTTAAAAAAATGGCCCTCCTGGTGCTGCCCGCCATACTTGCCATGTCGGTCTCGCAGGTAAACATAGTGGTAAGCAATATGCTGGCCTCTTTCCTGCCTCCGGGCAGCATCACTTACCTGTTTTACGCGATGAGGCTCATGCACTTTCCGATAGGGGTCTTTGGGGTCGCAATGGGCATCGCCGTGCTGCCCGCGCTTTCCGAGCATGCCATCAAAGGGGACATGGACAGCCTGAGAGACGATTTTTCCTTTGCCATGAGGGTGCTTTTTTTCCTGAGTCTGCCTGCGATGGCTGGCCTCATCGCCCTGCGGGTGCCTATAATAAGCACGCTTTTTTTCAGGGGCAGGTTCACTTACAGGGCCGTAGAGGGGACCGCTGGCGCGCTCTTTTTTTACTCTCTTGGGATATGGGCGATGGTTGGCTCACGGGTGCTTACGGCGACTTTTTACTCCATGAAGGACACAAAAAGGCCCGTAAAGTCGGCCGTCCTTGCCCTAGGGAGCAACCTTGTGCTTAGCATCATCCTCATGAGGCCCCTTAAGCACGAGGGGCTTGCGCTAGCAAACGCCCTTGCCGCCATAATAAATTTCAGCGCCCTTTCCTTCATGCTAAGGAGGAAACTGGTGCGCATGGATGCCAGGCGCATCCTGAGGTCTTTCACAAAATCCGCCCTTGCGGCGGCGGCAATGGGGGTGGCCAGCGCCCTTATATTCCACGGGATGCTCTGGCAGCAGAGGGGCCATACCGCCCTGAAGGCGTTTTGGCTGGCCTCGGGCATTGCCTTTTCGCTTGGGATATACGGCCTTTTAAGCTATCTTTTAAAAAACGAGGAACTGGACGTTATAGCCGGTCTTTTAAGGAGGCGTTTTTTTGCAAAAAAATAAAAACGGTGTGCTTTTTACTATCATGGCGGTCGGCCCGCTGCAGTCAAATTGCATTATCGTTTGGGACAGCGATTCAAAGGAGGGCATGGTCATAGATCCGGGGGACGAGCCGGAGACCATAATGGACTTCATAGAAAAGGAAGGCTTATCCATAAGGCACATAGTCTGCACCCATGCCCATTTTGATCATGTGGGAGCGGTACCCGAGATAAAGGAGAGGACCGGGGCCCCGGTGTCTATCCATAAGGATGAGCTGGAACTTTACGAAGGGGTGGCGGACCAGGCCGCGCTGTGGGGTTACAAGCTGGAGTCGCTGCCTCCAGCAGACAGGCTTCTTGAGGACGGCGATCACCTGGAAGCGGGCCGGGTGAAAGTTGAAGTGGTCCATACCCCGGGGCACAGCCCTGGTGGCATCAGTCTTTATGGGAACGGCATTCTTATAACAGGAGACACTCTTTTTCTGGGTTCCATTGGCCGGACGGACTTTTACGGCGGAAATTACGGGCTCATAATGAAATCCTTGGCCAAACTGGCCGCTTTTCCGCCCGAAACGCTGGTCCTGCCCGGGCACGGGCCTTCCTCGACAATTGGAAAGGAAGTAAAAAACAATCCTTTTTATCAGGAAATAGACCTATGATAAGGAAAAGCTTTTTTTTAACTCTTTTTTTGCTGGAAAATGACTTTTCTTGCTGGAACAGAGTAAAAACTCACTTTCAATTTTTAATATGAAGTGGTAAACTATAATTGAAGCGGGAATGAAGTCCCTTTCGGAATGGATCTTTGATAGAGTTCAAAAGTAAAAACTGTGTGACGTAAGCATAGTTAAATTATACTATTCTCTGCGGCATTCTTGAGGTCAGCGAGCCGAGGGAACACTTTAAGGGTTGGGAGCCTGAGTGTGGAATGTGGTGAGATGTCGGGTTCCGGAAGGAACAGATGTCCTAAGCACCCACCGGGGCACCCACTTAAAAAAGAGCCTCCGGCTCGGCAGCCTCAAGATGCTGTGGAGAACAGCTTTTTGTTGTCTTTTTCGCTCTTTGAAAACTGTAAGCAGGCCCCAAAATTCGAAAGTTCATATGAGTTACAGATGAGAGTTTGATCCTGGCTCAGAACGAACGCTGGCGGCGTGCCTAACACATGCAAGTCGGACGCTGAGCATTCAGCCACTGAGCCCATTTATGGAAAGTGAGTGGGTTAAGTGGCTGGATGCTTGGAGTGGCGGACGGGTGAGTAACACGTAGGTGACCTACCCCGAGGAGGGGGGCAACCTGGGGAAACCTGGGCTAATACCCCGTAAGCCCGTGAGAGTGGAGTTTCACGGGGAAAGCAGCGATGCGCCTTGGGATGGGCCTGCGGCCTATCAGGTAGTTGGTGAGGTAACGGCCCACCAAGCCTAAGACGGGTAGCCGGTCTGAGAGGATGGACGGCCA
>JAJYJB010000052.1 GCA_021789735.1 Nitrospirota bacterium
GCAGGGTGCGCATCGGGGACAAGACGAAATTCGCCTGCATCGACGGGCCGGACTTCGACGGCCACCTTGTGGACTGGGACTGCCTGATAAACAGGCAGAAGATGTACAAGGCCGAGGAAAAGGAGTCGTTCGAGGCCTGGAAAAAGAGGCACAACCTGGCCTGAAAAGGGATGCCGGGAAACAGGGAAAATTTTTTTTGAAGATAAAGATATGGCTGAAGAGAAAAAACCAAGGAAATTGAACCCCAGGCGGACCCCGGTGCGGGAGCAGGACCCGGCCCTCCGCAGGCGCAACTTCGAGGAAGTGAGTTTCGGATACGGCCCGGAGGAGGCGGCGCTTGAGGCGTCCAGGTGTCTTGGATGCAGGAACAAGCCTTGCGTGGAAGGCTGCCCTGTGAGCGTGCCCATACCGGAGTTCATAGCGGCGATGGCGGCTGGCGATTTCCAGGAGGCCTACAGGATAATCAGGAGCGCAAATGTGCTCCCGGCGGTCTGCGGGAGGGTTTGCCCCCAGGAAAACCAGTGTGAGGGGTCATGCACCCTGGGCAAAAAACATGAGCCCGTGGCGATAGGCAGGCTGGAGAGGTTTTGCGCGGACTGGCAGATGAAGAACGGGGCCAGGGCGGTGCCTGAGCTGGCCGGGCCAACCGGGATGAAGGTGGCGGTGGTGGGCAGTGGCCCGTCCGGGATAACATGCGCCTATGACCTCGCTCGCCGTGGCCACAAGGTCACGATGTTCGAGGCGCTGCACGAGCCCGGCGGAGTGCTTTTCTACGGCATACCGGAGTTCCGCCTTCCAAAAAAGATAGTGACCGCCGAGATAGACACGCTCAGGCAGATGGGCGTGCAGATAATGACCAACGCGGTGGCCGGAAAGATCATCACCCTTGAGGAGATCATGGGCCGGTTCGATGCCTGCTTCATAGGCGTCGGCGCGGGGCTTCCCAGGTTCATGGGCATACCCGGAGAGGACCTGAACGGGGTCTATTCGGCAAACGAATTTTTGACGCGCACGAACCTGATGAGGGGCTACATGTTCCCCGAGTACGATACCCCTATAAAGACGGGAAAGCGCGTTGCGGTAATAGGCGGCGGCAACGTGGCCATGGATTCGGCAAGGACGGCGATGAGGCTTGGAGCGGAGGAGGTCACGCTGGTCTACCGGCGCTCCGAGGCGGAGCTGCCCGCCCGCGCCGAGGAGGTGCACCACGGCAAGGAAGAGGGCCTGCGCTTCGAGATGTGCACCCTGCCCACGAAGATAATGGGCGAAGACGGGTGGGTAAAGGCCATCGAGTGCGTGCGCATGGAGTTGTGCGAGATGGACCAGTCCGGCCGCAGGCGGCCCAACCCCATGGCCGGCTCCGAATTCGAGGTCCCGGTGGATACCGTCATCATGGCCATCGGCACAGGGGCAAACCCGCTTCTGACAGGCACCGCCTCCGGACTTGCCTTGAATAGGGGGTATATCCAGGCCGGCCCCGAAACCGGCAAGACCAGCATTCCTGGCGTTTACGCCGGAGGGGACATCGTCACCGGCGCGGCCACCGTCATCTCCGCAATGGGCGCGGGAAGAAAAGCCGCCAGGGCCATACACGAATACCTTTCCTCCCGGAAGCGCTAAGTGCTCCTTTTCAATTTTTGATTTAGTTTAATTTAATTAAAAAGCGTGTCCTTATGTCTCAAAAAGAAGCAGAAGTAAAGAAGAGTAAAAAAACCGTAAAGTATGTCCTGCTGCTGTTTGTTCTTCTTTTTGTCCTGCCCTGCCGGACTTTCGCTAAAAACCATGAGCCGCGCATCGATAAGTCATGGCTTGAAAGAAGGATACATGTGCTCATCAATATCGAAAGACGGAGGGCCGGATTGAGGCCGCTTGCGCTGAACAGGAAACTGTCCGCCATTGCCAGGCGGCATAGCCGGGACATGGCGGACAGGGATTATTTCTCCCACATGACCCCGGGCGGCCGGAGCCCTCTGGACAGGTACAGGGAGAGTGGTTTTGCATGCCGGGTGCGGGAAGGCGGCCGCATATACCTGGGGGCGGAAAACATCTTCCAGAACGACCTTTACTCATCCATCGAGTACATTGACGGCAGGGCCTATTACAATTGGAACAGCATGGAGGAGATAGCTCGCTCCACGGTGGAGGGGTGGATGGAGAGCCCCGGCCACAGAAGAAACATCCTCACACGCGCCTTCAGGTCTGAGGGCATAGGGGTGGCCATAAGAAACGGAAAGGTCTATATCACCCAGGACTTTTGCTGAGCATTTTGGGTCTCTTTTCCGCGCCGGGCCTTTTTATTAAAAAGGCCGGTTAGTCTATAATTTTTCTATCGATGCCAAAAGCGGAAAAACAGCAAGACCAAAAACCCGTCTGGAAGCAGATCATGGACGCCAGCCAGGTGGGCGTCAACCTGGTGGTGGCCACCTTGATCGGGGGTGTGATAGGCTATTTCATAGACAGGCATTTTCATACCATGCCATGGTTCACGCTTCTCTTTCTTTTCGCCGGCATGACCGCCGGGTTCAGGGAGGTTTTAAGATACACAAGGCGCAAGGATGAGGAAGAGGAAAAAGAAAGGGAGAAAAAGAAAAAAGAAGGAAATGGAAAAAAGGATATTTAAGATAGCCGGGACGGCCGTGCTTGTCCTGACGGCCGCCTCGGCGTTCTTCCTGCCAAAAAAAATACCGGCCGGCATACTGGCCGGGGGCGTGCTGTCGCTTGCCAATTTCAGGGCCCTGGCATGGGGGGTGACCGGATTGCTGGGGACCAGGAAGGCCACCGGCAAGATGATATTTTTCAGCGGGCTCCGGTTTGCGATAATAGTGGCGCTGCTGATAGGCCTTTTGAAGCTCGGGCTTGTGGACCTGCTTGGGGTGATCGTGGGCATGACGGCCGTTTTCTCCGTCATCATCGCGGCCGGGGCCAGGGAGCTGCTCAGGAACATCTCCGAGTAAAAATTAGAAAATCAGGCTGAGACAGCCGGGCCGGAAGATGATATAATGACCTCAAAAATGGACTTGTCTTCCGCTGGCAGGTCCGATACCCGTAAAAGCCTTTTGGGGGCAGAGAATAAAAAAAACTGTCTTGACAATATAGATGCGGTAGGGAAGGAGCCCGCTCATGCTGGGTCTTAACTATTCCTTTATGATGGCCGAGACCATCGGCCAGAAAGGCATTACCAGCCGCAAACTGGAGAGCTTCCGGGTAAGGGCGCTTGAGGCGCTTGAGGAAGTAAAACGGAAGCGCCTACCGGGCCTTGCCTTCACGGAGCTGCCGTGGCAGGACGTCTCCCCTGTGAAGGAAGCCGCCAAGAGGCTGAAGGACCTGGACCATTTTATGCTCCTGGGCATAGGCGGCTCGGCCCTTGGGCCAAAGTGCATACTGGAGGCCTTAAGCCCTTTTCATAACCTGAGGGCGGACAAGGGCCCCAAGGTGTTTATCTATGAGAACGTAGACCCCTCCACGCTCCGCTCCATCATTGACAGTCTGGACGTAAGAAAGACCGGCGTGAATGTCATAAGCAAATCAGGCGGCACCTCGGAGACCATGGCCTCCTTCATGATCCTCTATGAGATGATGGAAAAGGCCCTGGGCAGCGAGGCCCGAAACAGATTTGTCCTTACCACCGACCCCGAAAAGGGGGACCTCCGCAAGCTTGCCCGGGAGGGAATGGGGTCCCTTCCCATTCTTCCGGGAGTGGGCGGAAGGTATTCCGTCCTTTCCCCCGTGGGGCTTCTGACGGCGGAGGTTATCGGAGTGGACTCCGAAGAGCTCCTTGCCGGCGCAAAGGAGGCGCATGCAAAGTGCATGGGCGGCGAGTTCTGGGACAATCCTGCCATAGTGGCTGCGACGCTTTTTTATGTGATGCAGAGGGATGAGGGCAGGAAAATAGATGTCCTGATACCGTATGCCGACCGGCTCAAGTCCTTCTCGGAGTGGTTTTGCCAGCTGTGGTCCGAAAGCCTGGGCAAACAGGGCAGGGGCCTCACGCCGTACCCCTCTGTAGGGACCACGGACCAGCACTCGCAGGTGCAGCTCTGGATGGAGGGGCCGGAAGACAAGATAATCACATTTCTCAGGGTGGAGGATTATGGGGCGGACTTCACTATACCGGATGTGTTCGGCCAATACGAGGGCATGTCCTTTCTCCGTGGACAGAGCCTTCAAGGGCTTATAAAGGCGGAAGAGGAAGCTACCGAGCTTGCCCTGGCAAAGGCAGGAAGGCCCAATATGTCGATAACCATCCCAGGGATAGACGCCTATCACCTTGGGCAGCTCTTCTACTTCTTTGAGGTCGTGACGGTCCTCACCGGGCATTTCCTGGATGTTAACCCGTTTGACCAGCCGTCCGTGGAAGAGGGGAAAAAGCTCACTTTCGGACTCATGGGTAAAAAGGGTTTTGAGGACAAGAAAAGAGAGGTCGTCCAGGCCAGGGACAAGAAGAGCCAGTTCGTGGCCTAGTGCTTTTTAGTTTCGCAACTTGTTGATTTATTTTGATTTATTATTAAAAATTTATATTGAAATAAAAAATTTTTTGGGTTAATATCGCGTAAAAAAAGGAGGGCCGCTTAACTGGAAAGCCGTAAACCTGCATAAAAGGGAAGAAAGGGGGTCTTTATTTTCATGGGGGAAGCAAGTGGAAGCATCTATGATTCCCTGAGGAAAAAAGGGGTATCGAGAAGAGACTTCATGAAGTTCTGCTCTCTGATGGCGGCGACCCTGGCGCTGCCGGCAGGGGGCGCCGCAAAGATCGCCGAGGCGCTCGAAAAGGCCCAAAAACCAACGCTCGTATGGCTTGAATACCAGGACTGCTGCGGCAACACCGAATCCTTCCTGAGGGCAAGCGACCCTACGGTGGCCCAGATAGTTCTGGACCTCCTGTCTGTAAACTATCACGAAACAATCATGGCCCCTGCGGGCAAGCAGGCGGAAAAATCCTTGGCCGATACCGTCAAGAACCAGAAAGGCAAATACCTGGTGGTGGTAGAGGGGGCGATACCTCTTAAGGACGGCGGCGTTTACTGCACGGTCGGGGGCAGGGCGGCCATCGACATAGCCAGGGAGGTCTGCGGCAATGCCCTGGCTACCATCGCGATGGGGGCCTGCGCATGGGACGGAGGCATTCCCGCGGCGGCGCCCAACCCCACTGGCGCGGTCGGTGTGAAGGATGCGGTCAAAGGCATAACGCTTATAAATCTCCCTGGCTGTCCGGCAAACGTGGTGAACCTGACCGGCACCGTCGTGCATTACCTGACCTTCGGCAGCCTGCCGCTTACCGATTCCATGGGCAGGCCGCTTTTTGCCTACAGCCGCAGGATCCACGACGACTGCGAGCGGAGGGCCCACTACGACGCCGGCCGGTATGTGCAGGCTTGGGGAGACTATGGGCATGAGCATGGATGGTGCCTTTATCAGATGGGCTGCAAGGGCCCGGAAACCTTCAAGAACTGTCCGGCCCAGAGGTGGAACCAGGGCACGAGCTGGCCTGTCGAGTCCGGGCACGGCTGCATTGGCTGCGCTGCGCCCCATTTCTGGGACACCATGACGCCGTTTTACAAGAGGCTTGAGAATGTGCCCGGCTTTGGGGTGGAGGCCACCGCGGACAAGGTCGGGGCCGGCCTTGCCGCCGCCACCGCCGCCGGCCTTATAGTCCACAGGATCGCAAGGGCCGCCAAAAAGAAATCATCCGATGAGGAGGGTAAATAAATTACATGCCTAAGATCGCGATTGATCCAATAACCAGGATCGAAGGACATCTGAGAATCGAGGCCCAGGTGGACGGGGGCCAGGTAAAGGACGCGTGGGCCTCCAGCACTATGTTCAGGGGCATAGAGCTCATCCTTAAGAACAGGGACCCGAGGGACGCCTGGGCTTTTGCCCAGAGGATATGAGGGGTCTGAACGACGGTTCACGCCACCAGCTCCGTGAGAGCTGTAGAAAACGCGCTTCAGATCACGATCCCGGACAACGCAAGACTCATAAGGAACCTTATTACCGGCATACAGTATGTGCAGGACCACACCATTCATTTTTATCACCTGCACGCCCTGGACTGGGTTGATATCGTCAGCGCCCTGAAGGCGGACCCGGGCAAGACTGCGGCCCTTGCCCAGTCCATTTCGGACTGGCACAACTCCAGCAAGACATATTTCGCTGGCGTACAGGACAAGCTGAAGGCGTTCGTCGCCGGGGGGCAGCTTGGCCTCTTCGCCAACGGCTATTGGGGGCATCCTGCCTACAAACTGCCGCCCGAGGCCAACCTCATGGCGGTGGCGCATTACCTTGAGGCCCTGGACTGGCAGAAAAACATCATACGCATCCACGCGATACTTGGCAGCAAGAACCCGCACGCGCAAACTTATCTTGTGGGCGGGATGGCAACCGCCATGAACCCGAACGACGAATCCACCCTTAACGCAAACAGCATCGCGCACATAATGCAGATGGCGCAGACCGCAAAGGAGTTCGTGGAGAAGGTCTACGTGCCTGACCTCCTGGCCATAGCGTCCTTCTACAAAGACTGGGCCGGCTACGGGGCGGGTGTGGGCAACTACCTGGCATACGGCGAGTTCCCCAAGGACAATATATCGAACACGGACAACCTCTTTTTGCCCAGGGGCCGGATACTTAACAAGGACCTCTCAAAGGTCTATCCGGTGGACCAGCAGAAGGTGGCCGAATACATCGCCCACTCCTGGTACACGTATCCGGAGGGCAACAACGCCTCCTTGCACCCGTATGACGGCGTGACGGACTATAAGTACACCGGGCCCAAGCCGCCTTTCGAGTTCCTCAATACGGACAAGAAATACAGTTGGGTGAAGGCGCCCCGCTACGAGGACAAACCCATGGAGGTCGGTCCGCTGGCAAGGATGCTTGTGGCCTACGCCTCCGGGCACAAAAGGGTGAAGGAGGTTGTGGACGCGTCCCTGAAGAAGCTGGGAGTCGGGCCGGCGGCGCTCTTTTCCACGCTTGGGCGGACCGCCGCGCGCGGGATAGAGACTCTGGTCGTGGCCGAAGCGATACAGGGGTGGATAGGCCAGCTTGCCGATAATATGAAGAAGGGTGACCTGCGCATCCACGACAACTCGAAATGGGACCCCTCCACATGGCCTTCGGAGGCAAAAGGGTATGGTTTCCATGAGGCCCCGAGAGGCGCCCTATGCCACTGGGTGCGGATAAAGGACGGGAAGATAGCCAACTACCAGTGCGTGGTCCCAAGCACATGGAACGCCTCGCCCAGGGACGCCAAGGGACAAAGGGGCCCGTATGAGACGGCCCTGCTGGGCACCCCGGTTGCAAAGCCTGAGGAGCCCCTTGAGATATTGAGGACGGTGCATTCGTTTGACCCCTGTCTTGCCTGCGCCGTTCACATAACGGACGTAAACAGGAAAGAGCTCCTCAAGGTGAAGGTGTCTTGAGGAAGGGAGGACGCCAAAAATGACCACTGAGCGGAAGAAGACTTACATCTGGGAATTCCCGGTCCGGTTGACGCACTGGGTCAATTTCTTTGCCATTATCTTCCTTTCGGTAACGGGAATATACATTGGCGGGCCTTTTCTCCATCCCTCCTCCAGTCAGAGTTTCACAATGGGATGGATGAGGTTCATCCACCTGGTTGCTGGCTATACGCTGCTGATGATGATAATCATCAGGGTCTATTGGGCATTCGCGGGCAACAGGTACGCCAACTGGAGGGTCTTTTTGCCTCTCACCGGAAGGCAAAGGCACGACTTGGGTGACGCGACGAAATATTACCTGTTCGTGAGCAAAAAGCCCCCTTACGCGGCCGGGCACACGATGTGCGCGGGCATCGCGTATTTTGTGCTGTTTCTCATGTTCCTGTTCCAGATATTCTCCGGGTTCGCGCTTTTTTCGTACAACAGCCCGGGGCTTGTCCATCAGGTCCTTGGCGGGTGGCTGACTTCTCTTATGAACATCCAGGCGATCAGGTTCTGGCACCATATGGTAATGTATTTCATATGGGTTATAGCCCTTATTCATGTGTATCTGGCGCTCTGGCTGGACTCCGTTGAGGGCAACGGGCTTATGGGTTCCATCTTCGGAGGCTACAAGTTCATAACAGGCAAGGAATGGGAATAGGGGGACGCGGCGCTCCGCGAGACGGGGCGCAAAAAAACTTGGCCCCAAAAAATGACGGACCCGCAGGCCAGGGCGTTGGCTTTCGGCAAGGGGGCACAACCGTTCTTGGCATAGGCAATGTCCTGATGGGTGATGAAGGGGCAGGGGTCCGAGTGCTTGAAACCCTCCGGGAACAGTACGAGTTCCCGGAGGGCGTCTGCCTTCTGGACGGCGGGACCATGGGGCTTGACCTCCTTTATTACCTGGAGGGCACGGACAGGCTGATTATGGTAGATGCGGTCAGCATGGACGCGCCGCCGGGGACGGTCAGGATATTTGACGGCCCGCAGATACCTTCGCTGCTGGCGGGGAAATTTTCAGTTCACGAGATAGGTCTGCAGGACCTTTTTTTCGCGATGGACATAACGGGAAGAAGGCCTTCCGAATCCTGCCTGGCGGGCATAGAGCCAAAAGTTGTGGAACTGGGGCTTGAGCTTTCCCCGGAGATGAAAAACGCGCTGCCGGTCCTTGCCGATGCCGTAGTGGAAAGGTTAGGCAGCTGGGGGATAGAAGTGAGGAGAAAACAGTAGTGTGCCTTGCCATACCGTCAAAGATAATCAGTAAAAACGGGTTTGAGGCGACGGTAGACCTCTACGGGGCTAGAAGGAAGGTGAACCTTATGCTCCTTCCCGAGGACGCCTCGGTCGGGGAGTACGTGCTTGTGCACGCCGGGTTTGCCATCCAGAAGATAGACGACTCCGCTGCCAGGGATGCCATCGGGCTCATCGACGAAATACTTAAGACCCTCGAACAGGAGGGCGCGTAGGAGCGCTTCAGGGCAAACCAAAACTCCTCCGCTTAAGGGGCGGCTGGGGCAAGGCATCTGCCTGCCGTCTGGCTTCCTTGTCTTTTTGGCCGATTTTTCATAAACTAACCTGATGTTCGCCGTGGTCCTGGCAGGTGGAGAAAATAGAAGGCTCCCCGTCACAAAGGGGCTTATCGATATAGGGGGCAGGAGGCTGATAGAGTCCATCCTTGACCGTCTCGCCGCCCATTTCGAGGGATTGGCCATAAGCACGAATGAGCCTGAAAAATATTTTTATCTGGGGCTGCCCATGATAGGGGACGTTTACCCGGTGCGGGGCCCTATGACAGGCATCTTTTCGGCCCTCTCCTGGCTGGCCATAAAGGAGGATGCAAAAAAAAACGGGCAGGAAAAGGACGCCCCGGAAATTTCCGCCTTTTTTGCAGCCTGCGACATGCCCTTCGTGAGCGCCGGGCTCGCGGCAAGGCTGTACGAGACCAGGACCCCCGGATGGGAGGTGCTGGCCCCGGTATGGAACGGCCGCCCGGAGCCTCTTTTTTCATTTTACAGCGCAAGGTGCCTGCCTTTGCTTGAGAAAAGCATTCTGTCCGGAGAGGTCTCTCTCCAGGGGCTTTTGCTGAAGGCCTCCGTCCGGCTGCTCGAAGAAGACGCCGTGAAAGAGGCCGACCCGCTTGGGCGCTCTTTTGTCAACGTGAACACGGAGGATGACCTCAAAAGGGCACGGCAGATGTTTTCTTCCGCCCTCCAGGATGGAGGGCCTGCCTGCGCGCGCCGGGGGGTGTTTTAAATCAAAATGGGAGATATCCTGCTTATCCTCCTGATAGCGCTTCTGTTTTCCCGGACATCCAGGCCCCGCCAGGTGGCGGGCGGCCTGGCAGAGGCCGTGAGGAATTTCAGGCGCGAGGCATCGGGGCGGAACGAGATAAACATAACGCCTGGCAAAAGGCCCGGACGTTAAAAAAATAAAATGGCTTTTTTGTTTTTTTGCTTTTTTGAAAACCCTGTGATTTTGTGGAAGAAAGAAGATAAGGTGAAGGAAGTGCTTGATGCTTAGAGGACAGGAGGCCAGGATAGATCTTGACGCCCTGTCCGGCAATCTAAGGAAGGTGAAATCCCTGTGCGCAAGGGGGCGCGGCAAAGGCCGGGTCATTGCGGTGGTGAAGGCCGACGCCTACGGGCACGGGGCGGCGCGGGTATCAAGGAGGCTTGAGAAGGAAGGTGTCCTGTCTCTTGCCGTGGCCTATGGCTCGGAGGCCCAGGCGCTCAGGGAAGAGGGTGTGAAAGCGCCCATCCTGGTTCTTTTTGACGAGGACCCGGCTCCCTTTTTCGACCTGGACCTTACGCCGGTGGTCCATTCCCTGAAGTCGGCGAGACGTTTTTCCCGGGAGGCCCAAAAAAAGGGAAGGCAGATAGGCGTTCACATCAAAGTGGATACGGGCATGGGGAGAATGGGGCTTTTCGGCGGCGATGCGTCCAGGCAAGCCGTCCAGATTGCCTCTCTGCCTGGAATAAAGGTGGAGGGGCTCATGAGCCATTTTTCCGAGATAGGGCCAGGCAACCTTGGTTTTGCGCGGCTCCAGCTTGAAAAGTTCGACGCGCTTAGGAAAGAGCTTGCCTTAAAGGGCATCCGCCCGCTGGCCCACGTGTCCAGCAGCGCGGGGGCCCTGCTTTTGCCCGAAGCGCACCTGGATGCGCTCAGGGTGGGGCTTATCCTGTACGGATCTTCACCCTATGAAGCTGATGGAACCGGTCTTAAGCCAGTCATGAGCATAAGATCGAGGATCATTCTTCTTAAGAAGTTCGGGAAGGGCCAGCCGGTGAGTTATGACAGGACCTTCATCACATCGCGTGAATCCCTGATAGCGGTTGTGCCGGTCGGTTACGCGGACGGGTATTTAAGGTCTCTTTCAAACAGGGGATGCGCCATGGTGAGAGGCAAGAGGGCCTTTGTTGCCGGAAGGGTCTGCATGGACCTTACCATGCTTGACGTGACCGCGGTCAAAGGGGTGTCCGAGGGGGACGAGGTGGTGCTGCTGGGGGACGGGATAACGGGAGAAGAGCTTGCCGGCCTGGCGGGGACCAATCCCTATGAGATAATGACCTCCCTTGGGGGCGGCGCAAGGAGGTCCTTCTCTGTTTAGGCTGGCGGCGTATCTGGGGTCTGCCTGTATAAGGTTCACCAGGGGGCTGGGGAGCGTGCTCATGCTGTTTGCCGAGACCCTGAAGGAGATGCTTTTCCCCCCATTCGAGATAAAAAATACTTTCAAGCAGATGCAGGAAGTGGGGATAAAAAGCGTCCCCGTTGTCGTCATTACGGCCGTGTTCACGGGAATGGTCCTGGCGTTCCAGACATTCACGGGCTTTAAAAGGTTCGGTGCGGAAGCGCTTGTGGGCACGGTGGTCGCCCTTTCCATGACGAGGGAGATGGGCCCTGTCCTGACGGGCCTGGTAGTTGCGGGCAGGGCGGGGGCTGCCATGGCAGCGGAGCTTGGCACCATGCGCGTGACCGAGCAGATAGATGCCCTGGAGACGCTCTCAACAAGCCCGGTCAAGTACCTCATTGTCCCCAGGTTCGTCTCCTCGATGATCATGCTGCCTTGCCTTACTATAATCTCGGACATGCTGGGTATCCTCGGGGGTTATGCGATCGCGGTGTGGTTTTACGGAATGAGCTCCGCCCTGTACTGGCGCAGGGCATGGAACTACCTGGAGATGAACGATATCTATGGAGGGCTGGCGAAGGCCTGTTTCTTTGGGGCGGCTATCGCTATCGTCTGCTGCTACAAGGGTTTTTATACCGAAGGCGGGGCGGAGGGCGTCGGGAAGGCGACGACCGGGGCCGTCGTCATATCCTTCATGACCATACTGATATCGGACTATTTCCTCGGGGCCTGGCTGCTGAAATAAGCATGCACGGGAAAATTGAAATCCATGGCGTAAGGCCGGAGGCGGTGCTATGATAGAAGTCTCCGGACTGCACAAGTCCTTCGGCGCCCATCACGTGCTGCGCGGTGTGGACCTTGTAGTGGAGGGCGGCCAGAGCATGGTTGTCATCGGCGGCAGCGGCTCTGGAAAAAGCGTGCTTATTAAGCATATAATAGGTCTTCTTAAGCCGGACCAGGGCTCCGTTACCATAGACGGAGAGGACATAACAAGGCTTGACGCCAGGCATTTGTACGAGGTCCGTAAGAAGTTCGGTATGCTTTTTCAGGGCGCTGCTTTGTTTGATTCCATGACGGTCTGGGAAAATGTGAGTTTTGCACTGATGAGAAGCGGCATGAAATCCAAGGAGGCCAAGCAAGTGGCTGTCGAAAAGCTGCGCCTGGTGGGACTCCCGGGCGTTGAGGACCTTATGCCCGCGGAGCTTTCGGGCGGCATGCGAAAGCGCGTGGGCCTTGCCAGGGCCATAGCCCATCAGCCGCAGATATTGCTTTATGACGAGCCGACCACGGGGATCGACCCCATCATGGCCGATGCCATAAACGACCTTATCATAAAGATGCGCGAGGAACTGCACGTGACAAGCGTCACCATAACCCACGACATGCAAAGCGCTTACAAGATAGCCGACCGCATAGCCTTTCTCTACGAGGGCAATATCATAGAGACCGGCACGCCGGAAGAGATAAAGAACACCTCAAACCCTTACACCAGACAGTTCGTCACGGGCAGCGCGCAGGGGCCCATCAAGCTGGAAGGGGTTGAGTTTAAAGGGGCCTGATGCCAAAAATCACCACTGAAGTCAAAGTAGGCATATTCGCCCTGATCGTCATCGCGATACTCTCCCTCATGACCTTCTGGGTGGGCGGGCTCGCCTGGCTTAAAAAGCCCGGCTACAAACTCTATGTTTATTTCAACAATGTAAGCGGGCTTGAAACGAAGGGCAAGATCAGGGTGGCGGGGGTGGAGGCCGGCTACATAGAGAAAATATCCCTTGTGGACGGCAGGGCGAAGCTGACCCTCCAGGTCAACAAGGGGGTCGTCCTTTATTCGGACGCGGAGGCCGGGATAAGCTCAATGGGCCTGCTTGGCGAAAAATACCTGGAGCTGAAACCTGGCCACACGCTGCCAGTCCTTGGACCTGGGCAGACCATAACCCAGTCGATCCCGAGTGTGGACATGGACGAGCTCTTCAGGAAGCTTTCCTCTCTTTCGGACAGTCTTACAAAGATAACCGGCAAGATAAACGAAGTGCTGTCGCCGCAGCAGATAGACGCCCTGAAGACGGCCATCAACAACGTAAAGCTCATCACCCAAAACGTTAACGACGCGGTAGTGCAGGACAACGCCAAGGTTAAAAACACGCTGGACAACGTCGATTCGCTGATAAGCAGCCTGAACGGGACGGTCAAGAAGAACAGCAGGAACGTAACCGAGCTTCTTGCAAACCTGAAGGACCTTTCACGCACTCTCGATGAGGAGGCTCCGGGCGTTCTGGCCAACATAAGGGACACAAGCCGGGCGATCAAGAAACTTGTGGTCAAAAACCAGCCCGGGATAGAGTCCATCGTAAACAGCACCAGCCAGATAACCACCAATCTGCGCGAGGGCAAGGGCACGCTTGGCAAGCTCCTTACGGACAAGTCGCTTTACAATAACTTGAACACCAGCGTCAAGGACCTGAAAAATACCTTTGGCGCCATAAACCGCTTCAAGATATACCTGGACTTCCAGGGCAATTACCTCACAAGGCATTCAAACGGGGAAGGCCAGTTCCTGCTTACCTTGCAGCCCAGCCCGGACAAATACTACATACTGGGCGTGGTCTCAAACCCCATAGCGAGGATAGACAAGATACAGGTCTACGATCCGGCGACCAACGAGCTTGTGACGACCTCGGAAAATGTCCATTCGAACGTGGAATTCCTGGGCCAGTTCGCGCGCAGGTTCAAAAATACGGCGCTCCGCATAGGCGTCACCGACAACACATTCGGCATAGGCGCGGACCAGTTCTTTTTGAACGACAGGCTGAAGCTCTCACTGGATGCCTGGGATTTTGGCGCCAAGGAGGCCTTTGCCACTCGCGCCCATCTTAGGGCGGGCGCCCAGTATTTCCTCTTCAAGCATATCTATCTTAATGCGGGCTGGGACAACCCTCTTAATTCCTACTGGAGCGGCCCGTACGTTGGAGCCGGCTTAAGGTTCGAGGACGAGGACCTCAAATACCTCTTCGGGGTGGCATCGATCAGGCCCTGACCGGCCTTTTGTTTTTTCTTTTCGATCTTCCGTCCCGGGAAAAATTCTCAGGTGCGGCTTCTGCGCGCCAAGGCGCGGACGCCGCTGGAAGATACGGGTGCCAGTTTTTTGGGAAAATTGTGCCGCGGGCTTAACCTTCCGGCTTAGACCGGGGAAATCGCCTGCGGCTTTTTTGTTTTTAAGCTGCATAGGGGGCGTGTGTCCTTTGCCTGTCAGGACCAATAATTCACCCCGGCTGTCTTTTTACGGCCTGGGCCGGGGAGAGAAGGTCATGATCGCACAAGGGCCGCAGAAACTTTGCCGGCAGGATAAAACCTTAAAGACAGGCGGGACCTTCAAAAAAATTGCGTAAAGCAAAAAAACAAAAAAACTTAACTAAAACAGCCGTAGACGGAGGACCCATGCAAGAAAAGAATCCTCCGCCCCCGGCATTTGGGAGTTCCCCCTCCCGCAAAGTAAGTTAGCAATTAGCATGCCTTTAAAATGCGCTGTAAAAACCGCTTAAAAACCGTCATTATTCAGTTTATTGCCTGGACCGCCGTGGAATTAATGCGGAAAATGACACAGCCGCTGAGTGAAATTACAAATTTTAAAACGCCCATGGCTCCATCTGCCAGGAGATGTTTTTTTACCTGGCGCCAGACCTTTCAGTAAAGGCTGGGCAGAAAACCGGTAGTGTCATCAAAGTCCAGCACATGGCATTTATTGCAAAGCTGCCTCTGGTAAGGGCCAAACAGCTTTCCGATGTCTCTTCCGTAGTATGGGGCGTTTGTTATGTATGCGCCGTAAGGGCTGTGTTCGATAGAGCCGTCATAGACAGGGCCCGGGATGGAGTTTACAAGGAATGTAGCCCTGGTGTCCCATCTGGTTGACCACTCGAAGGCCGAGGCGTGCGCCCTGTGGCAGGTCAGACATGAGGGAAACCCCGGATTGGCAGGTGTGGGGCCGCTTGTATTTTGGCCATTAAGCTGGGAGGGGTCTGATATTATCCTTTCAAAAGGCACCAGAGACAGCCATGCGCCGGCTGCGTTCGTGATTTTTTTTGTGAGGTCCCCGCTGGCAATGTATGCATTATATAAAAGGGGGACGCCCTCCGCCGATGTCCCCGTAACGGGGTGATGGGCAAACTGGCCCCACGGGTGGCAGTTTTCACACCACTGGGAAATGTCATCGTAAGGCGGATACATATGGGTTCCGTAATCAACATGATGCTTGTTGTCTGCTGTTTCAGCAAAATTATAGGCCGGCGAACTGTCCGCAGCCGCCATTGGAGCACCGTAGGTGAAAGTAAAAGGGGCAAGGCTGTTGCCTTTGTAATGGGTGTCTCCAAGGAGCCTGTAGTTGCCGCAAATGGTTCCTTTAGGCACGTTCGAACAGCCATAAGAGCCGGACTTGATTACAGGCCTCTGTCCGTTTCTGGTCCCTCCGTTTACCTGTCCGTGGGGGTCGTGGCAGCTCGTGCACGTGAGGGCGGCGGACGGATAGATGCCACCGGGCGCGTTTTTGAAACTGGTATCCGCGAGCATGTTGAAGTCCTTTGCGACCACGCTATGGCCGTGGTCCTGGCCTTTTATAACGTATGAGGCTCCGTTTTCCATCGAAGTGTATGTGACGGTCAGGCTAAGCCAGTAAAAATCCCCGCCGGGGTTGTTATTGACGTTTCCGTCAACGCTCAGCACACGGTAGGGCACCCCTTTTTGCGCATGGCAGTTAAGGCATGTGGAGCTGTCGTCCGATCCCCTGAGCAGAAAAGGGCTTGGCGTGTTGCCGGCAGCCCCTTGCCGGTTCAGAGGGCTGCCATCCCAGGAGCTGGCCCCCGGATTCAGGGAGCTCTGGTCCGGGGAGAATTTGGGCGTGCTCCCCGCGGACACCGAATTGTGCATCGTATGACAGCCTTCGCAAAACCCGGCGCCGCCGTTGTGGAAGGCATGAGCGCGGTCGGGCCCGGCGGCCAGGGCAAGCGCTGCAAGGGCCAGGAAGACGGCGGCCAGCAGATACTTTTTCCCCATGCCCCCTTCCGGTTTTTCCTGGCAACGGCCCTTGACCGCGCTCATTTTTATTTGTCCCTCCTTCGTTTCTGTCCGTCTTTTGCGCCCTTGGCCGGGGCGTAAGGGGTCCTTTCACTTTTGATCATATGAGGCCCTGCGGGCGGCTTGCCGCCATCCATTATCCCTTAATCCTGCGCATGGCACTTGTTGCACAGCGATCTCTGGTCTGGTCCGAATACGGATTTAATGTCCCTCCCGTAATAAGGGGCGTTGGCCACGTAGGGTTTGAGCAGGCGCTGGCCAATGTTGTAAATGGGGCCCGGGGAGGAGTCGTTAAGAAAAGTCGCATATGTGTCCCATCTTGTGTCGAAGTCGAAAGCCGAGGCGTGCGCCCTGTGGCAGGTCAGGCACATCACATTTTCCTTCCCCGTGGATGGGCCGTCCGTTCTTTCCCCGTTTAGCATGGTGACATTGGTCACTCCCCGCTCAAATGGGACCAGGGAAAGCCACGAATCCGCTTCGGAGCCTGTAAAAACACCTGTGCTTATATATGAGTTGTAATTGGCCGCAACTCTGGTCAAAAGCGCCTGTTCGCCTGCAGGGTGTCTGTGAGCGGATTGGCCGGATGTATTGCCGCTGTTTAAGAAATTGCAGTGGCAGTTTGCGCACCATTCGGACATGCCCGAGCCGTAGTCCACGTGGTGCCTGTTGTCCGCCGTCTCGGAAAAATGATATCTGGGGTCCGAGTCGGCCACTGCAATCGGGACCCCATGGTCCCATGGGGGCGCTCCCGTGCGGACGTTGTTCCAGTCCGTGCGGTTTAAGAGCCTGTATTTTCCAACGCTGTAGCTATTAGTAGGCGTTGCGCCATACGAACCGGACTGGCTTATGGGAGGCAGAGAGACGCCGCCGTTGCCGCCATAGGTGTTGCTTGGCAGCCTGCCGTGCGGGTCGTGGCAGTTTATGCAGGAAAAATCGGCGCTGGTGACGGTAAAACCCGGAGAGTTCGTGTCGCAACTGCTGTTTCCCGGAGGCTCCTGCATAAAAGGACTGTTCGTGAGCCCGTAGTCGATCGCTACTATTGCGTGGCCTTTGTTAAAACGATTGTACGGCGCGATGGTTTTTGTGACGTCCGGATTGACTATCGTAACGGAGCCGCTTTCGGTCAGCCAGAAAAAATCCCCTCCCGGGGAAAATACGCTGCCGTCCGTGCTTAGCACCTGGTATGGCATGCCTTTCACGGCATGACAGTTCAGGCAGGTAGAGCTTGGGTCCGAGCCCCTGATATACCCGGGCCCTCCCCTGGGCTCGCCAGGCCCTCCGGGATGCATGACATGGCAACCTTCGCAATAGCCCACGCCGCCTGAATGAAACAGCACGCTTCCGGATGCGTTGATGCCTGTAAGGAGTATGAACACAGCCAGGACGAAAAACATCGCCGCAAACCGCGCTGCCCTCTCAAGCACTCTAAGGTTGCATTTGCTTGACATCTTTTCTCCGGCGACTGTGGTAAGCAATTAGCATGCCCTGAAACCGGATTTGTTTTAAAAAAGGAATCCGAAATCTAAATTTCTTTTTTCTACCAATGGTTGTATGTATTCATGCGGGAAAAGGCAGTCCTGCCAGGAATAGCGGTATATGCCGCATATGTGCGCAATATCACGAAATTATCGACGAAGCCGGGAACATGCAGGCGGGGTATCGCAAACGTAAAATTCCTCATTTTTTATTTTCATTTCGAAACAAATATTTATTTATGGTTGTATAAGTTGCAGGGCTTTTATGCGTTTGGACGGAGTGCGTGTATTATGCGCTTGATACGTGCGTAAAGTCCTTGTTGTCTGCCCCTGTTCCCGGGATTTTTCCCGGGGCGCGGACGAGGGCATCCGGCTTTTTTGCCCGCGGGGTCTAAAAAAGGACGGAGTGTGTCTTCATGGCAGGCAAGATGGCGAGCTCCCAAAAAATGTCTGGGTGAACCCTTCAATTCTTCACGCCGGAAATTCTATAATATCGGGAAAGCCTTTTTTTGCCCGTTGATTTTTATGCGTTTCGTTTTTTGTTTAAATTTTTTTGGAGGTCATCCCGCTAAAGGTGAAAAAAAGATATGAGCCCGGGGAGATAGAGCTTAAATGGCAGGCGGCCTGGGCCGGAACCGGGAAAAATATTTTTTCTGCCGGCTTCCCGGACGCCAGGCCTAAATTCTACTGTCTCGAGATGTTCCCTTATCCTTCCGGGAAGATACACATGGGCCATGTCAGGAATTACGCCATAGGCGATGTCATAGCAAGGTATAAGAGGATGCGCGGCTACAACGTGCTGCATCCGATGGGCTGGGACGCCTTCGGGCTGCCCGCCGAAAATGCTGCCATAAAGGAAGGCGTACACCCCGCTCGCTGGACCCACGAAAACATCGCCTATATGAAAAAGCAGCTTGTAAGGCTTGGGCTCTCCTATGACTGGTCCAGGGAGGTGGCCACCTGCCTGCCCGAATATTACAGATGGAACCAGTGGT
>JAJYJB010000053.1 GCA_021789735.1 Nitrospirota bacterium
TAACATGGGTTCGAATCCCATTGGGGACGCCAAGAAAATCAGGGGGTTACAGCTTGTAGCCCCTTTTCTGTTTCGCCAACTGTAACCAAACTGTAACCATTTTCCCTCGCATCCAGTACCGAAACAGCCTTTCTAAGGTTCTCCGGAGCCAAATGACAATATCTATTAATCTGTGCATAATAGTAGCAACATTTCATAAAGTATATTTTGTGGTTGGCGCCTCGAAAAAAGATTTAATAATATCTGGCGATTTTTGAAGAAACCTCATATGTGAAAGCACTTCTTTTTTCATTTGATTTGGAGATGTGATTGCCTTCCTGCCGATGCCGTTGTTCTTGAGATCGTTCCAAACGTATTCATCCGGATTCAATTCAGGAGAATAGGCAGGCAAATAGAATAACCCGAAGCGGTCCTTGACGGTCTTTAGATATTCCTTGACCAGTTTGGCCTTGTGCGCGGGATGGCCGTCCACGATAAGAAATATCTTACGCGTGGCGTTATGAAGAAGGCGTTTTATGAAATCCAAAAATACTTGCGCCCCCACCCGGCCTTTAGTCACCATGAAGCGCATTTGCCCCCGTGGACTTACGGCCGAGATAAGGTTCATCCCGAAACGTGCCCCGGTAGTGGAAATCACTGGCGTCCGCCCCTTTTTTCCCCACGTCCTGCCGGCATGATGATCTGAGCGAACACCTGCTTCATCTCCAAAATATATTTCCGCTTTCTCCTTCTTCGCCAATTCCTTTATCTTCGGATATTCCTTCTTAAGCCAACTCTTTACCGTTGCCGGATCTTGTTGGTAGGCGCGCCACAATGGACGCTGAGCACTCAAACCAAGCTGGTTTAAAAGACGTCCCACGGACGTCCGGCTCAATTTGACGCCAAACTCCTCTTTTATAAGCACGGCTATCATCGCACAGGTCCATAGCGCAAAAGGAAATTTATACTGCAAAGGGTTCTTCATCGTAACCGTGTCATAAATCCACTGGAGTTCCTTGGCCCCAAGCTTGCGCCTGCGCCCCCCGCGTTTTTTTGCATCAAGAGCATCCCATCCGCCGTTGCGATAAAGCGAAAGCCACCCATATATTGTCGCCCGATTAATCCCAAGGACACGAGCAACAATCTCCGGGCTCTCTCCACTTTGAACCTGGGAAACCGCACGATTGCGAATCTCGGTGAGGGTTTTATGATCCAGTTTACGCGCATCCTGTTTTACCATGCAATATTTTAAAAAATTTCATTGCTTTATGTCAATACTATTTTGCACAGATTAATAACAGGAGCGGTCACAGGCCTCTTTGACAGTCGCGAAGCGAACAAAAATAAAAAAAATCAGAAATCAAATTCGCCGCCGTCCGTCTCGCTTTTTTTGCTTTTTTGTGCGCCGTTATTTTGACCGCAATGCCGGCGGGGGCCATAGTACAGCCTTGCCAGCCTCTCAGGGTCCGCGCCAAAGAGATAAAGCATTTTTATCGCCTGGTTCCTCATCACGGAAAACAGGATGCCATCGGAGAGCATCTTCCTCGGGGAGGTCATGGCCCGGTCTTTCAGGATGCGTATCTTTCCGCCGCCTTTTTTGATGCGGCCCATGAGCTCGACATCTTCCATGAGGGGGATTTCCCTGTATCCGCCCAGGGCCGTGAAGTATTTCTTTTCCATGAAGATAGCCTGGTCCCCGTAAGGGACGCCCGTGAAACGCGCCCTCAAACAGGAGGCAAGGGCAAGGAAATCCAAAACGGGGCCGCGGGCGTCATACCCCATGCCGAAGGCCCCGGCATCGCAGGTTTCCAGGGCCTCCCTTATCGCGCCAATTGCGCCTTTTGGAAGAAAAGTGTCCGCATGCAGGAAAACAAGTATCCGGCCCTTTGCCGCCACGGCCCCCGCGTTCATCTGTATTCCACGGCCGGGGGGGGATGGGACCTTTAAAATGCCATCATAATCTATGCTTCTTAATGTGTCCGCCCGGGCGCTCCCGTCCACAACTATTATCTCGCAGTCATCCGCGCCTTCAAGTGAAAAAATGTGGTCAATGAGTCCGTTTATCCTTTCGGACTCATGCAGAACAGGCACTATGAATGAGACGCTCTCTTTCATCCGAAAAACTCCGGCAGCGGAAGGCCTGCCGTTTTCCGTTCATAAAAGGCCATAAGGTCTTCCGCTGTATCGACGTCCCTTAACTTTGGCAGGAGGTGCACCCTGCAGCCGGGGGGCATTTTTTTCAGCGTCTCACTGAAAACCTCGCCGCCCCCCCACTGAATGTCCTTAAATACTTGAGGCGCGAACTCCTCGCGCTTGAACCCTATAAGGTAATAGCCGCCGTCCATCGATGGGCCAAGCACCGCACCGTAATCCTCCAGGCGGTCGAATGCCTCAGCAATCAATTCCGCGCTAAGATCGGGGACGTCGCAGCCGACGATGACGGCCTTTTTACAGCTCCCGTCAAATAAAAACAGAAACAGAAAAACATCCAGAAACGCATTTTCCATCCTAGCCCCCAGGTCCGGGCCCCTTTGGGGCATGTATGTCCTTCCGGCCCCCAGCCAGTTTTTCATTTCCGTTTCCCGTTCGGGCGGAGAAAAGACCATCCTTACTGAAAAAGAACGGCCTGGGGCCTCATCCAGTTTCTTCATGAGATGCATGACCATTTGTTTATGGAAGGCGCATGCGGATCTCATGCCCAAATGGGGGGCGAGGCGGGTTTTCACTTTGCCCTCTTCTGGATATTTCGTGAAAACAAGAAGCTGGTTTTCGTGCATTTTTTGTTTCATTGGGCCCGCCGGTATTTTTATTTGGAAGGCAGCTTTTCCCCCATTATCTTTCTGTAGATCATTGACAGGATGGGCATAAGCGCCAGGATGCCAAGGGCTGTCAATACCCGGGGAGAGAATATGTCCCCTGGCGATTGGATATAGCGGATGCGGCTGCCGGCGTATGAATAAATGAGCGAGGCCGGCAATATCCCTATCGACGTCGTCCAGACGAACGTCTTCAGCGGGATTTTTGTCAGTCCCGAAAGCACGTCCACCAGGACAAAAGAGACCAGGGGCATCAATCTTAGGGACAGCAGATAGCGGGCCCCGTTTCTCTCAACCTCTCTGTTGAAGCTGACCAGCTGGGCCTGAAACGTCTGCTGTACCCATCCCCTGAAAAGGTGCCTTGAAAGGAGAAAGGCGATACTGGCCCCCGTGGTCGCTCCGATGTTTATGTAGATGGCGGAAGGCAGGGTGCCGAACATGAGCCCCCCGGCCAGGCTGAGGGGCTCCGCGACAAACGGTACGGCAAGAGATGCTACAAGGACATAGGCAAAGATGTATCCGGCCACAAAAAGCAAATAGCTCCCGGATACCAGCCCTCTCAAATAATCCCTGTTCCTCTTCACATTTTCGAATGTAACGTAGCGCCCGGCCCCAAAGACCCTGATCCCGGCTATGGCGGCAATGGCCATGAGCGCGATCGCGAGCTTTCTTCTCGTGCTTCTGTTCTTTAAAAAAGCCGGAAGGTACGGCATGGCCGCCACCGCCCCCCAATTATATATGCGTTGTGGAAATCACACAAAGCCTGCCCGCGCCTCCCGGGGCCATTCCCTCAACAGCCGCAGCTTCCGGGGTCTTCCTTTTTTCCCTTGACCGTGCAGCAGTCCTTCTTGAACTCGCCAAAATGCTCTTCAAAACTTCCAGCAATGTGGAAGAAATCCCGAAACCTTGTCTTTGACAGCATCAGGGCCGTATTGCCGCAGACCCTGACAGGCAGGTTTTTCTCGAATACGTGGGCCGAGTCAAGCTCAAACCTGAAAGGAGATTCGGTAATGCCGCCCTTGTAAACGGCAATATGCCCGTATTCCTCGCAGGCGTCCTCCAACCCCTCCAGCTTCCACAGACGATAGGTGATGGAGTAAAAAGCGATGTTTCCAACCAGGTCTTTTATCTCCTCGTTGGATATATCAATGGCCCGTCTGGAGACGGCCCGCGGGTTGGCGAAACGGGCCCTCCTGGCCATCCGTTCAAAATCCCTGTAATAAAGCGCGCCCCCAAGGCATTCCCCGTGAAGGACCGGATGGGTCTTCAATTCTCCGGGCAGCCGCCTGTCCGCGTACACGTCGGAAAAGTAGAATTCACCGCCTGGCTTGAGCATCCTCCATACCTGCCTGAGGACGCCCTCCTTGTCCGCAACCAGATTTATCACGCAGTTTGAGATCACCAGATCCAGGCTCCCGTCTTTGAAATGATCCCCGGCGTTTTCAATATAATCCTGTATGAACTCCATGTTCGGCCTCTCGTACCCGAACCTTCCGGTCTGCTCATGGATGTATTTGCGGGCCACTTCAAGCTGGCCGGCCGTCATGTCCAGCCCGTAAACGAACCCGTCTTCCCCAACGAGTTTTGACATTACATATGTGTCCCTGCCTGTCCCGCACCCAAGATCGAGCACCTTCAAGCCGTTAATGGCAAGAGGGACAGGCGAGCCGCACCCATAGTACTTTGCCTTTATCTCCTCGGCTATGTATGGAAGGACCTTCCTGATATGGGCGGGCAGGGAGTCTGGCGTGCAGCAGGCGGAGGTCTTCAGACTGGATGTGCCCCGGAGGGCTTCCCCATAATAGCTTTTCGCGTTCTCCCTGGCGTCAAAACCGGGCTTTGCTTCTTCTTTTATAAGGGCCCCGCGGCAACTGCTGCCGGAATTCACAGTGCACGCGTAGCAGTGCATGTCGCAGGAGACCTCCGGGCTGAAATCTTCAAAATCTATCTCCCAGAATTTCCTGTCCTCAAAACCCTTCGTCCTTATGCCTAAAGCCAAGTTGAAGTCACAGTCGTAGACATGCCCATGATAATCCACCGAGACCTGGTACCTGCACATGATCTTGTCCAAGGTTTCCGGGTTGAAATTGTCCCTCAGGAGCCGCATGTAACCGTCCAGCCTGTCTTCCTTTACAAGAAAATTTTTGAACCTGGAAATTGGAGAATTAACGATCGTTACCAGGCTGTCAAAAGAAACGCCGTGCAGCTCTTCAAGCAACTGACGGTATTCTTTTTCCACCTGCGCCTGGCCCGGCGGAAGAAAATCGCCCACGGGATTATAAACGAGGTCAAGCGCGAGTCTGCCTGTCCCGTAGCCAATGCCGTTCAGTTTCTTAAGCACCTTTATCGTTTTTTTGAAGACACCTTGCCCCCTTTGCGCGTCGGTCATGTCCTCAAAAACAGAGGGCAGCGAAGCGATCAATTTGACCCCGCCGCTTTCATATAGCTTGACGACGGATGAGTGCTCAGGCTGATCGAGCACCGTAAGGCTGGTCCTTACAGCTATTTTTTTACCCTGCCTGCCTAGGCCCTCTATGAGAATGGGAAGATTGGGATTAAGCTCCGGAGTGCCTCCGGTAAGTTCAATATTTTCCACGTCCATTACAGAGAGTTTATCGAGGATATTGACCGCTGTGCCGCGGTCCATGTTTTTGGCGCCATGGGGGGATGCCCCTATGTGGCAATGGGCGCATTTCTGGTTGCACCTGTTGCCAAGGTTTATCTGGACAGTGTCAGTTTTTATTTTTTTTATCTGCTTGTTTCCCCAGAACAAATCCAGTGTTGCCATAATCCCCCCTGCTTAACCAATTTTAATTCTCCGGCAAAACATTTTTTTGCAAGATGCTTTTAACTTCAGGTTTTTTCTTTTCTGACCCGGTTTTTTATGTCATGAGCCGCAGGGGCGCGGACCGGTCCCCTAAAAACTGCGGTGCAAAAGGTTTGAGTCATGGCCTTTTTTGCTCTCCCTCTGGTCTGGGTAAGGATCGCGGCGATGAGGATCAACGCCTTCTTTCCCCTGGATATTTGCCGGTTTTGGTGACGGGGCAGCACGCGGGCGCCGGTATCGGCTCCAGTTCTTTGTTAAAGGCTTCCACTACCGCAAGCGCCAGCGGGTTTACGAGAAAGTAGCACCTGAGCCTGCCGTCCATGAAGTAATCGACAACACCGTGGGTCCTTAATATGGAGAGGTGCTGGGAGATGTTTGGCTGGTTGAGGCCCAGGAAATCCTCGAAGTCGCTGACGCATTTCACTCCATTTGCCAACTCGGCCAATATTTTTATCCTTACCGGATGGGCTATGGCCCTCAAAACCTCTACTTTTTCCACTAAGGATTCCATGTATCACCTCGAAAGATTAAAGTATATAGATATAACCATCTTTTAATACATTTGTCAAGGAACGGGGAGAAAGGCAGGGGAGCGGCTTTCGGCCTCTGCGGTTTTCTTCTGCCGCTGCATGGCTTGCTTCGCTGCATCTCCTGAACTCGCCTTCGGCTCAGACAGACGGAGCTGCGGGCCTCTTTGCTTCGCCGGCATCGGCCACGAAGAAAACCAATGGGCGCTCAATCCGCCTCCTGCCTCGCCCGAATTTTTTTGCCAAACTGTGCCATTACCGACGAATCGGGGGGGAAAGGAACTTCTTAAAATATCCGTTGACAAACCTATTTAAATATAGATATATTCTTATATATGGATGAAAATAAATATTCTGATGGACCAGGGGAAAAATGCTTAAGCGCGGCTGATATGTGGGATTTTTTCTAAAAAAAAGAAAAAGGAGGAGCAAAATGGAGGCGGGCGGCAGCAGGAAACTAAAGGTTGTCTTCTATCTCAACGAGCCAAATGGCGGGACATGAAAGCATTTCGTTGAAATGATGCCCGGTCTGGGCGAAAAATACAAGGACATCGATATCGAGACCATAACCAAACCGCTTGACGATTACCATACCGACGAATATTACGCATCCGGCCTTCCAATAGCCCCGACGATCCTCATGAACGGTGAACCGGTGGTAAAAGGAGACATTTCCCGGGAGAAACTTGAAGCGCTGATCTGCCAGCATCTTGGCATTGAGCCGCCGCCTGTAAAAAAAGGTTTTTTAGGAAACATCTTCGGCGGGCGATAGGGTAACACCGGGATGGAAAACATACTGTATTCGGTCAATCTGGCGGTGCACATACTAGCGGCGGTGTTATGCGTGGCGGCGCCCTTTTACCAGCTGAGGTGGGTCAAGCTGAGGGGAAAGTTGGGCTTCCCCCTTATCTATTCCTTTGACGGCGTGATGGAAAAGGTCCTGCATTTCCAGGTGAGGATGTGCTTTTTCCTGATATCCGTCCTTATACTCACCGGCTTTTCTTTCCCCCTCATACACTACGCGTTTCACGGGCGGTTTATGAAGATATCGCCGCTGGCCACGTACGTATTCGTGGCAAAGGCGGTCCTTGCCTTTATCGGGCTTGCCCTCAACATTCACGGCGTCTGGGTCCTTGACCCCGAGATACAGACGACCTTTGCGTCTTTTTCTCCCTCGGTCCAGCCACCGGACGAGATATTGAACCGCTTCTGGAAGCTGAGGGCCTCCCGGAAAAACATCTGCCGGTCCTGTTTCGGCCTGGCGCTGATCATTGTCGCCATTACACCCATTCTGAGGTTTTACAAGTGAGCGGGGAAGTCCTTACAAAAAAAAATGAAGATGAACGAAACTGAAAAAATACTGGAATCCTGCGACAGCTGCGGCGCGTGCGTGCGCTCATGCATGTTTCTGGGCCATTACTGCGATTCTCCCAGGGAATTGGCACGCCGCTTTACGAGAAACCCCCTGGAAAATATCGACATCCCTTTCTCCTGTTTTCTTTGCGGTCTGTGCAAGCGCGTGTGCCATTTGAAACTGGGCCCCGGAGACATGTTCCTTGAGATCAGGCAGAGGCTTTTCAGGAACGAGGAAGGCAACCTTCTGCCGAATGATTTCGTTTATGACTACGTAATACCGCGGACCAAGGGCATGAGGGACTATCAGACGTTCAGCACATCCGGGATATTTACCCTTGGCAAAATGCCTTCCGGCAACGGCCCTTCCGTCCGGAGGGTCTTTTTCCCGGGGTGCTCACTTCCGTCCTATTCTCCCAGGCTGGTCATTAAAACCTATGAATACCTGAGGCGGCAAATGCCCGGCACGGGCATAGTCCTTAATTGCTGCGGCAAGCCCAGCCATGATGCCGGTGACAACGAGCGTTTTGACCGGATATTCAACAGGACCATTCAACAGTTCAAGGATCTAGGGGTCCAGGAAGTCGTCCTTGCGTGCATCAACTGCCACAAGGTGTTCCGGGAGCACAGCGGGATCAAATTGAAAACGGTGTATGAGGTCTTCGCTGAAAACGGGCTTCCCGAAGGATGTCCCGCCGGCGCCGGCCTTGTTTCCGTCCACGACTCCTGCCCGGCGCGTTATCAGCCGGAAATCCGGCAGGCCGTAAGGGAGGTTGCCTCCCGCATGGGTTATGAGATCCACGAAATGAAATTCCGCAACGAAATGACGCAGTGCTGCGGCGCAGGCGGGTGCGCGACCGCGGGGAACCCATCGCTTGCTTTCAGGCATACACAGGCGCGGGCGGCCCAGGCAAAAGACACGCTTGTAACATACTGCGCGCACTGCCGCGAGCGGTTCTCCTCGTTTGCCCCCTCGCTGCACCTGTTAGACCTGGTTTTCGGAGCCCCGCGCGGCGGGCATCTGAAGGAATACAACGACAGCTGGAAAAACTGGCTGGACAGGTGGTATTTAAAAAGACGTCTAAAGGCAATGCGCTGAAAATACGGTGATTTTCATTATTGAAGCCCCCACCGGAGGCGACAGGCCGCTGTCCCTGCTTTTCGCCGCACTTCCGGCCTGCTGGGCAGGCACATGCGCGTTCACGCGAAAACAAAAAAAACCGCTCCCTATCTTCCTTCCAGGAGCCTCTCCACCGTGGGGAACTGGCCGGAGTCCGTGTGGGGCAGAAAGAGCGCGGACATGTACTCCTCCATGAAGCCGGGGGAGACCGAAAGCTCAAGGTACGTCATCTTGGAGGCTATCTGCTCCGCCTCCCTCAAAAACCCTTCGGACACAAGGCCCAGATACGCCCCGGTGATCGATGTGTTGCCAAGGAAAACGAATTTCTCGCGCGGTATGTCGGGCAGCATGCCCAGGATCACCGCCTTCTCCACGTTCAGGTAATTCCCGAAGCCGCCGGCTATGTATACCTTCTCTATCGCGGAGAGGTCCAGCCCCACCTCTTTTATCAACGTGGAGACCCCCGCGTATATCGCGGCCTTGGCGCGCAGTATGTTCTCTATGTCCACCCCAGTCAGGGTAACCGCACCGGCAGGGCCCTCCGAAAGCACGAACTCCGGACCCCAGTCCCCCTGGCGGATGCTGCCCACCCCGCCGGCCGGGGCGTCCGCGCGCGGGACGAACTTCCCTTTCCTGTCTATTATCCCCTTGAGGAACATCTCCGATATCGCGTCTATCATGCCGGAGCCGCATATCCCCCTGGGGGAAACCTGCTTTACGGAATTGTTGCCTATGACCCCTATCTCCACGCCAAGACCGGGCGTTATCTTTACGGACTCTATCGCGCCCTCGGTGGCCCTCATGCCGTGCCGTATGCCGCTGCCTTCAAAGCAGGGGCCCGCGGAGCAGGCGGCCGTCATGAGCCATTCGTTGTTGCCCACCGCGACCTCGCCGTTTGTGCCGATGTCCATGAAAAGGGCTATCTCCTCTTTCCTGGTCATTCCGGAGGCCAGGACGCCGGAAACAATGTCTCCGCCCACATAGCTTGCGATGCAGGGCATCGTGTAGACCGCGCCGGAGCGGTCCATGCTCAGCCCCGCCTCCGCGCCCTTCAAAAGCGGGAAGTAGCTTACCGTGGGCACATACGGCTCCTCCCTTATGGAGCCCGGCGGAAGCCCCCAGAAAAGGTGGCTCATCGTCGTATTGCCGCTTATGACGGTGAGCTCTATATCGCCTGCCTTTATCCCGTGCCTCTGCGCGGTGGCGTTTATGAGGCCGTTTATGTCCTCAAGCACGGTCCCCCTGAGCTCCTCCAGACCGCCGCCCTCTGTGGCATGCACTATCCTTGTGATGACGTCGTCGCCGTAGCGTATCTGGGAGTTGTACGTTGAGCCCGCGTCAACGAGACTGCCGGACCCAAGCTCCACCAGGTAGACGACTATGGTGGTGGTGCCTATGTCCACCGCCGCCCCGAATTTCTTTTTTTTGTTTTCCCCGCAATCCCCGGCGGGCATAAGGGAAACAGCAAAACCTCCCGCGTGGCGCAGGCAGGCCTGCCAGTTTGCCGCCCGGAGAGAATCCCCCAGTGTTGAGAGGAAATCCCTGGAGAAGCCGAGATCTTTGAGCCCGAGCGGCCCCAGGGCAAGCCGCAAGCGGTCCAGGTCGCTCGTGTGGTCTCCAATGGTGGGGGGCGTCAGCTCCACCCTGGCCTCGCTTATCGCGGGCCCTATCCCGCCGCCCATCGAGGAGACAAGCCCAAGAAGGTCTTTCGCGCGGGAGACGGCTATCTTGTCCCCGACGACTATCCTTGAGCTCTCGGGTATCTCAATGACGATGTCCTCTTCCGCAAACGTCCGGCAGGCCAGGGCCAGGCCGGATTCGCGCTCCTCAAGTGTGAGCTTCGCCGCGCCGCCGGTCATGGCGCGCCCTTCGACTATCTTTATCCTGCATTTGCCGCAGGTGCCCTTTCCGCCGCATGACGCGGTCAGGTAGATCTCCGCCGCCTTCAGGGCGTCAAGGACGCTTTGCCCCTCCTTCAAGGGGATTTTTTCCTGTTCAGGGCCGCCTTTTATGCGGAGGTTCATCTGGGCGCGGGGCCTTTTATGCGGCCTTTGTACCGCTAAGGAAAGAAAGGATGGATTCAAAAAGGAGCCTGCCGTCCGTGTTGCCAAGGACAGCCTCGGCGCAGCGCTCCGGATGGGGCATCATCCCAAGCACGTTTCCCTGCCGGTTCATGATGCCGGCTATGTTTTCGACGGAGCCGTTCGGGTTGGCCTCCGGCGTGACCATGCCTTCCGGCGTGGAGTATCTGAAGACCACCTGGCCGTTGCCGTTCAGGGCCCTGAGCCCCTCCGGGTCTATGAAATAGTTCCCTTCGGCATGCGCTATGGGCACCCTGAGCACCTGCCCTTTCCGGAGCGCATTTGTGAAGGGCGACCTCCCCGTATCTTCAAGCGTGACCTTGAGGTGCACGTCCTCGCATATGAACTTAAGCCCGCTGTTTCTAAGCAGCGCCCCCGGAAGAAGGCCCGCTTCCACCAGGATCTGGAAGCCGTTGCAGATGCCGATTACGGGGCCTCCGGCCCCGGCGAACCTTTGCACCGCGCCCATTACGGGAGAAAGGCGGGCAAGCGCCCCAGTGCGCAGGTAGTCCCCGTAGGAAAACCCGCCCGGCAGGACCACGGCCTCCGTCCCTTCGGGTATCTCGTCCTCCTTGTGCCATATGAACCTGGCAGGCACGCCCATGACATGCTTGAAGACATAGTAGCAGTCGTGGTCGCAGTTGCTGCCGGGGAAAACGACAATGCCTATCATCGTCCTATATTGTAATCCACGGGAATCTTTTTTTTCAAAAGGGGTATCATACCCGAAGACAAGTTGCCCGGGCTTTCATAAATCATCTAAAATTGAGTGTCTTTGAATTAATATAAAGAGATGTCCGAAAGCAAAAAGTCCATTCAGTTAGACATAGAAAGATATTCCACAGACCCTGAAGACCTCTTTGCCTATGGCTTCGACGCCTCCGGGCTGGAAGGGGCCCCGGCAGCGGTGGCCTGGCCCCGCAACACCGGAGAGGTGGCAAGGGTGATGCGCTACTCATGGGAAAACGGCATGGCGGTTGTCCCGAGGGGGGCCGGAAGCGGCATGACCGGCGGGGCTGTGCCCTCAAGCGGCGCCATAGTCCTCAGCTTCGAGCGCATGAACAGGATAATAGAGATTGACGACGTGAACCTGAATGTCCTTGTGGAGCCGGGGGTGGTAAACGGCAGGCTCCAGCGGGAGCTTGAGGGATACGGCCTTTTCTATCCGCCAGACCCAGCAAGCCTGGAGTTCTGCACCATCGGGGGCAACGTGGCGGAAAACGCCGGGGGGCCAAGAGCGCTCAAGTACGGCGTGACCAGGGACTATGTGCTTCAGCTGGAGGCCGTGCTTTGCGGCGGCGAGGTCGTGACCGCCGGGGTGCAGACGGCAAAAGGGGTGGTGGGCTACGACCTGGCAAGGCTGCTGACGGGCTCCGAGGGTACGCTGGCCGCCATAACAAAGATCAGGCTGAAGGCGCTCCCGCTCCCCGAGGACGTCCTTACCCTTCTGGCGGTCTTCGGGGACGCTGCCAGTGCGGGCGAGGCGGTGGCGCGCATCATTGCCGCAAAGATCATCCCCCGCACGCTTGAGATAATGGACAGGCACACCATGGCCGCGGTCGAGGGCTGGAGCCCGGTCGGCCTGCCCGCCCACGCCGGGGCCCTGCTTCTTATAGAGCTGGACGGCCATCCCGCAGCCATAAAGGACGAGGCCGGGAAGGCCGTCGGGATATGCGAAAAACTGGGGGCCGATGTTACAATGGCCGATGACGAAGAGGCGCGGAACGCCCTCTGGAAGGCGAGGCGCGGCGTATCGCCGGCCCTGTACCACATTTGCCCGCACAAGATAAGCGAGGACATAGTCGTGCCAAGAAGCAATATAGCGCGCATGCTTTCGGAGCTTGAGGCCCTTGCCAAAAGGACGTCCGTGCCCATAGCCTCGTTCGGCCACGCGGGGGACGGCAACCTGCACGTGAACCTGCTTCCCCCGGTGAAAAAAGACTTGACCCCTGTAATCAGGGAGATGTTCGAAAAGGTCCTGGAGCTTGGCGGCACCATCTCCGGCGAGCACGGGGTGGGCCTGACAAAAAAGCCCTTCATTGAAATGGAGATAAAACCCGCGTCGCTTGACCTGATGAGGAAGATAAAAAACGCCTTTGACCCAAAGGGGCTTTTGAACCCCGGCAAGGTCTTTTCCCCGGGGGGCGAATGACCGGCGGACGAATGACGGAAAAAGCGGTCCGCCGCAGCGGACAGTACGGGAGGCGCCGGTGAACCTCATATGGCTGGCCTGGGCCGCCGTGCCGCTTTATATAGTCGGTGCATTTAAAGGGCGGTTTCTTGTTGCGGGGTGCCTTGCGCAGGCGGCGTACCTGCTTATAAGGGGAGTGAGGCTTGGCAGGGTGCCCCTTGTGGGCCCGCACGACACGCTCATATTCCTGGCCGCAAGCGTGGCCGGTTTTTCCTTTCTGTATCCCGCCGCGCGGCAAAAAAGATCTTACCGGGCGCTGATCGGGGCCATGGCCGCCCTTTTCAGCTTTTTTGCGATGTTTGGCCGCCCGTTTGAGGGCGTCCTTCCCCCGGTGCTGAGCACTTACTGGTTCGAGCTGCACGTGGGGCTTTCCTTTTTCTCCTACGCCTTTTTTGGCATTGGCGCGGCCCTTGGCACTATATACCTTTCGCAGGGGCAGCAGCGGGAAGCGGCGCTTGAAAAAAGCCAGTACCGGTTCATCCTGGCAGGCTACCTGCTTTTCAGCGTCGCCATGATAGCGGGCGGGGTATGGGCATACCTGGCCTGGGGCACATACTGGCTGTGGACGGCAAAAGAGCTCTGGACCTCCATAGTGTGGCTCTATTACAGCCTGTATCTGCACCTGCGCCTGCGGCCAGCATGGCACGGCAAGAAAACAGCGGCTGCCGGCGTCCTCGGGTTCATACTGGTGCTGTTCACTTATCTCGGGGTGGGGCTTCTCATGAAAAGCTCCCATACTTTTTGATGACCGGCGCTTCGGGCAGAAGGAAAAAACTCTGGGATGTGCTTATATCCCAGAGGGTTGCCGTCTGGCTCATGGGGCTTGAAATAGCCTTCCTGCTTGCGGGCTCCTTCTTCATGGTGCACTACAAGGAAGTGGCAGACGCCATGAACGGGGAGTTCCCTCTCTACTACTGGCTTACCCTGGGCCCCCTGGCGCTTACCTGGTGGCTCTGGGCCGCCATAGCGCTGCTGGTCCTCCTGACAGTGAACACCCTCTGCTGCAGCCTGGAGTCCATAAGGCGCAAAAACAAAAACAGCGGCCTGCTCACCCTTCTTGCCCCGCAGATCATACACGCGGGTTTCCTCATGATCCTGGTTGCCCATCTGGCCAGCTCCCTTGGGGCGACGAAGGTGACCGGCCAACTGCCTCAGGGCGCGGCGGCCAGCCTGCCAGGTTTTGATGTCTTCCTGAGCGGCGTGCAGGCAGGCCCGAAGCCTGCCGCGGACGTCGAGCTGATCTCCGGAGGCTCCGTGCTTAAACGCGGCGTCCTATCGCCAAACCACCCGGTTTTCTTCCGCGGGTACGGATTTTATCTTGAGGAGTTGACGACAGACCCCTACCCCGCCGCCTACATAATGGTGAGCCGGGAGCCGGGCGCGCCATGGGCCTTTTTTGGAGCTATACTGTTTACAGCAGGCACTGTGCTGCTTGTGCTTTTAAAGACGGGATGGGAGTGAGGCCGTTTCTCAAAAAACATGGCGATATTCGTAGTGCATGAACACCACGCCACACGCCTGCATTACGACTTCAGGCTGGAGATGGAGGGCGTGCTTAAGAGCTGGGCGGTCCCCAAGGGGCCTTCCATGGACCCGGCGGACAAGAGGCTTGCGGTGATGGTGGAGGACCATCCGCTCTCCTACGGCGGGTGGGAAGGCATAATCCCCGAGGGCCAGTACGGCGCCGGAGAGGTCGTCATCTGGGACACGGGCGGGTTCGAGGTCGAAAAAGGCGGCCCGGAGGAGGGCCTGATAGAGTTCACCCTTCATGGCAAAAAGCTGAAGGGGAGTTTTGCGCTCGCAAAGATGAAAGGCGGCAGGACGCCAAACGGCTGGCTTCTCATAAAAAGACGCGACGCCTACGCGCACCCCGGCTTTAAGATCACTTCTTCGCTTACCCCGAAAAAGCTTAAAGACATCTCCAAAAACCCTCCTTATGGAGCGGAAGACGGAGACAAAAAATCAAAAAAGCAAAAAGCAAAAAAATAAAGATAACGAGACCATTTTTTGTGGACCTCCATGCGCATGGCATGGGCCCCTGGGACACAAGGACAAAGGACCCGGAGGCGGTCCTTGAAATGGCGCGTCTCCACGGGCAAAAGGGCACCGCGCTTATCTATCCCACGATATACCCCTCGGACACTGAAACGATGCGCGCCCAGATGGAGGCGGTCAGGCAGGCGATGGCCAGGGCGGAAGGCGGAAAGAACGGCATAACCATAGGAGGGGTCAACCTGGAGGGGCCGTTCCTCAACCCCTCGAAGCGCGGGGCGCTCGACGCGGCAGCCTTTAAAAGCGCGACGCTCACCGAGCTTAAAAAGCTGATAAACGGCTTTGAGGACATTATAAAGATAATGACCGTCGCGCCTGAGCTGCCCGGCGCGCGGAAGCTCATTGAAAGATCTGCGGAACTTGGGGTGAAGGTGAACATGGGCCACTCGGAGGCCACCTTCAAAGAGGCGGCGGAGGGCAGGAAGGCGGGCGCGACCGGAGTGACCCATCTCTTTAACGCCATGAGGCCGTTTCACCACAGGGAACCGGGGCTGGCCGGGTTCGCCCTCCTTGACGAGGACATCTATGTGGAGGTCATTGCCGACGGCGTGCACCTGAGCCCGGAGACGCTGTCGCTCATCTTCAGGATCAAGGACCCGGAGAGGATAATCATGGTCTCGGATGCCGTTAAAGGCGGCATGGGCGCAGGGCCGGTATATGAGAATGCGGTCCTTGCGGGCGGAGGGATGGCCATCTCCGGGTGCGCGGAGGCGCTTAAAAGAAAACTGGGCGTGCAGGACAGGCTTTTGGAGCTGTGGGGGCGGAAAAACCCGCTGCGCTACCTTGGACTTGCTGATCGATCTTTTCCGGTTTACTCATGCCTTTTTTTCAGCAAACAGCAGCGCGATCATGGATATGAAGAGGGCGCTTCCCACTGAGACATCCAGCGGGTAGGACCATATCTTTCCGGCCGGAATGATGACAGGCAGAAGGGCAATGGCCGCGGCGGGAGGGAAATGGACCTGCAAAAGCTCATAAAAGAGAAAGACCGAAAGGACGGACAGCCCCGCGGGCACCCAAAGGGGCCAGTGCGCGACTTCGTGAATGAGATAGAGCCAGACCACGCCTGACAGGGCCGCAAGCGAAAGCAGGATGAACAGCCTGAAGAGTCTTCCCTTCGAGCGGCCCTCCGTTTTTGAAAGCTCCACGAAAGATACTATCAGCGGCGGCGCGATGATGAATATCCAGTGGGATTTCAGGGCGAGCACGCAGACGAACATGACAACCGCAAGGAGCTTCCCCCAGTGCTTGAGGCCCAGAGCGGCCTCTGGCTGCCCGGCATCCTCTGGCGCGGCCGCTAAAAATGCCCCGCCCTTTTGCCGCCACCCTTTTAAATCCAGGCAGTTGCCTGCCGCGATTATGCCGGTAAAGGCGCATACGCCAAGCGGATAATACCAGCTTTCGCATTTAAGCAGGAGCGGCAGGACAGCCGCGGAGATGGAAGGCATCACGGATGAGCGCAGAAGGGACAGCTGCAGGGCCACAAGGACAAAGGCGACTGGCACCATGAGAAAAAGGGAATAAGGCAAAAACCTCATCATCAATACGCCGGTCAGGGCCGCAAGCGTGGGGGAAAGCCAGAGGTTGAGCTTCGGGCCCTTCCATGGCGTCTCCTCCATCACCCATGCGCCAAAGGCCAGGGCCGCAGCCTCCGGGAAGATCATCTCTGTCCGCAGGGTGTATCCGGCAACGGCCACCATCGAAACGATAAGAAGGACGGCCGGAAGATGAGAGCGCTTGCCCATTTTTTATAATATCAAAAAGGGCCCCCTGTTTTGGGGCCTTCCCCGCTTGCTTCTTCTCCCTCTCTCATGCCGGCGCTGCCGCCTTTTTTGTGTTTTTTGTTCAAGGTGAAAACCTTAACCGCCGGTTTCACAAGGACTTTTTGGCCATGGCTGTTCAAACGCGTTCAATGAACGGCCCCGCAGCCTGGCGGCAAATTGCGCGTTCCGCCGGGATGCCCATTTAATTTCAGCTTCAGTTTTCAAAGAGCCCCGTCTGTCCTCATCATAAGCCTCCGGGGCCGTGAAAATCCATATAAACAGTTTAGAAAAAATACACCGCGCCCTATTGCCCAAATATTAAGGTTGCGGCTTCCTGCCTGAAATCCTCATCGGCCGGCCTTAAATATTTTCCTGAAAAGTTCCGATAAGGAAATCATGATGAACAAAAACAAAATGCCCCCGGAGCTGAGAAAGGCGATTATTCACGAAAAGCTGAAAAACATTTCCAGGGAACAGAAACTGAACGCCTGCCGTATCTATAGAATAAGGATCGCAAAGTACATAGGTTTTGATTACGGCATCAGCTGGTCGGTAAATTAAAAAAAGGAATTTATATCGGGGGCCACTAATGTCCGCTTGCAGTGAACAATGCCCGCGGTCCGGGGACAGAAGATCCAACCGATGCTGAAAATCAGGAGATAACGGGAAAGATGAGGTTTTCCCGGACGGGAGGAGACAGAGCACCTCATTTTATAAATATATTCAGAGCAAGAAAATGGTGTGGACGAAGCTTTTTGCGCACATAGAATAAAGAAAGAATTTTTTCTAAATAGACAATGAATAACTGGTGCTACGGCCGCCACCGGAATCTTTTATCAGGATATTTCTTTCTACGAGATCAAGGATGTCGCGGAGGGCCGTATCCTGAGAGCATTCAGTCATCTTTGCCCATTTGGAACTCGTGAGCTTGCCTTCAAAGACGCCATCGAGCATTTTGTTGAGGATCTTACGCTGCCGTTCATTAAAAGGAGCATCCACGTGAGATTCCCAAAATCGCGCCTTCCTGAGCACTGTCCCAAGCGTATTCCAAGCATTATCAAGCGCATGGTCCAGGCAGCCCAAAAACCAGTCCAACCACTCCGTGATATCAAGAGTTCCTTTTTGCGTCCTTTCTAATATTTCATAATAAATTTTACGTTCATCGCGAATTTGCGCCGACATGCTGTAGAACCGCTGCCTGCTACTCTCCGACCGGGCCAACATCATATCGGCAATGGCGCGCGCAATTCGACCGTTCCCGTCTTCAAAAGGGTGAATAGTTACAAACCAAAGATGCGCAATTCCCGCCCGCAGCACAAGATCAGTCTTATCATCATGGTTGGACCATTTAATAAAAGCCGCCATCTCCTGTTCAATCCGTTTGGCCGCCGGGGCCTCAAAATGCACACGCTCTCGGCCAAGTGGCCCCGAGACGACCTGCATCGGTCCCTTGGCGTCATCGCGCCAGGCGCCGACCTTGATTTTTCTTATGCCGCTGTACCCTGTTGGAAACAAAGAGGCATGCCATCCCAAAAGCCTTTTTTTAGTCAATGGCTCGTTATAGTTCTGAGTGGCGTCGAGCATCATCTCGACAATCCCTTCAACGCTCCTGTCCGCCGGCGGTAGAGCGCCTATATCCAAGCCAAGATGCCGGGCTATAGACGAGCGCACTTGTGCCTTATCAAGGATTTCACCCTCAATTTCGCTAGATTTTAAAACATCCGAGGTCAGCGTTTGGAGAACGGCTTCCTTTTGAAATGAAAACCCCAGAGCTTCCATTCGCCCA
>JAJYJB010000054.1 GCA_021789735.1 Nitrospirota bacterium
CCTCCACCGGGATATCCAGTATAGCCGCCATGCGGAGGAGCTTTTCGGGATCCTTTATGCCGTAATCGTCCGTCTTCCCCTCGCCCACTGCCAAAAGCGTAAGGGCCATGCTCCTGCCGTGGTCCGAATGGGCCGCGGTGCCCGCAGCGACCATCCTCAGGAAGTTCCTCGCGGCGATAGTGGAGACGTTCGCGCCGCAGACGCCCCGTGCCTCTTCCTCGGCATTGGCGCCCACGAGCCTGCAGGGGCCCATGTGGCAGACCTTGCAGCATGCCCCGGACTCGCCTATCGGGCAGGGCTTCATTTTCTCCGCCCTCTCGAAACAGGTGACCAGACCCTGCGATACACCCCACTCGATTATCTTCTCTGCGGCCTCATTCGCACTCTTTATTTTATGTTTTTGCTCCATAAAAGTTTTCCTCCGGTGCCGTTTTAGCTTTTTTGCTTTATTGCCTTTCAGTTTTTACCTTTTTGATTTGCTTCCCACGCCGTTCATGGCACGATCTATATCATCGGATCCATACCGAGCGCCGGGTGCCCCGTGCCGGAAAGATATTCCAGAAGCTTTTCGGAATCCTCGGCCGCGGTCTCATCCGCTATCATGTCCAGAAGCCCTGGCACACCCTCTTCGGCGGCCCTGGCATCGAATGCCTCCTTCAGGCTTTCCTTGAGGTTTTTGGTCATCCAGACTATCCTCTTTATGCCTCCGTCACCGGCAAGAAATTTCTTGCTGGTGATGAAGTTCCTGCCGATGCCCATGAAGCCCGGGGTCTGCATGCCGCCTCCAACGGAGCCTGCAAGTGTCGAAAACTTCATCCCGGCCGGCGTCATGCCCTGGTGCCCTCTTTGCACTATCATGACCCCGTTTGCCTCCGGCACTATTGCTATGATGCACTCGAAGCAGCCGCAGGAGGTCATGGGGTTTTCCATTATCGTGTACAGGTTCAGGGACTCGACCGCGCCTCCGGTTGATTTCTTCAGGTATTCGTCCACGCCCGTGTACCGGCCGTACCTGGAGTCAAGGAGCTGTCCCTTGGGGACCGGCTGGTTGCCGCCCGTGGGATCGATCTCAAAGGCCGCCCTGGCGTCCAGCCAGTTGTACGCGCCGCAGAGCCCCAGCCTTTCAGCCGTTATGATGCACACGTGGCTTGGAGCGAAGCTCTGGCACAAAAGGCAGGAATAGAATGTTTCCACGGACTCGTCGGTCATCGCGCCAAGCCTGTGGTCCCTTTCGGTATAGGCCTTTCTGGCCTCGTCTCTCATGGCCGTGACTTCCTTCTCATCCGTATAGATGGTGACCTGCACCTTGTCTATGATGGAGCGGAAGGTATGGCGCATCATGGTGGAAAAGATAAGCCCCAGATGCTCCAGGGTAATGCCCGCGCCTTTGGCGGCGTTGCTTATCCTTATCCAGTTCAAGTCCCTCTGGCCCATGTGCCACAGTCCCTGCGCCTCGTTTATGCTGTGATGCACTTTTCTTTCAATGACGGACTCGAAGTCCTTCTGCATCTTCCTGCCCGCGACATCTATCACGAGCCCAAGGGGCATCTTGCCGCCTTTTTCATAGAGCTCCTTCCAGTTATCGCCGACGATGGTGATCTTGCCGTCCTCGACCTCGTCCATTTCGCGCATGCGGACCCATTCGAAGGCCGCGGTCCGCTGGCCGCCGAACTCTATGAACATGTCCTCTTTGCGGATCCTCTCACCTTCGAAGGCCGGGCCGTAAGAGACCGGTATCGGGGGCTTTTCAACCACTATCTTCAGTCCCCTCACCTCTATGGCCTTCTGAACTATCTTTGAGTGGTCGAATTCCTTGTCGACTTCTTCATAGATGCAAACGCCGGTCGGATGCACAACAGGTATATCGGTATCGGCAACCGCGGGGAAGCCCATGTTTATGGCCCCGGCCCCGGTTGTCCATATTATGTCGTTAAGCTCGCCAAGCACCAGGGCGAACGCAAACACCCTGTCTTTCTGGTATTTGAGGTGCGCCTTGTAATCCCCCGGCTTCTTGCCGCCAAAGATGAGGGAGGCCCTTATGGCCCAGTCCAGCGCGTAAAGGGTGTGCTGCGTTTCGGGCCCCAGGGGCACTATCCTGGAGTCCCATCCCAGCGCTACGCCTTTCCTTAAAAGCTGCTTGGTGACGCTGTTGCCGTTCACATTGCCCGAAAGGAAGGTAAGGATGTTCTTCTCCTGCAGCTCGGAGACTATCTTGACCGCCGTATCGTCATCGGGCGCGGCTCCGATGATGGCGGCAAAACCCGGCATGGTGCCGTCAACAAGCTGAATGCCCAGGTTTCTCTGTATGGTGTCTGTAATGAACCCGTTGTAGACATAACCCGTTTCCGGATCAACCGCCGGCTCCAGCCCCAGCACCGTCCTTGCCGCAAGCCATATTTCCTCCGCAAACAGGGTGGCCATGCCGGAATCCAGGGCCTCGCCCAGGTACGGCTTCCAGATCTGCTCCGCGGGCTCCTCATGCAGCAGTTCCCTCGCAAAACCAAGAGCGGTCCGCATGTCCCCAAGCGTTTTTACCGGAAAGCCTGTCATCGCGTAAATCATTGGAAGATAGAAAGCGGTATCGACGAATTCGAACCGGTACCCCTCACCTTTTTCGGCTATCGCCTTTTCAAGCAACTCCCCGGCTTCTCTGTATAACCGGTTAGCGCCTCTTATCGCCGCTGTGGCGATTATCTTGGACATTTTGCCACTGACCTCCTTCTATCCTCGGTAGAAATGTTTGATTCTATCATCAGACTGCATTTATTTTACAAAAGCCTTTCTTTTTAAATCAATTTTTACCAGATTAATATTATATAACAGAAAAGGAAAGCAACCGATTCCTGCTTATGAAAAAATAAAAAAAAATAATAACATAGCGCATTCGGGATCTGAGAAAACGGAGGGGAAAACCGGGAATGTGATTTTTTTGCCCACCCCCGGCCCTGCTGAAGGGCGCAGGAGGCGGGCAAAAAATAAATTTTTTTATTTTTTATGCGCGGACCTTCGCCTCCTTGAGCCAAAGGAGCCTTGACCCGCTTATCACAGTGGCGTTCAGGGACTCGATCATCTCATCGGGCTCCACATCAAAACCTTCCGTACGTTCAAATGGTCTGAACTTTTTTTGCGTCTGGGCAGCCTCGGGAAAACCCCCGCCGACCTCTTTTATGTCCGCGCCCATCGCCTTTGCCACCTTGGCGAATATCATCCTGTGCGGCCTGGCAAGGCCAGCGGGCTCGATGGCTTTGCATACCTTCCGGAGCCTTCCCAGATAATCGACTATGGTACCGTCGGCCTCAAGGTACGCCGCAGAGGGCAGCACCACATCCGCCTGTTTGGCAAGCTCCGTCATATGCGAGGCCTGGACAATTAGGAAATCCGTTTGGGGCCTCGTCTTGACGGGCACCTCGCCAACAGCATAAAGCGCCTTCACCCCGCTCGATGCCATTTCTTTGTAAGACTTTCCCGCTCCTCGCAGGCCGATGGCGGCAACCCCCTTCGCGTTGCTCTCTAGCGGGACCGAAACAACCTTCCCCTTCAGCAGACCCAGGTTCGCTGCGGCAAGATACATGGCCGGAGAGACAAGCACGACGGGTTTTTTGGCCTGGGCAAAAAGGTCCGCGGCTTTTTGGGCATCCGCGCTGACGGACGCCCCGGAGACCGCGGAGGCCAGCTCCTTATTACCGTTAATCCCCTTGTCGATCACGGCCTTCACGAAAAATTTCAGGGAATCCGCCTCGCTGCCCGTCAGGTTCACTGAAGCCACCTGGGAAAGCGCCGATTCCCGGCTATTGATAACAACAAGTTTGGTCCCTGCTTCCATCCTCTTTCTTATCGCCGCGTCGATCCCGGGCAGGACCCTTTTCCACTGGTCCGGATACAGGTCCACAACCACAAAAAGATCACAGGACTCAAGACCGTCCTCGCTGTCCGACATGAGCGTCTCCGGGGTTGAGTAAAGGCTGGCGGTCGTATCGATATTGGATATCCCGGCCGACTCAGCCAGACCCTTTAGCATAAGTGCGTCCTCATTCAGCAAACCGGCTGTTGCTATGAATCCCGCGTTCTTGCCAGCGGCCTTAAGACCGTCCGCAGCCGTTTGAATGGCATCCTCCCAGGAGGTCTCCTTAAGCTCTCCTCCCACGCGCTTCATGGGGACGGTTGCCCTGAGGTCTGCCTCTATGCAATCGAAACCGTATCTTCCGTACGCGCAGATGTACCGTTCGGCAGAGCCGGCGGACGGGCCGGCGTTTATCTTCATTACCCTGCCGTCCTTTGTGCTTGCATTTATTGCGCAGCCGTTGCCGCAAAGCAGGCATGTGGAGTTGACGCCCTTGAAATCCCATTCCCTTCCCTTGCGCCACCTGTCCGCCTCAAGCAGGGCGTTCACGGGGCACACATCCACGCAGCTGCCGCAGAAGGTGCATCCGGACTCCTGAAGCGGCCTGTCTTCCGCCGTTACGACCTTTGAGCCAACTCCCCTGCCCATGAATTCCAGCACTGTCGTCCCCTGGCTTTTGCAGGCCCTTACGCACCTGCCGCACAGAATGCAATACTCGGGGTCGCGCTTTATGAACGGGTTTGCCTCGTCCGCCGGATAGCCCTGTTTCTTTCTTGTAAAGGAAGACTCTTTTATCCCCATTTCGTAGGCATATTCCTGAAGGCTGCACACGCCAGCCTTGGTGCAGGTCATGCAGTCCAGGGGGTGCATCGAGAGGATAAGGTCTATTACGAATTTCCTTACGTCATTTATCTTCTCGCTGCTCGTGATGACGGCCATGCCGTCTTTGGCCTTCGTGGTGCAGGCGGTGAGCGGGGCCTTCATGCCCTCCACCTCCACAAGGCACAGCCTGCATGCGCCGATACCCTTCATCCCCTTGAGATAGCAGAGGTTCGGTATGTGCACGCCGGCAAGCTCCGCCGCCTCTATAAGGTTCACACCCTCAGGCACCTGGGTCTCCCTGCCGTTTATCTTTACCTTTATGGTCCCAGACATTTTTTCCGATATCCTTTCCGGCAACTTTTCCGACACTTTCTCCGACATGGGGGAAATTCCTCCTGATCCGGGCTTTTAAATTTGATCTGATCTAAAATTTCTCCGAAACCTGCTTCTGTATTCAGGCCATCACCGGTTCTGGGGCACGGTCCGCGATCTCTATGGCGCCTACTGGACAGGCCCGCAGGCAGTCTCCGCATTTAACGCACCTTTTCTGCCTTATCTCGAAAGGCGGATAACCCGTGAGGTAATGTTTTCTTTTCTCGCCGAATATCGCGCCATGCGTACAGGCGTCCTTACAAAGGCCGCACCTTGTGCATTTCTCCGGGTCCACCCTGAACTCTATGAGCCCCAAACACTGTTTTTCGGGACACCTGCCACCCGCACCGGACTGTCCCACATGGACGGAAAACGAGCCAGCCTCCATCCACTCCAGCAGAAAACGCGCCGTGTCCTTCCCCTTTTTACACATGGAGGCCTCAAGCATGGATCCGGCTATACGCTTAAGCACGCCTGTGTCCGCTTCGGTTCCACGTCCCTCCGTGATATTCTCCAGCCTCCTTTTGGCCTCGAAGCTGCCAAGGGAGCACGGGAAGCACTTGCCGCACATGGGGCCCTCAAGGAAGCCCGTCACATAATAGAGAGCCTTCTGCACGGGGCATCCTTTGGCCTGCGCGGCGGTCTTTATGTCTTCGACTTTAAGTTCCTTCTTCTCATCCATGAAAGATCACCCCTAGTAGATGTCTTCGGCCATGAAGATGATTTCAGGCAGCATATACGAAACCAGGTCCCTGTAGGAGACAATCCCTATTATCTTTTCGTCCTCCATCACGGGAAGGTGCCTTATCTTCCTTTCGGACATCAGGCTCACCGCCACACTTATGTCCGTGGCCGCATCCAGCGTTACGGGATTTTGCGACATCACGTCCTTCACCGTTTTCTGCTTGAACAGGACGTTCTTGGCGAAGCAGTGCATGATGTCCCTTTCGGTGAATATGCCGACCAGTTTCTGCTGGTTATTGAAAACCAGTATGGACCCTACGTTCTGTCCGTCCATCTTGGTTACGGCATCGGTCACGGGACAGTCTTCGCCACAGGCCACTATGTTCGTGGGCTTTGCTTTTACGAGGTCTTTAAGCGTCATGCTGACCCTCCTTTCAAGTATCTCTATCTTATCCTCGGGGATCTTGAACTGCTCCTCCAGCCTGGCCACGCTGTGCTTCCTTATCTTCACCGCGCCCACCGGGCAGGCGTCATAACATGCCTTGCATTTCTGGCAAAGGTCCTGGTCTACGAAGTACTTGTCCTTACCCTCTTTTACCGCGCCGTAGGCGCAGGCCTCCTTGCAGAGGCCGCACCGTATGCACTCCGTGAGGTTTATGGCGAACACCCCCATGCCCTTGCAGGCCTTCGCCCTGCAGTATTTATCGTAAATATGCTCCTCGTACTCCTGCCTGAAATACTTTATGGTGCTTAAAACCGGATTGGGCGCGCTCTGGCCAAGTCCGCACAAGGAGCCTCTCTGGACCATATGGCCGATGCTTATGAGCCTCTCTATGTCGCGTGTCTGCCCCTGCCCCTTCGTTATCCTCTCCAGTATCTGGAGCATCTGGTAGGTGCCTATCCTGCACGGAGGGCATTTGCCGCAGGATTCCGACTGGGTGAAGGAGAGGAAGTATTTGGCCACGTCCACCATGCATGTGTCCTCATCCATTACGACCATTCCGCCGGAGCCCATCATGGAACCGGCCTTCCAGAGGGAGTCAAAATCCACCTTCAGGTCCAGGTAGCTGGCGGGAAGACATCCGCCTGAAGGGCCGCCGGTCTGCACGGCCTTCAGCTTCTTGTCGCCTATTATCCCTCCGCCTATGTCGTATATTATTTCTCTCAGCGTCATGCCCATCGGCACCTCGACGAGGCCCGTGTTCTTGACCTTGCCGGTAAGTGCGAAGACCTTTGTGCCGGGCGATGTCTCTGTGCCTATGCTCCGGAACCAGCCCGCACCCTTCTCCACTATGGGCGCAACGCACGCATATGTCTCTATGTTGTTTAAGTTGCTGGGATAGCCCCACACGCCGCCGCCCCTCTCCGAGAGCCTTGGGGGACGCGGCCTCGGAAACCCTCGCTCTCCCTCTATCGAGGCCACCAGCGCAGTGGATTCGCCGCACACGAAGGCCCCGGCGCCTTCCCTCACGTCCAGATGGAAACTGAATTCCGTCCCAAGTATATTGCCGCCAAGCAGTCCCAGTTCCCCGGCCTGCGCTATCGCGTGCTTCAGGTGCTTTACCGCAAGCGGGTACTCGTGCCTTACATACACGAAACCGTATTTCGCCCCTATGGCGTAGGCGCACAGGAGCATACCCTCAAACAGGCTGTGAGGGTCACCTTCCATGATGGAGCGGTCCATGAAGGCCCCCGGGTCTCCCTCGTCGCCGTTGGCTATGACGAACTTCGTGTGCTCAGGGCCGCTTTTTGCATGTCTCCATTTTTTGCCGGCGGGAAAGCCCGCTCCGCCCCTGCCCCTGAGGTTCGCCTTGTCCACCTCGTCCATCACCTCATCCGGGGTCATGGTGGAGAGGGCCTTTTCAAGAGCCTTGTACCCGCCCACCGCGATGTAGTGAAGGATGTTCGTAGGGTCTATCTTGTCATTGTTTCTAAGCGCTATGCGCGTCTGTTTTTTATAGAAAGGCAGCTCCAGCATGTCCGCTACCGGCTCGCTCAGGATGTCCTCTCTGTAAAGGGCGTTTCTGTACGGGGTCTTTCCCACCATTGTGTAGCCCACGAGGTCCGGCACCTGACCGGCCTTTACCCTCTGGTAGAAGATGCCCTCCGGCTCCACCTTCATGACCGGGCCCTTCTGGCACATACCCTGGCATCCGGTCTTTATTATCTCGACATCGATGCCCCTTTTCCCGGCATCTTCCTCGAGGGCGCTTATGACTTTGTGAGAGCCAAGGGCTGTGCAGGCGGTGCCGCAGCAGACCCTCGCCCTGGCCCGTCCGGGGTCGAAAAGCTCAGTTTCGAGCCTCGCCCTGAGCGCCTTCAGGTCATCTATGCTTTGCAGTTTCTGGTTTTTTATTTCCATAAACTCTATTCGCCCTCCCCGCCCCTGGTCCGCACTTTATCTATTATCTCCCCTATCTTTTTAGTGCCCACTTCTCCGATGACCTCATCGTTTACCGTCACTACAGGAGCCAGTCCGCAGCATCCGACGCACCCGACGGTCTCAAGCGTCAGGGACATGTCGGCCGTGGTCTGCCCCTCTTTCACTCCGAATTCGTCTTCTATCTTCTGGAGCACCTTGGAAGCGCCCCGCACATGGCAGGCCGTTCCGGTGCAAACACAGACAATGTTTTTGCCCCTGGGCTTGAAGTAGAAGTGCTTGTAAAAAGAGGCTGTGCTGTATATCTCGGCAAGGGGGATACCAAGCTTCGATGAAAGGGTCCTTAACTTGTCTTCGGGCAGGTAGTTATGCTCTTTCTGCAGCCTTTGAAGGGCGTGAATGAGCACCCCCTTTTTTTTCTGCTCATCCGTGAGAACTTCGCCTATCTCCCTGTAATGGCCGTCAACATCGATATTTTCTATATTCATGATCTTTGTCTTGTCCTCCGACTTTAAAAAAAAAATGACCTCGGGATTTATTTCAGATCTTCAGCCGCTTGATGGCTTCTAGGGTAAAGCCGGATTGAACCCCGCAGTTTCTTTCACAAAAAGAAAAGAAACTGCGCAGCCGCATCCGGCTTTGTTTCGATATACTTCGTTAAAGAACGATAATCCAGATTCTTAAAGCTAAGCGTATAATTTACTGATATATAAACAAATTTACAAATTGAAATAAAAAATACAAACAGTCCCAACCTGCCCGTCCCCTGGGAGACAACCTTCAGGGAATCAGGCGGATCAGGCCCTTGACTTCAGGAACGCGGGCAACCCGTTTGCTTCTCTGGGGCCGACCGTTATCTTCCAGCCGGGCAGCTTGTCCTCTATGGCGCCGCTCAGAATGGCCACATAGCCCGGAATGATGAGTTCCTTCTGCTCAAGCTCTCCCTCTATGCCGCTTTCCGTTATGAACTGGGAGATCTTCGAGGCCGTGAACTTGCCCGCGGCCCATGCGGTAAGGACCGAAAGCCCTTCGGAGTCCATTACGGCAAGACGGCAGGGCACCTTGCAGTTCTCTATCTCGCCCGAAACTATGAAGTAAGTGAGCGAAAAATTAGTTGTAATGAGGAAGGGGGATTTGGGCCCCGGCTCCCCGATCTTGTAAATCTTCTGCTGCACCTGCATCGGGACCTGGGGGTCCGTATATACGTTCTGCCTCAGAGAGAAGAGCGCCAGGTCCTTCCATTTCCGGACTGAGCCCAGAACAACGATGGAGCCGTATTTTTCGACCGCAAGCCCGGCAACCAGCGTCTCAAGCATCTCGTCCTCGCGCAGGGCAAAGTTTATGACCGGGTATCCAACCGGCTTGAAACCTTTTTTAAGGGCGGCCCTTCTTATGTAGGTGTTGTCTCTCAGTATCTCCCCGGCCTTGCGCGCGCCGGAGTCTATCACCATGTCCTCAATGCCAAGCCCCTTGGCCTTTTCGGTCAGGCCGGAAAGCTCGTCCAGGTTCTTGGCGGCTATGCCCAGTGTTGCCTTCGCTGCCTTGGCCTTTTCAGCCATCCCGGCCAGATTGCCCGCATCCGCTCCGTAGAGCACGGCGTTCTGCCCGCTTAAATGTCCCAGGGCGGCCCCTGCCGCATCCGGGTTCTTCGTGGAGATTATTACCGGCACGCCGGGCGCTTTCTGGGCAGCCAGTTTAGCCAGCGCCTCCAGCTTTGCGGCGTCTCCCGAGTCGTTCGAAAGAAAAAGGGCATCCACCCTCAGCTTCTGTCCGACCCTGTCAATCTCGGAAGCAAGCACTTCTTCCATTTTCTTTGCGGCATCCGCCTCGGTAAGCGTGTCTTCTATCTTGACGGCAAAGGCGCACGGATTTACGAATTTCTTTTCATGCCTGAAAAGGACCGTTTCCTCGCCCATTTTGACAGCCTTGTCCCCCGTCCCCAGCTTTATAGGCCTGATGGGCGGCGCAGAGGCCTCGCCCAACTTCTGTTTTGCCTCTTCCGATACATCCGGGCACTGGTCGAGGGAGGCCTGCCTCTGGGCAAGCTTCATGGCGAAGGCAAGGCAGGTCGGCTGCCCGCACTTCTTGCAGTTGGTTTTGGGGAGCATCTTGAATATTTCGACTCCGGTTAGCGCCATTTTCTATCTAGACCTCCATCTCGGCTATGAACTTTTTGACCGCTTCGACGGCGGCTGGGTGTCTCATAATGAGCAGCTCCGCCCCTGATATAAGGAAGGACGAAGCAGTGACCGCTTCCCATGCGATGCCCCTTTCGGCCAGTGCGCCCCACTCCGGCAGATCGGCTTCCGGGGCCTGGGTCTCCTTCACCTTCCAGACGTACATGCCTACATCCGCAAGCATGGGAGGCTGGAGGACCGGATCGTTCTGGGCGAGCGCCGCCAGCTTTATCCTCTCCATCACCGAATATGTATATTCAAGGCCATAGCTCAAGGCCGAACACATCGGGTCTGTTATCAGCTTCTCCCTGTCGAAGCCCATCTGGGTGATAAGGATATTGAGCTGCTTTGACAGGTTTATGTCCAGCTCGCTCATGGCTATAAGCTTAAGATCGTTGGCCATCGCCGCGGCGGCTATGGTTTTGTAGTTCGCTTCCTGGGCCTTCCCGACGGCACAGTTAGACCCTTTTGCCGCCTCCGCCGTCTTGACCAGCACGGCCGTATCCTTCTCCGCATGGTTTGAACCCAGGATGATGAGCGGCACCTTTATGGCCTCAAGTACTTTTTTAACCGTTGCCGCTGCCTGCCCGGCGCTGATATCGCCCCTGTCCGGGTGGGTGCCCGCAAGCCTCAGAGCTATGGCCTCCGCGCCAAGCTTGTCCTGGCAATAGACGGCCCAGGCCACGGGGTCTCCGTAGACGTCCTTATATACTTCCCGCACGGTCTGCGGCCAGTCATCGGGGACTATGTCCTGCACTTCCAGGGCGATTACCGGCTTTCTTGGGGTGCTCCCCTCGAAGCCATGGAACGAAAGGACATTTTCGCCGCCTATCGCGACCGCTTTTTCGCCGTTACCAAGGCCAAGCTCGAAGATCTTTCCGTTATAGCTCTCTTTAGGCGGTGTAAATGGCATTTTCTTTCCTTTCCCTCCTACATTTCCAGATATGAATGGGCATAAAGCGTCTTGCCCATGATTACATCCATGGTCTTGGCTATCTCCGAGAGTTCAACCGCGTCCGCTATGGCCGAGGAAAGACCGTGATACATAAGCAGGGCAAAGTACTGCCTGTTCATAAGCGGTCTTACGTGCTTGGGGCAGCCGTTTGAGATATTACTTAATCCTACCACTGTCTTCATGGCCGGGTCATTGAGCTCCTGGAACATCTTTATCGCTTTTATCACATGCATGGCATGGTCTTGCGAAGTCGCTATCTGCAGCACGAGCGGGTCAAGATAGAGGTCCTCCAGCGGCACCCCGTATTCCATGGCCCTTGCCATTATCTCAGCCGCTATCCCGCACCTCTCCTCCGCGTCCGCCGGAAGCCCGCCTTTACCCACGGTGAGCCCTATCACCTGGCAATTGTACTTTGCCGCAAGCTCCAGTATCGGGAACCTTTCCGGATCGTTGGAAGTGGAATTGATAAGGGCACGGCCCCATTGGTTGTCATGCGCCTTGAGGCCCGCCTCTATAGCCTTGGAGTTGGTGGTGTCCAGGCATATCGGGGATGGGACAGCCTCCTGGATGGTCCTTACCATCCATTCCATCAACTCCTCTCCCCCGTCTTCCGCGGGACCGATGTTGGCGTCTATCATCCTGGCGCCTGCATTCCACTGCGCCTTTGCAATCTCCTGGATGGGGCCTTTGTCCTTCTTGAACATCGCCTCGCGAACCCTTTTGGCTATTATGCTCAGTTTTTCGCCTATGATAAGCATTTCAAAAATCCACTCCTTGGCCTGTATTTTTCCCTAGGTCTACAAAAAACCTTAAAGTTAGAGAGTATTGAAAATACCATAGTTCAAAAAATAGTTCAAAAAAATTTTTCTTATAGATTTATAAATGAAACATGAACGTGCCCAGGCTGGCGAGCGAATACGGTTAATCAGCCCATTCCCTCACATTCGATGCCTAAGGCATAACAAACCGAGGTATACTTTTTATAAACATGAAACGGACCGGTTTCATCTATGACGATATCTTCCTCAAGCACGCCGTACCCGCAGGGCATCCGGAAAGCCCGGAGCGCCTCAGTGCGATAACAAAAGCGGTCCATGCTTCCAAGATCAGCTCAAGGCTTGTTTATGAGGGCCCCCGGAGGGCCGGCCCCTCAGAGATAGAAGCGGTCCACGATCCCGAATATGTACGCCGGATGGCCAGCTTTACCGGCTATTACGACCCGGACACCTACGTTTCTCCGGATTCCTATGAGGCGGCGCTCTACGCCTCGGGGGCGGTTTTAAGGGCGCTCGAACTGGTAAAAGAGGGCCGGCTGGACAGGGCCTTCTGCGCGGTAAGACCGCCGGGCCATCATGCAGAAAAAGACCGTGCCATGGGCTTTTGCATCTTCAATAATGTGGCCGTCGGCGCCAGGGGAGCGCAGAAGCTGGGGATGGAAAGGGTTTTTATCGTGGACTTCGACGTGCACCACGGAAACGGCACACAGCACATCTTTTATGAAGACCCCTCTGTCTTTTACTTCAGCACCCACCAATACCCGTTTTATCCAAGCACCGGCGCAGACTCGGAGCAGGGAGCGGGCGCGGGCCTGGGCGCTACCTATAATGTGCCCATGGCGGCAGGCTCCAGCGTGAAACAGTACCTTAGGATATACCAGGACCTGCTGCCGCCGCTGATAACACGGTTCAAACCGGACGTTATCCTTGTTTCGGCTGGTTATGACATTTATACAGGAGACCCGCTTGCGTCCATAAACGTCTCAGAAGAGGGAATAAGGGGGATCGTGGGCGGCATTGTTTCGGCCTCCCCTTCCGTTCCGGCCATCTTCGTTCTTGAAGGGGGTTACGCCACCCAGGCGTTGGGAGAGCTTGTTGTTATTACCCTGGAGGGACTTCTTTATTCGTAATAGTGGAAGGTCTTCAGGCCTTCCTTCTCAAGCTTCCTGGCGGTGGCGTCACCCTCCGCGGGCGCGCTGAACCTGCCCACCAGGACCTTATAGATGGGCTTTCCAGCCTTTTCAGATTTAAGGACGTAGGTCTTAAAACCTTCAGCTTTGAGCTTGCCTGAAAGTTTCTCTGCGTTAACCCGGCTGGCAAACGCCCCGGCCTGCAATGAATAGGAGCGGTGGGCGGTCATCTTTTTTGCGGGTTTTTGCCTTTTTTGCCTGATCGTGCCCGTTTTCTTTGCCGGTTTTTCCTCTATTGCCTTTCCCTTGTCCGAGTCCCGGTTTTTCATCTGAGCTTCTTCCTGCTCAAGAAGCGCCCAGTATCCAGGGCTTTTGTGCTCCTTCCTGACTTGCGCGGACCTTGAGGAGGCCGCTTCCTTCCCATTTGAAAGGGCCTTGTGGGCAGCCTTCAGCGGCCGGGTCTTTACGTCTTTTTCTTTTTCAGCCGCTCCTGCGGATGAGGCCGCGATAACTTTGTTGTTTTGTGGGGCGGGCTTCAGTATCTGCGTCTTTTGATTTTGAACGGCCGCTTTCGGCCCAGCCACTTTTACCTGCGGGTTAAGCTTTGCCTGCCCTTTTGCCTCAACCTGACCCATCTTAGCGGTCTGGCTGTTATTCCGGGCGGCGGGTTGCTTCTGGTTTTGCTGCGCCGTATTGGCGGCTTGCGGCTTCTGCTGTCCTGGCGCGGCCGAATTGACTGGCGGCGCGGCAACGGAGGGCGTGTTCTGCTCTACGATAACGGGCTGGTTTTCAGAGGAAAGCGGCGCGGCCTGTACATTCCCGCTTCCAGGCTTTTTGGGCGACATATACATTAAAAAGAAAAAAGAAGACGCGGCCCCAAGCAACACTATCCCAAGCGTCCAGAGAACGCCTTTGCTTATTACGCTTTTCTTTTTCTTCTGTACGTGAAATGCCGATGGCATGATGTCCTCCATGCCCCCTTTCCGTTCTTCGGGTATCAGACGGTCCCCGGCAGTTGGGCCGGCCACGGACTCCTCAATGGGCACATGCACTTCCGCCTTCGTTTCCGTTTTTTGTTCTTCCATTTCTTTTTCTTCGAAAAGCAGTGTCTCTTCCCTCATGCTGGCCTCGAATGCACTGCCAGAGTCTCCGGCATTGTCAGCGGTCCCTGATGATAGCCCTGCGCCTGAAGAGGCAATATCCCTCACATCGGGACCTCCCTTATCAGAATGAATATCCTCACCGTCGCCGTCCGGCCCTTCATCAGAAACGCCGTTTTTCGAAGGCACGGAAGGTACGTCTATCCTGACAATGAAATTTTCATTAATATCTTCATTTACACGAGGTGCGCTTTCGTTTTTATTTTTATTATGATGAATGCCGTCTTCATGGGAAGCCGGATCAGAGGCCTCCGCGCCGGTATATCCGGATGCCTGATGTTCGGAAAAGGACCTTCCGGCGCCCATGTCTTGCGAAAGCGGAGGAGCGTCTTCCACGACTGGGTCCTTAGCGGCGGGTTCGTCCCTAACTGAAGGATCGTGAACCGGTATCTGCTCCAGAGATGCCCTGCTTTTGGCTATTACCTCGTTCTCGTCTACAGGGAGGTTCACGAAATTGACTATGCCGTAAATGTTTCCGTACTTTGTCTCATATTCCTCCTGCTTTTGGGTAAGAAGAAGGATGGGGACATTGTGCAGGAAATCCAAGGCCCGGAGCTTCTTTAAAAATTCCACCCCTCCGGCGTCCCTCATTAGAAGATTAAGGAAAAGCAGGGAGGGTTTTACCCTCCTGGCCATTACCAGCCCCGCTTCGGCGCTGGATGCTGTGAAAACGAAGTACCCCTCGCCCTCAAGGGCCTTGGCTATCTGCCTGGAAGTCTCGAAATCCCGCTCTATTACAAGTACGTTCTTGGACATCTTAGCGTCACATTATTTCACAATAAAACAATAAATTTCAAGTACCTTGTTAAAGTTCCGCTTTATTGTCCCGGCCTGTCCGCCATACGCTCGATTATACCGGCGGCAAGCAGCGGGAACATGATCTCATGGTGCCCGGTAAGCGCGTAGGAGGCGCCTCCCCGAAGGGTGGGTCTCATCAGCACGTTTTCCCTTGGCCTGTAATGCTGGATAAAATCCATGTTGACCGTTGTGATATCCCTTGTCATGTGGCCCAGGTTCCTGGCTACGGTAAGCGCTTTGAGGAAGACCTCCGGCATGACTACCGCCGAGCCGAGATTTATATACACCCCTCCCTCAAGCCCTGAAAGCACGGATGCAAAAAGCCTGAAATCCCTCATGGAAGCCCCGCCTATCGCGGCGCCGTCTGCGTTTGGATGCATATGGATTATGTCCGCACCGATCGTCACATGCACTGTCACGGGTATCCCCAACTCGAACCCGCAGGCGAATATGCTTTTTTTCTTGAACGGGAAGCGGCCCTTGCTTATAAGCGCGCCTATGGACTGCCCCAATCCCTGTTTCTTTTTTTCCCCATTTTTGATCGCCCGGTTAAGTAAAAGCCCGGTCTCCCTGGCCATGCCGAAGGTACCTTTGCAAAGCTCTTCAGCCACGTCCTCCGAGGTGCGGCCGAGATACGCAAGCTCGAAATCGTGCACGATGGCGGCCCCGTTCGTGGCTACGGCGGTAATTATTCCCCGGCGCATCAGATCTATTATCAGGGGGGACAAACCCACCTTTATGGGGTGCGCCCCCATGCCCAGGACCACCGGCCTGCCCTTTTCGCGCGCAGTGGCCACGGCCTCCACGATCTTTTTGATATTAGAGGCCGCCAGCACGCCCGGAAGCCCGTCCCAGAAATCCATGAAACTTCCGCTGGCCAGTGGGGGCCTGGCCGCAAGCTCAAGCTCCACCTTGGATTTCCTGCCCGCAAGCGGAATGGTCTTTATCTTTTTTATATCAAGCAGTTTCAGTTTTTTGTTTTTTTTGTTCCCGGCCATCCGGCATTTTAACATACTTTTACAGGTGCAAAGAGGGTACAGGCAAAGAGGGCGAGCAACCCGGAATTGATCGTTTCCCTTCCCCCTGTTACGATTGTGTTAGAATTAAAAAGAATGGAAGAGATCGGCGTTGTCATAAAAACGATCGGACGGTTAGCCATGGTTTCCGTCGAAAAACCGAAAAGCGCTTGCGAACACTGCACGATGGGGACCTGCCATATGTCCAGTGACAAAGACAAACAGGAGTTGGAGGCCCTGAACTTCGTCGGGGCCAGGGAGGGGCAGAAGGTCAAGGTTGTCCTTAAGCCCATGTCCTACATGAAAGGCTCCCTCATAGTTTACGGATTGCCGGTCCTGGCGCTTATTCTGGGGGCCATAATCGGCAAACAACTCGCCTTAAGCAGTCTCAAGGGACACGACCCCGACTCCATATCCGCCATATTCGCCTTCGGGGCATTCGCCCTTTCTTTTTTGATCGTTAAAATCTGGAGCTCAAGAGCCGAAAAAAAACTGGAATACAAGCCCATAATTGAAGAAATATTAGACTGATCCCTTATTAAAAATACCGGGAGGTTACCATGGCAACTTTAACGGTTCGGGAGATAAGGAATGTAGCTTTGATTGGGCACGGCGGTTCGGGCAAAACTTCAGTAGCGGAGGCCATGCTTTACACGGCGGGAGCGCTGGATCGGATGGGCAGCGTTCCAAACGGCAACACCGTGATGGACTTCGAGGCTGAAGAGATAAACAGAAAGATAACGATTGACACCTCTGTCGCGTTCTGCGACTGGAAAGACACAAAGCTTGACATCATAGACACACCCGGCTTCATAAACTTCATAGAAGAAACCCACGAAAGCCTGAAGGCCGCCGATGGCGCCGTGCTGGTGGCAAGCGGGGTTGACGGGGTAAAAGCCGAGGCCCTTAAGGTATATGAATACGCCTCGGAGCTTGAAGTCCCCGTTATCGCTTTCATTAACGGGATGGACAAGGACATGGCCGATTTCCAGGGCACCCTGGAACAAATAGAAAGGTCTTTCGGCAAAGAGGCCATCCCGCTGCAGGTGCCCATAGGCTCTGGTAAAACGCTCAGGGGCCTGGTGGACGTCATCCGTATGAAGGCCTACCTCTACGAGAATGGGAAAGCCCCCAGCGCCGCTGATATACCGCCGGACATGGAGGCCGAAACAGGGAAATACCGGAAGAAGCTGGTCGAAAAAATATGCGAGGCCGACGACAACCTGCTTTCCATCTACCTGGACGGCGGGGAGATAAAAGAGGATGAGCTGATAAACGGCGTAAAGACGGGCTCCATCTCAAGACAGTTCATCCCGGTCCTGGCCGGTTCCGCGACAAGGGCCATGGGAATAGACAAGCTGATGGACGCGGTCCTCTTATGCCTGCCCTCTCCGGCAGAACATGCGAAGGTGGCCCCGATAACCGCTCAAAACGCGAAAACAGGCGAGGCGGAAACCCTGACACCCACCGCGGATGCCCCGTTTTCCGCTTATGTTTTCAAGACGATAGCGGACCCCTTTACAGGCAGGCTTTCTTTTTTCCGGGTTTACTCCGGCAAGGTTGGCACGGACTCAAACGTGCTTAACACCTCCCGCGGAGCAAAGGAGCGCGTGGGACAGGTCTTCTACCCCTTCGGCAAAAAGCAGGTGAACGCCCAGACGCTGGGCCCCGGAGAGATAGGCGTGGTGGCCAAACTAAAGGAGACCAACACGGGCGATACCCTCTCCGATGAGACCCACCCGGCCCGCTACGAGAAAGTTAGGCTGGCAGAGCCGGTGATCTCCTATGCCATAGCTTCAAGATCCAAGGGAGATGAGGAGAAGGTCAGCAACGCCCTCCATAAGATCCTGGAGGAAGACCAGGCCCTCCATTTCCACCGGGACGAGGAGACGAAAGAGATGATACTGTCCGGAATGGGGCAGCTGCATCTTGAGGTCATAATCGAGAAGCTTAAAAGAAAATTTGGCGTTGAGGTGGAATTGAAAACCCCGAAGATCCCCTACAGGGAGACCATCACAGGGACGGCAAAGGTGCAGGGCAGGTACAAAAAGCAGTCCGGCGGCAGGGGGCAGTACGGCGACTGCTGGATAGAGGTAAAACCGCTGCCGCGCGGACGAGGCTTCGAGTTCATTGACAATATCGTGGGCGGCGCGATACCCAGAAACTACATACCGGCGGTGGAAAAGGGCGTGATCGAGACCCTGAAGGAAGGCATTCTGGCCGGCCACCCCATGATAGACATAAGCGTTACCCTCTTTGACGGCTCCTACCACACGGTCGATTCCTCCGAGATGGCGTTCAAGATAGCCGGCTCCATGG
>JAJYJB010000122.1 GCA_021789735.1 Nitrospirota bacterium
TCTCGTTTTTTGTAGATGCTTCTTTTAAGCGGGCTTGCCTTGTCCAGGATGAGTTTGCCCCTCAGGTGGTCTATCTCATGCTGCAGCGCTATTGCCAGAAGCCCATCGGCCTCGATCTCCACAGGTTTTCCTTCACGGTCGAATCCTTTTACAAAGACCCTGCCAGCCCTCTCTACCACCGATTTGAAATCCGGAAGGCTCAGACATCCCTCCTCTTCCTCGGAGACCCCCTCCGCAGCCACTATAACGGGATTGACAAGCGTGATGAGAGGATGTTTCTGCGTTTCCTCCCTGGAGTTCACGTCTATTACCAGCAGGTTTTGAGACACCCCCACCTGGGGGGCCGCAAGGCCCACGCCGGGCGCGGCGTACATGGTCTCGATCATGTCGTCTATCAGGAGCTGGAGATCGCCCGTTATGTTCGACACGTCGCTCGCTTTTTCCCTCAACACCCGGTCGGGGTAGGTTCTGATCCTTAAAAGGCCCATTTGCTTATTATATTATTTTTGGCTCTTTCCTGTCTTTTTAAGGAAAATGTACCTGGGCCGGCGGTCAAGCAGACCACCTATGCCGCCTGCGGCTTCGCTACTCCGGAAATAGCGGCCCAGCCTCCTGTCAAAACTGATCGTCTCTTCCTGATAATCCGTTTCGGACGCGTTTTGGGCGGCATCATAGTCCCCAGCGTAGAGCAATGCCAGCGCGTCACTGAACGCCTCGCCCTGCAAATGGCCGGTTTCGTCATAAACATAAACGGCCCCGCATTCGCAACGGCCCCCTGTGGTCTCGCCGAAGCGCATCTCTATCCTGTGCGGCTCCTCAGGGACCCTTCCGCAGAAAGGGCAGGTGAGCACGTGGCGGCGGTCAAAAAACCCCGCGTATCTCATATGGCTAGATTGCCAACCCATGCCCTGGGCAGGAAAAATATATCGAACCTATCTCAAAATTGATTTTGAAGCGAAAGAGAGAGGAAAATCGTGGCATACAAGGAAGAGATGGGAAACCGCCCGGGGGCGTAGCAGCGCTACGTTGAGGACGGTTTTCTTTTGATGACGCAGTATGCCGCGATTTCAGTCCGGAAGCAATTTTGAGATAGGTTCTCATGTCCTGTACTCCGCATTTATCCTGACGTATTCGTCAGTGAGGTCGCAGGTAAGGACTTTTTCGCTCTCCCGGCCGAGGTTCAGGTCGACCACAAGGCTTATCTCCCTGTTTTCGCGCAGGAGCGTGCCCGCCTCAGTGTCTTTCCCTCTTGCCTGGCCTTTGCCCACAATCTTTATCTTCCCCATATATATATCCACTTTTTCCTCTTCAATGCTTATCCCCGAGCGCCCGAGGGCCGCCATGATCCTGCCCCAGTTCGCGTCGTTTCCGAAAAAAGCGGTCTTTACGAGAGGGGACTCCGCAATGGTAAAGGCCCCGCGCAAGGCGTCTTTTTTCGTTTTGGCGTTTTTTACATGCACCTCTATAAGTTTTGTGGCGCCTTCCCCGTCTTTTGCCACCATGCGTGCCAACTCCATCGTGACCGCATCCAGCTGCCGGCAGAAAAGAGCGTATTCCCCGGATGACCTGACTAACGGAGGGTTCCCGGCCTGGCCGTTCGCCATGAGCAAAACGGTGTCGGAGGTCGATGTGTCACCGTCCACGGTGATACGGTTGAACGATTTACCGACTGAATCCTTAAGTGCCCGGTCCAGGACAGCCTTTTCTGCCCTTATGTCGGTTATGATGAAACAGAGCATCGTCGCCATGTTGGGGTGTATCATTCCCGACCCTTTGGCGACCGCTGCTATCCGGACCTCCCTGCCCCCCAGTTTGAAGCTTCTGGCCGCGTATTTTGGAAACGTGTCGGTGGTCATGATGGCGCGGGCCACATCTTCAAAAAATCCCGAATTCAGCGCCCCGGCCATGGAAGCGATCTTGGGCCTTATCCTCTCCATGGGCATGGGCGTGCCGATAACGCCGGTGGAAGCCACGTAAACCGCCTCCTCATCTATCCCCAGTTCCAAGGCGGCAATGCGGGCCATCTCCTTTGCGTCCATCATCCCCTTCCGGCCCGTGCACACGTTTGCGTTTCCGCTGTTTACGACTATCGCCCTTGCCCTGCCGCTCCTTATACGCTCGATGTCAAGCTTCACAGGGGCGCCCTTTACCTTATTGGTGGTAAAGACCCCGGCAGCCACGGAATCCTCCCTGCTGTATATCAATGCCAGGTCCGGCCTGCCGGGCTTCTTGATTGCCGCCTCCGCAATGCCGAAACTGAAACCTCTCGGGACTTTCATCTTTTTTGTGATATTCATATCATGCCTTTCATTACGGATATAAAAAGCCGGATTTTTATGCTGAGCGTCAAAAAATATAACCGGACAGACCATTTTTTTTCTTTTTTCCGGCTCCGGCTTTTTTTGCGGCCAAGAGACTACGGGAAAGCGGCAAGGGTGGAGAGGGCGGTATCCTCCGGAAAGCCCATCATTATGTTCATGTTCTGCACCGCCTGCCCGGCGGCGCCTTTCACCAGGTTGTCTATGGCCGTGATCACGATGAGCGTGCCGGTCCGGGGGTCAAATTTCAGCCCGATGTCGCACCGGTTAGTGCCCCTGACCGCATTTATGTTAGGCAGGTTGTCCGCTTCAAGCACTCGCACAAAAGGTTCGCCCCTGTAAGCCTTCTCATAAACAGATATGGCGCTTTCGGTAGTCAGCTTCTTTGCGGTTTTAAGATAGATGGTGGACAGTATTCCCCTGTTTACGGGCAGCAGGTGTGGCGTAAAACTGATTGTCACGTCTTTTTTTGCTATCAAGGAGAGCTCCTGCTCTATTTCCGGAGTGTGCCTGTGGACGCCTACCGAATAGGCCTTGAACCCCTCGTTTACCTCGCAGTATGAAAATCTGACGTCGGACTGTCTTCCGGCCCCCGAGGTGCCGGACTTGGAATCAACTATGATGTCTTCAGGGCTTGCCAAGCCGTTTTTGAGCGCGGGATATATCCCCAGGATGGCGCCTGTGGGATAGCACCCGGGGTTTGCGATCAGGCCTGCTTTTTTAATCTTCGCCCTGTGCAGCTCAGGAAGGCCGTAGACCGCCTTTTTAAGCGTGTCTCCATGCTCGTGAGGAGTGTTGTACCACTGCTCGTAAACGGCGCTGTTTTTTATCCTGAAATCGGCGGAAAGATCCACCACCTTATGGCCCTCTCTGTGCAGAAGGGCGACCGCCGGCTGGGACGCCTTGTGGGGCAGGGCCATGAAAAAGAGGTCGGCTTTTCCAAGCAGCGAGTGGGGTTCCATCGGTTCGAAGAGAAGGTTTCCATATTTGCTTAAGTGCGGGAACAGCTCTACAGGGCTTTTGCCAGCCGACTTTTCGGATGTCACCGAGACGACCCGGACGTCCGGGTGGTTTGAAAGTATACGCAAAAGTTCGGCGCCAGCGTAACCGCTGGCGCCGCATATGGCTACTTTAAGCATGGGATTTCTATTATCTCTT
>JAJYJB010000055.1 GCA_021789735.1 Nitrospirota bacterium
AGCCCGTGGCCGCGGCTGCGGATTTCCTGGTCCAAACAGAAGTCCTCGCCGTCGGCATAGACTATCTATCGGTGGGCGGCTGCGGCAGCGAAGGGGCCCTTGTGCACAGGACGCTGCTTGAGGCCGGCATATGGATAATCGAGGGGCTGGACCTCTCCTGCGCGGCACCCGGAGCCTATGAGCTCATTTGCCTGCCCCTCAGGATCGAAGGATCAGAGGCCGCCCCGGCCCGGGCGCTCCTGCGACCGGTTCCCCGCCGGTAGCTTTTTTTTGTCCCTGGGCAAAAATGGTAGAATTAAAAGTCATGGCCTTTTCCGATTCCATAAAAGAAGGGTTTTCTACCGTAAACCACCGGTGGCACCTCGTCCTCATCAGGGTCGTTGCCTCTATCATCAACCTTGCCGCTTTTTTTATCATAGTGGGCATACCGCTTTTTGTCGCGATCATGGTGGCGGGCATCGAGCTTGCGGCCGCCAACGCGGGCCAGTTCCTCGAAAGCCTGAAGGCGGCGTTCACGAGCGGATACGTGTGGATCGCGGCCCTCGTGCTGGCCAGCGTCCTGCTTTATGCCTTTTTTGCGGCCTTCATATGGATGTACGTGATCTCCGGATCAATGGGCATCATTGCCCGCACCCTGGAAAACAGGAAAGAGACCTTCAGGATGAAACTCTTTTACCTGGAGGCAAAAAAGCACTTTACCCCCCTTGCCAACTTCTACCTCCTGCTTGGCGTCTTCGTCCTGGCGGCCTTCATCGTGCTCGGGGTGGCGGTGGGCGGTGCGGTCTATCTCTCCGACGCGCTCAAGCAGGCAAGCTCGGCCCTGGGGCTCGCGCTTGAGGTCCTCCTGAACCTGTTCATCGTGCTGGCGGGGCTGTTCACCGTCTATGGGAGCCTGACGCTCGGGGCCTATGGGGCGGGTATCGTGGTGCTGGACCGCGAGCGGGCATGGTCCGCAATTAAAAAAGCGGTAAGCTTCCTTTCCGAAAACCCGTGGGGTTTCTGGGGGTACTGCGCGCTGCTGACCGCTTACGGAATGGCCATGTTCTTGATCTTTGTTATCGGATACCCGTTCAAGCTGATCCCGATCATAGGTGTCGTTATCATATTGCCGTACCAGATCGCGAGCTATGCCCTTGGACGCTACCTCGGGCTCTCCCTGGTGGGCAGCGCATTTTCATACTATTTCAGAAAAACGAGGACGCGTATCCCGGCAGGAGTTCCCGGGCCAGAGCAAGCTCCCGAGGGTCCGGTCCCGACGGTTCCAGGGGAACCCCAAGCACCTCTGCAAACTCCTCCGCCAGAAGCCCCTTAAAGAGTTCCCGGTCTGCGCCCGGCGCAAGGACGGACAGTCCCGCCATCGCGGCGGGATCAAAATTGGCATTAAAATATCCCCCGAAAACCTTTTCCGCCAACTGCCCGTCCATCCTGAAGGGTATGGAACCCTGCTGCAGAAAACCATCGGTCCAGCGTCTTTGCGCAGAACCCACGACCTTCCTGCCGTTTGCGGTCATTTCCGCATAAGACACGGACCCGAAACATGGAGTCGTCTGGCCGGCTCTTTTGACCTCCTGCCCCGGAAGCGGTCCCGAAGGGCCGCCGGACCTTCTCTTTTTTACTTCCACCGGGACGCCAAGACGCCGCAGCGCCCGCTCGATGGCCGAGCTGATGATCTCGTAGCACCCAAAGAGGTCTTTGCCCCTGAATGCGCCCTCATAGCGCGACGCCAGGCTGTAGGTAAGCTCATCGCCGTGGAGAACGGCCCTGCCGCCGGTGGGCCGGACAACCACAGGAAGGCCGCTTTTCTTTACGAAATCAAGGTCAAGCCCGCGGCCGCCGTGCCGGAGGAAATGCTCCTTTTTCTGGAAACGCCCAAGGCTCAGGGAAGGGCGGTCCCAGGCATAGAAACGTATCGCGGGCGGAGTGAGCCCCTGTCTGACCGAAAAGGCAAGCGCCTCGTCAAGGGCCATGTTGAAGGCCGCCGGGCCGGCCCCCGAATCTATAAACCTGAAGGACATGAGGGCTCAAGGAGGATCCTGCGCTTTATAGCCTGGATCTCCTTTATCCTTCCCTCGAAACGCCTCTCCTCCCCGAACAGGCTCCTCAAATATACGGTCCCGTCCTCGGGTCTTATTATGTCCACGCTTTCAAGGTAAAGGTCTTCCTTTTCCCCTCCGGTCAGATACGCGTTAAGTTCGCACATTTCGGTCCTTTTTTCCTTACCTGTTGCCCCCTGGGGGGAATTTGATGTAGTTCTGCCAGTACTCCAGAAGAGACCTGGTGGCCAACAGGTCTCCGGCGCAATACCTGGCTATATCCAGGCACCTGCCCTCTCTGAACAGTTCCTTCACCTCGTGGCCACAGGTCTCTTCCTTGGGGCTTTTTATCCCGAAGAACCTGCACCACAGTTCCAGGCTGAAGCGCCTGCGCACGGCGCCGTAAAAACTGAGCTGGTCCATAAGGTCTATATGCGCGCCGTTGTACCGGTTGGGCATGAGGTCCCTGAGCGGTCTTATCCTGTGGAGCGCCGAACGTATCAGTATGAAAGGGCAGTCAAAGCACCGCCCGTTGAAAGTGACAAACTGGTCGTAGCTTTTGACAGCCTGCCAGAATTTCTGGAGCACCTCCTCTTCGGAGCCGGCCTCGTAAACAATGCCGTCCTCCTCGAAAGGCAGCATCGGCTCTTTGTCTTTTTCCTTTTCTTCGGGACCGGGAGCCGAGGTGTCCAGGCGCGGCGCCTGGTAATAGACCGCACCCCTGCCGCTGTCCGGGTTCAGCATGCCGATGGCTACGATCTCCGCGGTGAGAGGATAGAAGGAAAGGCTGTCTTTTACCGCCGCAACTTCCTCATCCGATTCCGCAAAGCGGAGGAAATAGTCCCTGACGGGCGCCTCCAGGGCATCAAAATCGCCCCCCGCAGTCTCTATGTCGAAGATGACCCGGGACATTCAGACGGGAAACGGCAGACGGCAAGCAGCAAAAAGCAACATAAAAAACACTCCCGGAGCTGCCCCTCCCTTATCGTTCACTGCCTTGGACCTTCGCCTGCCGAAAAAACCGCGGTCTCCCGTCCGCTATCAGCCGGCCGGGGACTCAGGCGGCCTTCGCCGTATTCTGGAATATGCTCCAGGTCTTGAGTATGTCCAGGGCCCTCTGCAGTTGGGTGTCGTCTTTTTCCTTCAGGTGAGTAAAAGGAACTACTTCCTCGTCCCTGCCGGGGGCCTTGCCGGTGATGCTCCCGCCAAGGTGGTTTTTGAGGTCCCGTTCCCTTATGACAGGGTGCTCCTTCATCCCGTCAACCGCCGCAAGATGGACGCGTATGTCCGGCGTTATGCCTACGTTCTGTATGCATACGCCGTTAGGCGTATAGTACATGGCGGTAGTAAGCCTCAGCGCCGAGCCATCGCTCAGAGGAATGACGGTCTGCACGGAGCCTTTCCCGAAGGTCTGGGTGCCGACGATGACAGCCCTTTTCCAGTCCTTGAGGGCGCCTGAGACTATCTCCGAGGCGCTCGCGCTGCCCTCGTTGACAAGCACCACCATCTGGATGTGATCATAGACCGGATACTGGCCAGTGGTGTAATAGTCGGTCCTGGGGCCTGTCCTTCCCTTTATGTAAACGACAAGCTTGCCCTTGGGCAGGAACTGCCCGGCCACTGCTACTGCGCTGTTTAAAAGCCCTCCGGGGTTGTTCCTGAGGTCCAGGATGAGCGATTTCATCCCTTCGGCGTTCAGTTTTTTGAGGGCCGCGGCCATGTCCTGAGCGGAATGCTCCTGGAATTCGGTCAGCTTTATATAACCGATGCCGTCTTTCTTGTCCAGCATCTTGTACTTGACGCTCTTTATCTTTATTACCGCCCTCACCAGCTTGAATTCAAGCTCCTTGGAAACGCCGTCACGCATGATGGAGAGGGTCACCGGGGAGCCAACGGGCCCGCGCATTTTCTTGACCGCGTCGAACATGGTCATGTCGGCGGTAGGCGCACCGTCTATCTTGACGATCTTGTCCCCTGCTTTTATCCCCGCATTGTACGCCGGTGTGTCCTCTATCGGGGCCACAACCATAAGCGCATGGTCTTTTATCCCTATCTCTATGCCCAGGCCGCCGAACTGCCCGCTGGTGTCCACCTGCATCTCCTTGTAGGCATCAGGAGGCATGAAACCGGAATGGGGGTCCAGAGAGTCTACCATTCCGTTTATTGCGCCGTATATCAGCTTTTTTGTGTCAGGCACCTTCACATAATTTGTCTCGATGTCCTCGAGCACCTCGGTGAAGACCTTCAACTGGCTGTAGTTGCTCTCTCCGGCTGCATTTACATAGCTATTGGACCAGAGCGTCATCGCGACCAAAAGGACCACTATGCTTATGGCCAGGGCCGCAATCCATATTTTTTTCTTTTTTGAGTTAAAGGGCATTTTTTCCTGGATCCTCCAAAAACAAAAAGTTTCTCATTCCATGCCAGAATAAAAAAACGGTCACTATTCCCTTGCAAGCCATTGCATCGGATCAAGCGGCTTGCCCCTGTATCTGATCTCAAAATACAGGGAAGGCGCATTCACCATTTCGGAATCCCCGGCCCTTCCGACCGGGGCCCTTCCACTTATTATATCGCCAACTTTCAAAAAAATCTCATTGAGGTCGGCATAAAGGCTGTTGTAGCCCCCGCCGTGGTTTATGATCACAAGCTGCCCATACCCTTTGAACCAGTTGGCGTATATGACCTTCCCCTTGAAAATGCTCCGGACCATGGCGTTTGCCGCAGTCCTTATGTATATGCCGTTCCTGAATATTGGCGTGCCGAACACTGGGTCCGTGCCGCGCCCATAGCGGTATACCACGGTGCCGCGGACTGGCCATGGGAGCCTGCTCCTCATGCCCTGGAACCCTCTGCCGTTGTAAGAGAAGGCGGCGTCGGAGCTGTTGATGACCGCCAGCAGCCTGCGGGAAGCCTCCTTAAGCCCCCGAAGCATGGCCTCATAGCCCGCCTTCTGGTTCCTGATGGAGGCCAGGAGGTTCTGTTTTTCCCGCCTTTTCATGTCAAGGCGGCTTTTGGCAAAAGCAGCCCTGGACTCTTCCCGCTTGAGGCCGGAGACAAGGACTGAAAGCGAGGCCTCCTGCCCCTTGAGCTTATCCAGCGTGGCCTTGTAAGAGTCCTCTTCGTCTTTTTCCTGCTTTGCCATTATCTCCAGATACCGCCACCGCCTTAAAAAGGAGCCCATGTCGTCCGCGCCAAGCAGCATGACTAGGTCACCTGTCTGCCCGCTCATCCAGAGCCCTACGAGCTTGGCCTTAAGCCAGCTCTGGCGTTGCTGTATCTCCTGCCTGGTCTTTTCGATGCCTGCATTGGCCTGGCCGATCTGTCTGTTTATGGAAGCCAGGCGCCGTTTCTCCAGGTCAAGCTGCCCCTTGTACCTGGAGACTTCCGCGTTTATGTTCTGCAGCTGGCCCGAAACGGAAGATTCCCACCGCCTGGTCTGCCGGAGGTTTGCCTCCTGTTTTTTTATCTCCTTCTGTATCTGCCTGTATTTGCCCCTGGCGTCCCTGGCATGGGCAGCGGAGCAGAAAAAGAAAAAAAGAAAGAACGGAAAAAAGAGAAAGGTAAAAACGGAAACGTAAAAGACCTTTCCACCTTTTTTGGTCAGGCGCATTTCAGATCTGTATTCTGCCCAGGGCTATGAGCGCCCCGGTAAACCCTATGAAAAGACCGGCGGGCACCGGCATGAAGAAAATGACGGAGGGGAAGAGCATATACCTGAGGACAGGCACGGAAGAGGCGAACCCGCCCAGGAAAAAACCTCCAAAGACGCCGTAGGCCGCAAAGCAGGCAAGCAGTCCGCCGGCCAGCCCAAGAAGTGATCCCTCTATAAGAAAAGGCGCCCTTATGAACCAGCCGCCGGCGCCAAGGAGACTCTGGGTTTCCACCTCGTCCTTCCTGCGGTAGAAAAGGATCTTGACGGTGCTGTAACAAACAAAGATCACGCCCACCAGCAGCGCGGCAAGGAAAGCGGCGCCCGCCGTCCTTGCCCCGGTTATTACCCGCTCTATGCCCTCAAGGAAATGGGCTCCGTACTGGACGTCCTGCACCCCTTGCATTGCCTTTACCTGATTGGCAAACTCCCGGGCCTCGCCGGTCTTGAGGCTGCTGCCTTCCCTGAACCTGATCTCGATGGATGCCGGAAGAGGGTTTCCATCCAGCCCCTCAAACAGGTAAGCGGAATCCTTCATCGCTTTTTTGAGTTCGGCCAGCGCCGAGTCCTTGGATATATAGGAAATGCTTCCCACGGCGGGGTTTGCCCTGATCGCCGCCTCCAGACCGGCCAGGGCCTGAGGGGATATCCCGTCATCCAGGTAGACGGTCATCGAAAAGCGGTCCTGCAGCTTCGATGCGAAATAGTTGAGGTTATACACCGTAAACAGGCTGACAAGCAGGATAAAAAGCCCCACCCCGATGGACAGGACGCTTAAGAAATTTATCCACTTCTCTTTCCATATGCCCGCCAGCGCGCTTCTCAGTCCGTTCATCCCACGGTCTCCGCTTCTATCCTGCCGCCACCAAGATTGAGCACTCTCCGGCCGGTGCCCGTGTACAGGTCCCTGTTGTGAGTGGCTATAAGGACGGTCGTGCCTCTTGAGTTTATGTCCTTGAATATCCGCATGACCCCGGCTGCCGTGTCGGGGTCCAGGTTGCCGGTGGGCTCGTCTGCAAGCAGGAGCACGGGTTCCGCGACGATGGCCCTGGCTATGACGGCCCGCTGTTGCTCGCCGCCGGAGACGGTCTCCGGCCAGCAGTCAGCCTTGTGCCTGAGCCCGACCATCTTGAGGACCTCCATCACCTGGTTTTTGATCGCCCTTTCGGCCATCCCCCTGATACGGAGCGCGAGCGCCACGTTGTCGTAGACAGTCCGGCCAGAAAGGAGCCTGAAATCCTGGAAGACCACCCCTATGTTTCTGCGCAGGCCGGGTATGTGCCCTGCCTTCATCGAGCCCGTATCGATGCCGTTTACAATGATGGACCCGCCGTCCGGCTCTATCGCCCTGTATATGAGCTTAAGCAAGGTGCTTTTGCCCGCCCCGCTTGCCCCTGTAAGAAAAAGGAGTTCGCCCCTTGCGGCCTGGAAGGTGACACCGGACAGCGCCTCCTGGCTTTCATATGTCTTTACTACGTTTTCGAAGCGGACCATATCAAATAATCCGGGCAGCCTTTAAAGCCAATTGAAATGGACGCCGGTCAATACTTGAGGCATGGCGCCTCTTCCCGGCTTTTTCCGTCACGCCCGCACAGGCGTGGATCCGTCTTCTCCGGCTTCGAAAGAAAAATTCATACAGGCCCGTCATTTAAAAAGGCCCCCTTGCTGGAACCGTCCCACATTTTTTGTATGTCTGCCAGCAAGCAGCTCCTTTATCATGAGCCTGTGCTGGAAGACCATAAGTTTGTTTATCTTGCTTGATAAATCCGGCATGCCCACGATGCGCGAGTAGTTTACGTCCTTGGAGGCCAGCACCTCGCCCTTGTGGTAAAGGAAGGTACGAACGACAGGGACCCTTAAAGCGCAGTCTTCGGTCTGCACGTGATACATCTTTCCGCCGAAAGGCACATTCGTGTTAAATCCCGCCCTCATGGACGTTTTATTATATAAACCCTTAAGTAAAAAATGGAAGTGGAAGCTTTCCATTTTTTACTTAAGGGGCAGGAAGGCGAAAATTCTCCCGCCCTCCCTTGCCCTTAAGCCGGTCCCTGTGAACAAAAATAATCCGTCAGCTCTTATCTGCCCGATACTCGCCCCATGGCCCTTTTGTATTCCTTCTCGGTAAGCACCCCGCTTTTATAGAGGTCTTCGAGCTTCCGCATCTGGTCAAGCCTGTTTTTGGCCCTGTCAAAGTCCTGATCGGAGAGCACGCCGCTTGCATGGAGGTTTTCCAGCTCCCTGAGCTTTTTTTCGCCTGCCGCGCTTGTTTCAGGCCGGCCGGCGTTTCCCATCGGCCGGGCCCCGGAGACTGCGGCGCCGCCTGAGGGAGGGGTTTTTCCTGTTTTTTCCCCCTGGGCATGGGGCTGCATTTGGGTCTCGGCCATGATGTGGTCCTGCTTACCTTGAAGGAAGCTGGCAAGTGTTACGGCTATCCTTTTGGCCTGCGCGCGGTTCAGCATGCGGGCTATCAGGTCGTAGTCCTGCCCGAAATACTCACTCCTGCTCTTGACCGGTATGGAATCGTTTATTATGCGCCTGCCCGCCATGGTCATGACCACCGTGACGTCATGTGCGCCCTCCGCATAATGGACTGTGGAAGCGCCAGACCATGCATCATAGGGCTGACGCCCTTTGTTGAAATATTCCCATTTCCCTTTTATGTCCAGCCGGAGCACAGCATCGGCTGCGGCGCCTTTTTCGTATGGATAGACGATCCCCCTGAAGACCTGCAGCTTCTCAAGCTCCGCGGCGATCAGTGGGCCGTAAGGACTGTTTGTCTTCGCTCTCCCCTGGCTCTGCACCCCAGGGGCCTCATTGACCACAAGACCCACCGTAATGGGAATGGGTGAGGTAGACTCATAGACAGGCGCCGGAGGGACCTTGACGGTGGTTGAAGCCATGGCGCAGGCGCCCATGGAAATTGCGGCCAAAAGGAAAAAAGCCATGAACAGAGATTTTCTCATCTTTTTTTGCCTCCCCGAAAGGGCACGGTTTTAGACTAATCTACATTTCCGCCACTTCAATTATCAAGCCCGGGAGCGGAAAAAAAGGGAGGGTCCTTTGAAAGGACCCTCCTAGGCCTTCGATCTAGAATAGCCGAGGGCGGTTAGGAATCCCGAGGTTTTTTTATGCTCCAAACACCTAAAAATCTACGTTGAACGTAAGATATACGTCATTTGCGTTCTTAATGGGCGCAAACATCTGTGCGTTGGCCGGGCTCGAGAGGTCGTCCATGGACACGGAAGCGCCATCCCAGTTGTTGGAACCCGTGTTCTGGAAATCATAGTGCTGGAAGCCCAGCCTGAAGAAGGCAAGGCCCACCTTGTCAATGGGTTTGGAATGCAGCTCCTGTATAACATAGACCTCATAGACGTTGCCCCTCGTGCCAAGCTTCGAGGTCCAGATGTCGTCGGCCGCGGGGGCAAAAGCCATCCAGTTCCTGGAGCCGTGGTTGAACTCCGCGCCGATCTTCGTGCGGGTGGTGTCTATGTCATAGCGCGCCCCTATGTACACGGCCCAGCCGGTGTGGCTTGCGTGCAGATCGCCACCAAGCCCGGGCCCGTTATTGAGGAGACCGGGCAGATCGGCCTGGGGTATCTGGTTGTTGAATGCCGTCTCAAAGGCTTGCGCCTGGTTGCCGTTGGGGTGGGACACGCTGAGCGCGCCGGCGACGAAATAGTTGATATTCCTGATCTGGCCGTTGGCCAGGGCGCCATACTGGTCTATGTCGCCAAGATTGCTGGCTGGCTGCAATGTAATGGGAGCGGGGCTGTAGGGCGTCGTGAACTCGTAGTCGGGCGGAGCGTCAAAGAGGTCTATCGCCCTGTCCCACTGGAGTTGGATCTCAAGCTGGTCCGTGTTGTAAGGGACCACGACAAATCCCACCATCTGGGTGTCATGGAGCTGGTTTTGCGACATGCTCCTTTGGAACCCCTTGCCGTAGCAGAGCTTGACATAAGCGCCAGGCAGGGCCGGGATGTAAGGGGCCCAGCCGGTCGAAAGGCCGTCGAACGCATAATCTATAAGGTAATTGGGCACGCCAGCCGTGCCCACGGCCAGGGCGTTCCGCCTTAAGTTACCGGGGATGCCGCCGGTCGAGGGCCTTCTGCCAATTGAAAACCATACGGGCGCGCCGCCGATGCCGTACCACGTGGCGTAGGCATAATCCACGTTGACAAAATCGCTGCCCGGGACGTGGCCAAGGTCTCCGTCGAAAACCCCAGCCCTGTCAAAAAAGAGGTCCGCCTGCGTCACCGGGGTGGAAGAGTCGCTGCCCCACGCCTTGTACATCAGGAGGCGGGCCTTGACGTTTACGTTTTCAAGCACTTTCGCCAGAATGTTGATCCCAAACCGGTTGGTCAGCAGTGTATTTTTCCTGTAGTCCTGTCCGGCAATCGGGTTGAAATTGCCTTGCAATGCACTTTGAAATGGAACATAGGAAGGCGTCGACCCCTGCAGGTAATCGAGCCTCGTCTGGATATCGCCGCCCAAACTGAGCCACGAGGTCACATCCTTTTGCGCAAAGACGTTTAACGGCAAAATAAGCATTACGGCCAACGGCAAAAGCAGCAAATACAGAAACTTCTTCATCCCTTTTCCTCCTCTTCCTCCGGTTTTTTTTAGTAGTAACTACCCCGCTCCACGGCCGCTGACGGCCTTCGGGTTTCTCTATTTCCGGTTTTCCCTTCCCACGGGGTTTTGTGGAAGATGTTAAGAGATTCGAAACTTGTTTGTCAATGTATTTTCTATATTATTAACGGACTTACTAAATCCAGTTATAAGGGGATTTTCGAAGCGGAAAATAAAAAAATCACGGGCGGGACAAAAAATCGCGGATGGTGTCTAAAAGCAGTCTGTTCTCACGCCTTTTTTTAATGGCAATCCTTATGAACCCCTCACCAAGCCCCGGGAAATTGGAACAGTCCCTTACAAGTATGCCCTTTCGAAAAAGCCGTTCTATAAGCCCCCCCGGCCTTTTGATCTTTATCAGGAAGAAATTGGCCGCCGTGGGCAGATGCCATATGCCCTCCTCCGTGAGCCGCCTGCCAATGTATTCCCTTTCCCTTTCCATGAGCCTCAGGGTCTTTTGCGCGTGCGCGGTGTCGTCCAGCGCGGCCATTGCCGCCTCTATCGCAGGGGTGTTCACGCTCCATGGCTCCTTGCATCCAAGCGTCTTTTCCGCGTCGCTCGCGGAGCCAAAGACCGCATAGCCGATCCTGAAGCCGGTGAGCGCATGGAACTTGGTCATCGAGCGCAGGACTATGAGCCATGTTTTTTTTCTGTTTCCCTTTCCTTTGATGGCATCTACCACCAGTGACTGCCCGGGGCAAAAATCCATGAAGGCCTCGTCCACCACGAGGCGGCAGCGCGCCTTTGCGGCCTCGACCGCAAGCCTTGCCATCGCCTCCCTGCCCAGCAGTTGCCCCGTGGGGTTATTGGGATTGCAGATAAAGGCCATGTCCGCGCCAGAGGCCCGCATGTCGCGAAGGAAGCGGTCAAGATCAAACGGGCCCGTTCCTTTATTTAACGGGTCGCTTTTGGACACGCGCACCCTCGCCCCTGAAAGCAGGGCAGCCCGGCCGTATTCGCTGAACGTGGGCCCGTGTATTAAAACGGTCTTTGGCCTGAAGGCGCGGGGGATAAGATATATAAGCTCCGTGCTGCCGTTTCCGACTATCACCCGGCCGGAAAAAGCCTCCCCTTTTTCAGGGGCCCTAAGCATGCGCTCTATCCGGCGGGCAAGCTCGCACGCATGCGGCGGAGGATAATTCCCGATGTTCCGCCCGCTCATGGCATCCGATGCGGCATTGAGGGCCTTGGGTGATGCCCCCAAGGGATTGATGGATGCGCTGAAATCTATTATCTCGTGGACGGGAATGCCTGTGAGGCGCGAGGCCCGGTGCACATCCCCGCCGTGCCCGCCAAAACTGCCTCCGTGCGGCCTTTTTTTGTCCATCCGGTCAGCCATGCAACAGGCGTGAGGCCAGCCCGGTTATCACGACCGCCATCAGGCCTGCCCCAAGGAGAGAGGCAAGGGTTGTGAGCCTTTGCGCCATTTCCGCCCTTTGCGCATCAAGCGGCAAGTGCCCTCTGCCGATAAAGGGCTTTTCAACCAGTCTGCCGCCGTACGCCGCCGGACCCCCAAGGGTTATGTCCAGCGCCCCTGCCATTGCGGCCATGGGCACTCCGCTGTTAGGACTGGGGTGCTTCCTTCCATCCCGGAACATGGTCTTTGCCGGCCCCATGAACCCAAAACCCATAACGGCCGAAGCTATGCAGAGGGAAAGTCCGGTGATCCTTGAGGGCAGCAGGTTGGCCAGGTCGTCAACCCTGGCAGAGGCCCATCCAAAAAGCCTGTATTTCTCGTTCTTGTAGCCAACCATGGAGTCGAGCGTGTTTATTGCCTTGTATGCCATGGCAAGTGGCAGGCCCCCTATCAAATAGTAGAACACAGGTGCCAGGACCCCATCGGAGGCGTTTTCGGCCAGGCTTTCAATGACAGCCTTAAGCGCGGCCTGGGCGTCAAGACCCGCGGTGTCCCTGCCCACAAGGCTCTTTAGCCGCGCGCGGGCCTTGTCCATCTCTCCGGCCTTTACAAGACCTGTTATCTTTGCCGCCTCGCCAGTGAGCCCTTTCAGGGCAATGGCCGTATAAAGCAGGGCCGCAAGGACCACTACGGACCAATGAGAAAGCGCCCCTTCAATGGCGTTTACCGCAACGAGGGTAACAAGGTAGGTGCCCCCAACCACCGTCAGGCAGAGAATGATGCCAGCCAGGCGCGCTTTTTTGGGCATCGCCCTCCTTAAAACCCATTCGAGGGCCTCCTCCGCCTTGCCGATCAGCCGCACCGGATGCGGAAGGAAGTAAAAAAGCCGCTCCGGCTCCCCGATCGCAAAATCAAGCCCAAAGGCGAGGCAAAGGACTATTATTCTGTGCATTTTAAATTTTTCAAAAAATTTTATTTTCCGATGAGGTCTTCGATATACCCTATGTCCAGGTTCTCCCTTATCGCGTCTGCCATTGCGTCTATGCCTTCCTCCCGGACAGCCCCATATTTTACAGGGGCCCTTTGCGGCAAGCCCGCGCGGGCCCTCAACCCATTTAATAACCTGCCCCGGAAGGCGTCGTTATCGAAGAGTCCGTGAATATACGTGCCCCAGACGCCATCCTTTCTTGAACCGTCCCGGACAATCTCTCCGGTTGCCAGGCGCTTTAGTTCAAACAGCCCGATGTCCCCGGTGGAGCGGCCCATGTGCACCTCGTAGCCCGAAAGCCGTTCCGCACCGCCGCCCGCTTCAAATGCCTCTACTTGTGACGTCACCTTTGGGTCTTCAAGCACCGTCTCGATGTCCAGGAGTCCCATACCCCTTATTTCCCCAAATTCGCTCTCAACCCCGGAAGGGTCTTTTATGGCATGCCCCAGCATCTGAAGGCCCCCGCACATCCCTATGAGCGGGACGCCCTTTTTTACCGCCCCCTTGATCGAGGCCTCCACTCCAGAATCCCTAAGCAAAAGGAGGTCCCTGCTGGTGTTCTTGGAACCCGGTATGATGACCAGGTCCGCCCCTTTGATCTCCCCGGGTCTCAAAGAATATGCGACCTCCACGTCGGGCTCCAGAGCCAGGGGCTCAAAATCCGTGAAGTTGGAGATAAAGCGGTTCCTTATCACCACTATCCGGAGCGCCCGCCCCCCGGGCAGCATGCCGCGGCCCACTGAAAGCGAAAGCGAATCTTCCTCGGAAAGCGGATGTTTCATGTACGGCAGTACCCCAAGGCATGGCATGCCGGTCTTTCCTGTCAGCATTTCAAGCCCCGGGGCCAGGATTTCCATGTCCCCCCTGAACTTGTTGATTATATACCCCCTGATTAACGTACTGTCCCCGCCCTGGAAAAAGACGGTGCCGTAAAGGGAGGCGAAGACCCCGCCCCGTTCTATGTCCCCAACCAGCAGGGCGGCCGCGCCAGCGTGCTTTGCCATCCGCATGTTCACGATGTCCTTGTCCATCAGGTTTATCTCTGAGGGGCTGCCCGCCCCCTCCATCACTATCAGCTCGTGCCCCCCCGCAAGCCTGCGATAGGCGGAAGTCACTATGTCCCAGGCATCGGCCCCGAACTCATAATACTGCCTGGCGGTCATGTTCCCGATCGAACGGCCGTTCGCGATGACCTGGCAGCCGGCGTCCCCGGTTGCCTTAAGGAGTATGGGGTTCATGTCGGTTGTGGCCTCAGCCCTGGCCGCCTCAGCCTGAAGCGCCTGCGCCCTGCCTATCTCCCCGCCGTCTTTCGTGATAAAGCAGTTGAGGGCCATGTTCTGCGCTTTGAAGGGGACGGCATCTATGCCCATATCGGAAAGCACCCTTAAAAGGCCGGTCACGATGAGGCTTTTACCAACGCCTGAGCCGGTGCCAAGCACCATGATGGGCCTCAGCTTGCGTGCGTTTTTTCCGCTTTTGGCCATTTTCAATCTTTTTTACCCCCTGTGGACATAGTTCATGAACTGCACAACGGGCATTTTTGTTTTTGCCTTAGTCCCATCCCCGTATATCTCAACCAGGCTCAGGCATCCGAAATCAAGCGAGACGCGGAAGATGTTCCTGTAAGGCATTCCCAGGAAATGGCAAAGGAGCGTCCTTAATATCCCGTTATGGGAGACCACCGCCGCCACCGCGCCGCCGGAAGTCTTCTCCCCGGACTCCGTTATCTCCTTGAGGGCGCGAAGGGCGCGCTTTTTCACCATGCTGCTGGACTCTCCGTCCACGGGGTTGTTTGTGAAAGGGTCCTTCACCCATTTGGCGAACTCGGAGGGATATTTTTTTTCTATCTCGTCAAACCGCATCCCTTCCCACTTGCCAAAAGCCCTTTCCCTGAGGAGCTCCATCCGGGTGACCTTCTGTACCCCAAGCCTTTCAGCCAGCACCCCGGCGCTCTGGACGGCGCGCGTGAGGTCCGACGTGTACAGCGCGTCTATCTTTTTTCCATTGAGCATCTTTTCAAGGGCAAGTGCGGTTGCCTCCATGTCCCTGAACCCTCCGGGGGTAAGCGGCACATCTATCTGCCCCTTGTAGCGGCCTTCAAGCCCCGTGCGCCCATGCCTAATCAGAAACAGCCTGAGGGGCCTCATTTTATCCTCTGCGGCAGGCCGGCCACCACCAGGAACACCCTGTCAGCCGCCGCGGCCACCAGACGGTTGAGCCTTCCGGCCTCGTCCCGGAAGGCCCTGCCAAGGCCCGTGTCCGGCACGATCCCCATGCCCACCTCGTTTGACACCGTGAATACCGGGCAGGAACCGCTTGCTCTTTTCAATGCCTCTGCCAGTTCCCCAGGCGCGTCCCCAACACTGCCGCCCCCATTTGAAAGCATCAGGTTGGAAAGCCAGAGCGTAAGGCAGTCCAGTAGGATGACATCGAACCTGCCGCTTATCCTGTCCAGCAGCGCCGGAAGGCGCAGGGGCTCCTCGAAGGTCTCCCACTCCGGCCCGCGCTCCATGCGGTGGGCGCTTATGCGTGCCCTTAGCTCGTCGTCCCCAGGCTCCATTGTTGCAATGAAGGCCTTTTTCATTTTCCCGCCGGCGGCCTTCGAGGCCTCAGCCAGGGCAAAAGAGCTTTTGCCGCTTCTGGCCCCGCCAAGAATAAAAGTGAGCTCGCCCATTTTCAGGAAATGCGCGCAGAGAAAGCGAAAGATGAAAAGGCCGGCTTCACTGTGGAGGCCATTTTAAAAGAGGTCCTGCTTGGAGGGGTCGGCCGGAGCGCAGGAAGGGGCCTTTATCCCTTCTTTGGAGAGCGCGTCCGCCCTCTTGTTCTGCTCCCTGGGGATGTGCCTGACCGAAAATTTCTTGAAGGAGGAAAGAAGCGAGATGGCCTTCTCATAAAGCGGCTTTATATTTTCATGCTTCACCCGGTACTGGCCGTTTATCTGCCTTACGACCAGCTCGGAATCCAGGAAGACCTGGGCCTCGGTGGCGCCCATCTCTATCGCCTTTTTGAGCGCCTCGATCAGGGCCGAATATTCGGCGACATTGTTGGTTGCGACGCCTATTGAACGCGAGAACTCAAAGGTGTGGCCGTCCACGCTTACGACCCCGCCGATGCCGGCCTCCCCCGGATTTCCGCTGGAGGCCCCGTCCGAGTAAATGACGGACTTTCTCATCCTATTTTCAGGCTCTTTCTTTTTTCAGCCGGGCTGCTTCTCCGCGGCCTCTTCCTCATAGTAAAGTATTCTGTCGCATTGAGGGCACTGGAGCATCTCGTCCGTTTCCTTCACCTGGACGAAGAGCTGGGGCATTATCGTCATGTTGCACCCGCCGCAGATCCCGTCCCTCACCCGCGCCACGGCGATGCCGCCATGCTTTTCAAGAAGGTTCATGTAAAGCTCATAGACGCCGGATTCGATCTTTACCGCGAAATCCGCTCTCCGCTGCATGAGGACGGAGAGCTCCTTGCCCGCCTCCCCGCTTTCCGCTTCCAGCTTTTTTCTCACCGTCTCAGCCTTGGCCTCCTCCTCTTTTGCGGCCGCGGCTGCCGCCTTCAGACCCCTGTCTGATGCCTCTATCTTTTCCATGAGACCGAGGATTCCATCCTCGTAGCGGAACTTTTCTTTCTCAGCGGACTCTATCTCTTTCAGGTGGGCCTGGTATTCCTTGTTGGTCTTTATCTCGGAGGTCCTGGTCTTGAGCTTCGATATCTTCTGGTTCATCTGCTCCAGCTCCGAGTCCATATCCTTTTTCTGCTTTAGCAGGGCGTCATGCTCCCTGCGGGCGGACTCCATCAGCTCGCGGGCACCGCGGAACGATTTTTCGCCTGCCTGTATCCTGAGGGGGGCCTGCTCGATGAGGGAATTTTTCTCTATTATGGCCTTGTCCATCTCTTGCAACTCGATCAGAAGCTTAACCTGGGCGTTCAATGTGGCGTATGCCTCCCGTTAGATACTGGTGTCCGGAAGCCGGAAACCAGAAAAGAACCAGCCTCTGGCATCTGGTTTCTAATGGGCCCACCAGGACTCGAACCTGGGACCAACCGGTTATGAGCCGGTAGCTCTACCAACTGAGCTATGGGCCCTGCGCAGAAAAATCGGAGTTCTATTTTAAATGCTAAGGTTGCCGGTAGTCAACTTCCCCCGAATCGAGTAGGCGGGGGGCCTCACGGCCCCCAACCTCTCACACCACCGTACGTGCCGTCCGGCATACGGCGGTTCATATAAGTCCGTTTAGGCGTCGGTACTCCGTAATGAGGCTCAGGAGTCCTAAAGATGAGAGCCATTTGGTGGTGATTGAGGCATTCATATGCGATGCCCCAGCATTCCACCACGGGCCGCGCCCAGTATGGGCAGACTCGTAAGCTCGCGTCTTGTCTATTCCAAGTTGAATCAGTCTTTTCGCCCTGGTCTTCGGCTTTTTCCACTGCTTCCAAAGTATGCGTCGCAGCTTCCGCCGTATCCATCCGTCCAGTTCCTCAAAGACCCTCTTCACCTGAGATAGCCGGAAGTACCCTATCCAGCCCCGCAGAAACAAGGTTATTTCTCCTATTACCGCGGACAGCTTTCGCCCCCGTCCTTTCCGCATTATTTCCCGTAGATGTCCCTC
>JAJYJB010000123.1 GCA_021789735.1 Nitrospirota bacterium
TTTGAAGTTCAGGGAGTTGTTCCCGGATACCCTGCTTTATCTTCTTTTTTTCAACCTGAATCTTGTTGTCCTCCTGGGGCTTGTCTACCTGGTTTCAAAGGGTTTCATCGAGTTGTACCTGGGGGTAAGGCGCAGGGCGATCGGGTTCAAGTTCCAGGCCAAGATACTGCTGCTTTTCACCGCCCTGAGCATTACGCCCATGGTGATGGTCTACGTTGTGGCAAGCGGCCTTGCCGCCAATTACATGGACAAGATATTCGACACCCAGTTCAGGGACCCGCTTGTCTCCTCCCTTGCGATGGCGCGGGAGATATACCATGAAGAGAGGCATAAGGCCCTCAAGATGGCCGAGAGCCATATCTGGGCGGCCGGTACAAGTGGGGGCGCCCGCCGCGTAAAGACTATCGGCCCCTATCGCATAGAGTACCTGCCCCGTCTTCCAGCCGATGCGACCCCCGCGATGCAGTCGGCCTTCCGAGGCGTAAGGAGCTCCGAGGTGCTTTCCGCCTCCGGGGGCGACCTGGTGAGGGCGGAAATCCCCCGGCCCGGCGGCGGAGTCATCATGGCCAGTATAAGGCTGCCGCGCAGGCTCACTTCCCATGTGGAGGACATAAGACGGGCCAACGCGACCCTTATGGACCTTGAGAGCTGGCGTATCCCGATCCGGACCAATTTCTATCTGGTCCTGGGTTTTATCGTCCTTACGATCATGTTTACGGCCCTCCTGGCCGCCTTGAGACTCGCAAGGGGGATCACCGGGCCGGTGAGCGAGCTTGCGGCCGCCACCCGGGAGGTAGCCGGGGGCAATCTGGATTTGAAGGTCAGCCCCAGGGGCTCCGACGAGATGGGGCTTCTGGTGGATTCCTTCAACCGGATGGTGGCCGAACTGAAAGAAGGAAAGGAGTCCCTTGAAAGCGCATATCTGGAGTCGGACAGGAGAAGGCTCTGCATGGAGGGCATCCTGGACAATATCCGCTCGGGTGTGGTCTCGCTTTCGCCGGAAGGGCAGGTGCTCACGGTGAACCCGAGGGCCTGCGCCATCCTTGGCATAAGGGGCGCCGACGTGGTGGGCAGGCCTTATGAAACGCTTCTTTCCCACGTGGAGTCCGGCGAGCTTACGGCCCTCATCAAGGGTATAAACGTGCGTACGCTTAAATTTATCGAGCAGGAGCTTTGGGTCGGTATAAGCGCCGCCGGGGAAAAAGAAAAGGAAAGAGAAAAAGGTAAAATCCTTCTGAGGGTTTTCATCACCGGGCTGAGGGACTCGAAGGGCCGGCATCTGGGGCTTCTGGCCGTCTTCGACGACCTTACGGAGCTTGTGAGGGCGCAGAGGGCCCTTGCGTGGCAGGAGGTAGCACGGAGGATCGCCCATGAGATCAAAAACCCGCTTACCCCGATAAAACTCTCCACGGAAAGGATGATGAAGAAATGGGCCGACGGACACGCGGACTTTCCGGGCGTCTTCGAACGCTCCACGAGGACCATAATCGCAGAGGTTGAAAGCCTTCGGGGCCTTGTTGATGAGTTTTCCAGGCTCGGCAGGATGCCGGACATCAAAAAGAGGCCCTCCGACCTGCCGGCCCTCGTGGAAGAGGTCAGGAACCTCTACAGGGTCTACAAGGATTTCAGCATCCTCCTTGATGCGCCGCCCGGACTGCCCCCCGTGGAGCTGGACCCGGAACAGTTCAGGCGCGTCCTCGTAAACATCATAGACAACGCCAGGGAGGCGATGAATGGTTTCGGGGTTGTTTCGGTTAAAATAGAAGCGGACGAGGAGAGAGGCAGGCTTTTCATGAAGATTTCGGATACCGGGCCGGGCATACCGCCCGATGTAAGGGAAAAACTTTTCGAGCCCTATTTCTCAACCAAAAAACATGGCACCGGGCTCGGGCTTGCCATAGTACACAAGATAGTCTCCGAGCACGGCGGTTATATACGGATAAGTGAAAACAGCCCGAGCGGCAGCGCCTTCGAGATAGAGCTACCGCTCGGGGGGAGTTCAGGATGCCCAGAATACTCATAGTAGACGACGAGGCCAATATCAGGGAGAGCCTGGCCGACATACTCTCCGACGAGGGCCATGAGATCGACATGGCCGGATCGGGGGAGGAGGCGATGGAGGCCATAAACCGGCGGCTCCCCGAGATGGTGCTGCTGGACATATGGCTGCCCGGCATCGATGGCGCCGAGACGCTTAAACGGATAAAGGCCCTGCACGAAGACCTGCCCGTCGTCATGATCACGGGCCACGGCACCGTCGAGCTTGCCGTCAAGACGACGAAGATGGGGGCCTTTGACTTCATGGAAAAACCCCTTTCGATGGAACGTGTCCTGATGACGGTGCAGCAGGCGCTCGAGGTGACCCGCCTTGAAAGGGAAAACCGGATATTGCGGGAGTCAGGCAGGGGCTGGTTCCGCATGGTCGGGGATTCCGCGGCGATAAAGGCCCTGAGACAGCAGGTGGAGCTTGCGGCAAAGAGCACAAGCAAGGTGCTCATCACCGGGGAGTCGGGCGCGGGCAAGGAGCTTGTGGCTCGCCTTCTCCATGAGCTTTCCGCCAGGAAGGAGATGCCCTTTGTGGAGATCAACTGCGCCGCCATCCCTCAGGAGCTTATAGAGAGCGAGCTTTTCGGGCACGAGAAGGGCTCCTTTACCGGCGCGCAGGAAGGCAGGAAGGGGAAATTCGAGCTGGCCGGCGGGGGGAGCCTTTTTCTGGATGAGGTGGGAGATATGAGCCTCGCTACCCAGGCCAAGGTGCTGCGGGCCATAGAGACCCAGGAATTTCAGCGCGTGGGCGGGTCGAGAAAGATAAGAGTGGACGTAAGGGTGATAGCGGCTACGAACAAGGACCTTTCAAGGGAGGTAAAAAGCGGCTCCTTCCGCGAGGACCTCTATTACAGGCTTAACGTGATCCCCATTGTGGTGCCTCCGCTCAGGGACCACCGCGAGGACATCCCCGCCCTGGTCGATTATTTCCTGAAATCCATCGCGGCCGACTACGGCCGCGCACCAAAGGGCATCAGCCCTGAGGCCGTCAGGAGGCTCTCCGCCTATTCATGGCCGGGCAACATCCGGGAGCTTAGAAATGTCGTGGAGCGGCTCGTAATCATGAGCACGGCCGAGAGCATAGAAGAAAAAGACCTGCTTTTTCTGGACAATTTCCCGGACAGGGAGCCCGAGCGGGCGGACGACTATCTGGGCTATGGGGGGCTGAAGGAGGCCAAGGAGGCCTTCGAAAGGGATTACCTTGCCAAAAAACTCTCTGAAAACAACTGGAATATCTCGAAGACCGCCGAGGCCCTGGGAGTTGAGCGCTCCAACCTCCACAGAAAGATCAAGGCCTACGGGATAGATGTTCCACGTGGAACAAAGGAGTAGGGTTTTAATTATGGCACCCCCCCCCCC
>JAJYJB010000124.1 GCA_021789735.1 Nitrospirota bacterium
GAGTACGGAACACAGGTCCAGCCTGGGGGCCTCTTTACCCGGGGGCTTGTTCTCAACATTGATCTTGCGCATGTTTTTTTTGGTTTCTATCTTTTTTTCGTTGCAGCTTCAGAACAGGAGGAGAGAAGACGTACTTTTTGTGCGGATTTATAAAGTCGAAGCCTTACAAAATTATAGCATTACAAATTTTTTTCTTTCAACCAGGTAAAAAAAAATTCACTCGAGTCTTGTCCTTCCCTCCAGCGACTTTTTCATTGTCACCTCGTCGGCAAACTCGATGTCACCCCCCAGGGGAAGGCCGTAAGCGATCCTTGTCACGGCAACGCTAAAAGGGCTCAAGACCTCCCTTATGTGCCTGGCCGTAACCTCGCCCCTGGTGTTCGGATTGGTCGCGATGACCACCTCCTCCACCCCGCCGCCGGAAGAAGAGACCCTGTCCACCAGCTCCTTTATCCTGAGCATCGAAGGCGTTATGCCGTCGATGGGCGAGAGGGAGCCCTGAAGCACATGGTAGAGGCCGTTATACCCGCCGGAACGTTCCACCACGAGTATGTTGCTTGGCTCTTCCACAACGCATATCCTTTTTCTGTCCCTCATGGAGTCCCGGCATATCTCGCAGGTGTCGGAATCCGTTATGTTGAAGCAGCTCCGGCAAAACCTGGCGTTCTCCTTGAGGGCGGTTATCGCCCCTGCCAGGGCCATGGCGTCCTCGTCCTTCATGTTGAGTATGAAAAACGCCAGCCTCTGGGCGCTTTTCCTCCCAACGCCCGGAAGTTTCGTAAGCTGCTCTATCAGGTTTTCTATTACGCCCCTGGCCATACTTCCGCCTATTTATGCCCCGAACATCCCGCCAAGTCCGCCCATTCCAGGGATATTCAGCCCGCCGGCCAGGCGGTTCATCTCCTCGCTCACTACCTGCCTGGCGCGCCTCAATGCCTCGTTCGTGGCAGCCAGGATCAGGTCTTCGAGCATTTCAACATCCTCGGGGTTGACCACGTCCTTTTCGATCTTTATGGAGACCACTTCTCCGGCCCCGTTCGCCCTCACCGTGACCATGCCGCCCCCGGCGGTCGCCTCGGCGGTCTTGTTCTTGGCCTCCTCCTGGAGCCTCTGCATCTCGGCCTGAAGCTTTTGCGCCTCGCGCAGCATGTTACCAAGCATCTTCTTTGACATTCCTATGCTCCCTCCATATTGTTTCGTTTAAAATCCGGCAGCAAAAAAGTAAAAAATAAAATGCGCCCTTAAAAAAATGGGCGAGGTCCTTTAGTTGCTTTCGTTCACGTCCACGACCTTGCCGTCGAAGAGGTCCAGCGCTTCGCGCGTGAAAGGCATGGAGGCGGCCTTTTGGCGCAGGTCTTTCTTCGAAAGGCCCGCGCCGCGCTCCGCGGATATGCCCAATTTCAGAGGCGAGCCAAAAAGCGCGGAGGCCTCCTCTTCAAGCCATTTCTGGTCTTTTTTCAGGTACTCCTCAAAAAGCTCCGTGTTCATCCCCTTTGGAAAACTGAAGACAAGTTCTTTTCCGTCCCTTATCGAGACATCGGCCGTGGCAAAGGCCGAAATGACCATCGGATTTTTTGCGCGCTCCGCGAGAACAGCAAGTATCTCTCCCGCATCCCCAGGGCCGCCAGTCCTTTTTGCGTGGGCGGGGCCTTTTTCAGCCTCATTGCTGCCTTCCCGGTTTTCGCCCTGATCCCCTTCATACTGGCCGGCATTTTTTGGATCCGGGGCACTTTTGCTTTTGGTCTTTAAAATGCTCTCCGCGGCTTGTACCTTCCTGGCTTCATCTTCATCGGCGTCCAAGTGGACTGAAACATCGGCCATGCCGGTCTTTTTTGGCGCCGGCGCATGGGCGGACGGACGGGAAGGCCTGCCGGCGGAAGACCTGTTTTCCCCTTCCGGGCCGGACGGGTCTTCCTGGGCGATACGGGCGCCGGGCCCCAGTTTTCTCAAAGCCTCGCCCACCGGCAGAAAGCTGCCAAAATAGCTGGCCTTTAGCATGGCCACCTCAAGCGCCACCCTCGGGTTGGAGGAGAACCTGAGCCCGGTCTCCGCCCTCAGAAACTCGGACAGGAGCGCCAGCACCTGCTCTGGCGAGGCCGTTTGGGAGAGCGCCTTCAATGCCTCCCTGTCCTGCTCGCCCATCTCAAGCGCCTCGTCTGGTTTCCTTGAAAGCTTGTACACAAGAAGGTCCCTGGTCAGCTTTACAATGTCCTTTAGTATCTGCCTGGCGTCCGCACCCCTGTCAGCGAAACCCGCGATCTCCTCGAGGACCTCATCCCTGCGGCCATCGATTACTGCGCCCAAAAGCGCGGCAAGGTTTTGATAGCCTGTAATGCCCAGCAGCTCCATCACGAGCTCTTCCCCGATGTCGCTTGAAACCGATGCTATCTGGTCAAGCATCGTCAGGGAGTCCCTCATGCTGCCGTCCGCCGCCCTTGCAATGATCTCAAGGGAGCCACGGCTTATGTTAAGACCCTCCATGGCGGCGATATGCTCCAGGCGGTCTCTTATGTCCGCAGCCGATATGCGCCTGAAGGGAAGATGCTGGCAACGGGAAAATACCGTAAGCGGTATTTTTTTCGGCTCCGTGGTCGCCATCACGAAGACGACGTGCGCCGGAGGCTCTTCAAGGGTCTTCAGAAGTGCGTTGAAGGCGGACTCGGAAAGCATGTGGGCCTCATCTATTATATAGACCTTGTATCTGCCCGCCGAGGGGGCGTATTTAACCATGTCCCTCAGCTCTCTGACATCGTTTACGCCATTGTTGGACGCCCCGTCTATCTCCATGACGTCCATGCTGGCGCTTCCCGTTATACCCATGCAGGAACCGCATTTTCCGCATGGCTCGGGCGTCGGCCCAGACTCGCAGTTAAGGGCCTTGGCCAGTATCCTCGCCATGGAGGTCTTGCCCACCCCGCGCGGGCCTGAAAATATGTAGGCATGGGCGATCTTGCCCTGGACGATGGAATTCTTAAGGACCCTGGCCGCAGGCCCCTGGCCCACCAGGTCGCCGAAACCAGACGGTCTCCATTTTCTTGCTAGAACGAGGTAGCCCATATCACAAATCCAAGAAGCAGAACAAGGTCCGATCTTCCATCAGAATAAAAACCGGGCAGCGGCTTGCTGCGGTACACGGCGAAAAATGCTTACCGTTGCTTCCTTCCGGACCTGGCGGGGTTCACACCTCGCCGTTACGCAGGGCCACTGCCCGGATCCTATCATTTTAACCATACTGTAAAAAATAATCAAAGAGGGACAGACAGCGTTCAGTTTAGCAGCGGCAAAAAAAACCGCAGAGGGCGAAAGGGACCTCCTGCCCGGCAAAAAATTTAGGGATCAAATAGTGAATATGGCGGAGAGAGTGGGATTTGAACCCACGGTGGAGTTTTG